>NZ_SJPF01000007.1:19063-20526 GCF_007859755.1 Blastopirellula retiformator | reverse complement strand
TTTTTTAGAAGACTTCCGCACGATAAAATGCCACTGCATTGAAGGTTGAAACCAAGCTTCGCCCTGCCATTGTGGCACGGCGAAATGGAATTAATTTGAATGCGCAAATGGCGTGCCGAACGGTATTGCTCCCGTCCCCTTTGATTTCTCCGATGTTTATTGTTTTATTACGATTCTTTGCAACTCTTGTGCATCCAGATCGAAAATTATCACGACCTTTCCGCAGGTTCGGATTGCCAATTGCCGATCGAAGCTCTGGCTATTTTCGATTGCCCACGAGATTCCCTGGTCCTCGCAATAGTCCAAGAAGTTGTAGAGCGACGTATGCTTAGTGAGTGAACCCTTGTCATTTCCTGCGATTTTGAATGGAGAATCTTCGGCACTTAAAAGTAACCAAGTGACCGCCTGCAGTTTTCCATCTTCAAACCGAAGCTGAAATGGTCCCCGTTTTTCAATCGTCGTGTCGTCAGATTCGTAGACGCCTTCAGCATTTCCCAAAATACTCTTGACCACGTCTTGGGGCATTCCAAGTGCCAATGGGTCAATATCCCCTTCTTGGAGAATAAGTGACATTTCCGGCATGTTTCAAACTCCCAGTTTTTGTAGTGCTGCAACCAAGAATCGCAGTTCCGCCCCTTTCTTGCAACTTGGGTCATTTTGTAACGCGCGAACCGCTGCGTTGTGAAGACGTTGCCGAAATCCAATACTCTGAAAGGCGTCGCTTGCAATTTTGGACGCTCGCTTGTAATCCGACGCACTCGTTGAGGAGAAGACCGACCTAAGCACAATCGCTCCGTTTTCGCCGGGGCGAACGGCCAACTCAACTTTGTCCACGTGAATATGGGGGCAGGCCAGGCACCCTTGGTTGCCCAGTCATCCGCAACGTACGAAATGCGAGGCCAAGCATTCTGCCACGCTTCGGAAATGGGGACCTTAACCAGCGCTTTGGAGTTTCTGCCCAACCCAAACAGACTGTTCAATGCACTTGAGGGTGGAGCATTATCAGCGGCGGCGTCTGCTACTTGCTTCATCCGCCGCGCACGTGCTGCATCCACGCACGCGTCATCAGCCGGTCCGGGGATAATAATTGTTGCCAACTCGATCGCGGTATTTTCTGCCGTGTCCAACACCGCGTGTCCCAAATCTCCTGAGAATTGAGCTTGCTCAATTAGGCGTTTATGTGCTGGGGCACCGCCGAGTTCTTGCAGGGCTCTCCTGCGTCGGGCTGCACCCTGTTGGGCTTCTCTCGAATACTTATCGTCTCCACCAAAAGCCCATTGCCAGAACGACTCCAACCCACTCGGATCTACCCAATTCAAATGCCCATTCCCCATGGCCTGCCCCCATTTTCTGTACCAAGCCTTATGAAAGATCGGTTTGGGAAACAGGTAACGATTGGGTGGGGTCGCTGTGCCGCTGCAGCGGAAGGAGCGCAGCGACTGGAGTGGAAGCGGCACAGCGAC
>NZ_SJPF01000007.1:0-17892 GCF_007859755.1 Blastopirellula retiformator | reverse complement strand
CCGCAACTTCTTGATGATCTGTTCGGCCGAATGCCGACGTCGCTTCTTACTCATAAAAAATCCTTCGCCAGAATTTTGGCTCTGGATCTTTCATAACGAATGGATCAGGATTTGGGGAGCACTCCAACTGGAGCACGACCGAAAACCCTCGCAGGGACATCGATTCGTCGACCGTTGCATCGCTGGTTCTTGGACTACTCAAGTCGATCAAATATCGCGAATTTACTTTTTGCACAGGACGGACATGCTCTTAACCGAATTCGCGAAGGTGGCGGACACCGTTGCGTTGCACCTTAGGGCCGGTCGCGTCGTCGGTGTAGCGGGCGGTGTAGTAGAGGTCGAGCGTGTCGAGGCTGCTGTTGGACTCGCTCGTCATTTCGCCGAAGGCGTTGTAGGCGATGTGATTGACCACGGTGGTCGTATCGGCCAGAGAGTCATACTTCACCACATCGCGGACCGTGTTCTGATGATCGGTCAGCATCCAGTAGACGTCGCCTGAGCCGTTTTCGTCGGCCAGGATCTGATCGACGGCCGAGCCCCAGAGGAGCCGCTGCTCGACATCGCCGGTGCTGTCTGCTGCAGCAGCAGCTGACCGTTGTTGTGGATGAAGTGGCTGGTTTGGTCATTGTACGACTCTTCAACGCAGACCGCATTCATTGCCACGCAAGGCCGTGGCAACGGCACCAGTGTTCCCTATTTTTGTTCTGCTTCGTAAACAGTAAAGCTCTCTTTCAGTCCAGGTGGCACGATCAGACTTTCACTTACGTTGTCAAGAATCTGCCCAGTTGCCTCTCCTCTAAGCCACAATGTTAGTGCATTACCAGCAGCCACGAAATTCCCGACAAAGGCCGATAAATAGCGCAAATCATCTTGAGAAAGTCGAATTTCCCATCGGTTACGTCCTCGCTCGAGAATAGCACCAGAACGACAGTTCAATTTAGCGCCGTAGTTGTTGATACCAAATCTGTAAGATTCTGCGCCAACATCGGAAGCCGACCTCAGAAAATCGATTTTCTCCGCGATTTCTGGGCAATTCATGTCAGCATCACTTACGTTGAATGGCCAGTTTTCACAATTGTCGATATTCATCAATTTCCAATCCTAGTTGCAGTAATATCCCAAGCATCCTGGGCTGTTCGCTTGACTACGTCAATTCGCCTTGTGCCACCCAATTTACGCGACAATTGCTTGGCGTACAAATCTGAATTAAATCGTCCCGCCTTGATTAATTTCTCAATTCCATCCGATGCTAAACCTTTAATCTTCGTAATATTTCGACCACCAGCACATTGTATTTCCGCGATATTGCCCGCAAGCTGGGCGACATCGTCGGTCCACGCGATCCCCAGTTCGTCTGCTCCATTTAATAGTCGTGCTGAAAATGTTTCGGCTCCATCGTCACCATACCGAGCAAACCAACGCCCAAAACTATCGGAGGATTCTTCCACTACATTCGTCAAGCCACCACTTGGACGCAAGAATCCACCGCCCAATACTGCGGCTTGCGACTCCACTCCAAAGTGTGCCAAGCCCTCCATGTCACTGCAAAGTTCGTTTGAACGAAGAAAGCGGTTTTTGTGAAATACTTGGTCTAGGTTTCCTTGCTGATTTGCTCTCTTGTGCTGCAGATCCATGATTTCCTTGTCGAGAACACCTGAGCGACTTGCTTCACCAGAAAAGGCCGTTATCAGAAACTTAATTGGCCAAGAGACCGGAGGTAAAAAGAAGCCGTCTCCTTTGATTTCAATTTCTTCGTTTGTATCTGACTTATCCAATCCACTCGGATCCACCCCATTCAAATGCCCATTCCCCACATACCGATAAAGATTCGCATCCCCCGCCTCAAACCCAATCGGGTCCTGGCTCATCCAGCGGTTTAGCTCGGGGTTGTACCAGCGGTTGGTGTTGTACTGCAGGCCGGTCGCTTCGTCGAAGTAACGGGCGGTGTAGTAGAACGGGAGGGTGTCGAGGGAACTGTTGGTCTGGCTCGTCACTTCGCCGAAGACGCTGTAGGCGATGTGGTTGACGATGCTTGTCGTGTCGGTCGCGTCGTCATATTCGGCGATGTCGCGGACTGTGTTCTGGTTGTCGGTCAGCATCCAGTGGACGTCGCCGGCGTCGTTTTCGTCGGCCAAGATCTGATCAACGGCGGCGCCCCAGAGCATCCGGTGATCGACGTCGCCGGTGCTGTCGAGCTGCAGCACGATCTGGCCGTTGTCGTAGATGAAGTAGCCTGACTGGTCAACAGTACCGTCGCCGTTGCTGTCGAGGTCGCGGCTGATCAGGTTGTTGTAGGGGTCGTAGCCATAAACAACCTGCTGTTGTTTGACGTCAGAGACGTCGTAGTCAGTAACGCTGGCCAGGCGGTTGCGGTGGTCCCACTCGTAAACAGTGTAGCTGCCGTCGGCGATGTTGGTGCGAAGGGTGATGTTCCCTTCGTCGTCGTAAGCGTAGTTGTACGTGCCGTCGGAGAAGATCTGGTTGTTGTCGCCGATCGTCCGGCTGCCGATCCGCGGACTTGTTCCTTGGCCCCTTTGGTTTCTCGATTGCTTGCTTTCAAGACGTAGCTAATAACGTCACACCATTTGCGTCCAGCATTTCGTGGCCGTTGAAAATAACGCCATCGAACGCCTTTGCAATTGCAAAAACTACAGCATGGAAACGTTCATCGGCATCGAACGCTGGTTCCGCAACCACACCTAATACCAACTCGCAAGATTCAACGTGCGAAGCCAACCACTTCTTTACGACAGCGTCGGCATTCGGCAAGCCTTCTACAAAGGCGCACGTTGAAAGTAATAGCCGACAGAAATCATCACCCGGTTCACGAAATTTCTTTTGAGTTAGACGAAGGTTTCCATCACTGTCATGTACTATGGTCAAATCATCAGAAGTCGGAATAGTCGAAGGAAAATAGGAGTCGAGCAATCGGGCGAATTCTTTCAGATTCCACAACTTACAGTAAATTGTACAGCTTTCAGCCATCGCTTTTCATTCTCCTATCGACGTCCACCAGTAGTTTGTCTTCCACCCGAGTGACCAGTCTTGCTGTGGGTCCATTCATCAACTAATTGCATTGTCTTTCCATCTTGGTGGTGATGCCAAGTGAAATTCGAAATCTTCGCCTTGCCCCGCTTGATTTGCTGAAGCTGTTCCGTTGTAAACAACCGTTGTCGCGCGGGATTGTCCTTGATTTGATCCCACAGTTGCCGCGTTGCTTCTTGGAATTGCTTGGTGTCGGATATTTTTGAACCAATCAAATCCTTCGGAAGAGTGGCGTTGCCATTCGATTGAAACACCGGAAAACCATCTTGATCGAAAGGGACGCCTGTTACGGGATGAGTCTTTCCCGCCAAGTGACCGTTCTTTATAACCTTTGGGGTGCTTGGAACAGGGCATTCTACATGCTTTCCAACCTTCTTTACATCCGCAATTTTTTCCGCTGCATCAGAGGCTTTTGCAGATACTTTTTTCCCTTTTCTAGCTACATCTGCAGCAGGGTCAAGAACATCTCCGGTCGCGTTCGCGACTTTTCTCGCCTTTCGCGCAGCCTGGGCTCCGTCGTCCATCATTCCTGAAAACGCACCCAGTGGTCCAGCTGCTGCTGAAAAACCTCGAATCCCCTTGTCAATGCCTTCTACTTTTTCCCCGGTGAAAAACTCCTCCCCCGAAAATGCTTCAATTCCATTCGCGACTTGTCCTACGCCAGGAGCTAGGTCAATAAACTCCCGCTGACACGCCTCGCCGATGTCCTTTCCATTCCGCAATTCCTGTCTCAATTGTTCATCAGATGCCTTCCAGTCAGCGCCGAATTCTGCCACGTCAGATCGAATTGAAGCCTGCGTACCGGGTTGGGGCCTTCCAGGGCTGCTTGGCTGACTTGAAGTTGGACTGGGATTGGACGGTCCGAAGGGTTGGGACCAAGTGAAATAATTATCATACTGGTCCCCTCCAAAACCCCTTATCGGACTCCATGATGCCGCCCAATCAAGCCAGTCTCCTCCTCGTAGTCCGCTCGGATCCACCCAATTCGCAAACCCATTCCCCACATACCGATACAGATTCGCATCCCCCGCGTCAAACCCAATCGGGTCCTGGCTCATCCAGCGGTTTAGCTCGGCGTTGTACCAGCGGTTGGTGTTGTACTGTAGGCCGGTCGCGGCGTCGAAGTAGCGGGCGGTGTAGTAGAACGGGAGGGCGTCGAGGGAACTGTTGGTCTGGCTCGTCACTTCGCCGAAGACGCTGTAGGCGATGTGGTTGACGATGCTCGTCGTGTCGGTGGCGTCGTCGTACTCGGCGATGTCGCGAACTGTGTTCTGATTGTCGGTCAGCATCCAGTGGACGTCGCCGGCGTCGTTTTCGTCGGCCAGGATCTGATCAACGGCGGCGCCCCAGAGCATCCGGTGCTCGACGTCGCCGGTGCTGTCGAGCTGCAGCACGATCTGGCCGTTGTCGTAGATGAAGTAGCCTGACTGGTCAACAGTACCGTCGCCGTTGCTGTCGAGGTCGCGGCTGATCAGGTTGTTGTAGGCGTCGTAGCCATAAACGACCTGCTGTTGTTTGACGTCAGAGACGTCGTAGTCGGTGACGCTGGCCAGGCGGTTGCGGTGGTCCCACTCGTAAACAGTGTAGCTGCTGAGCGGCGATGTTGGTGCGAAGGGTGATGTTTCCTTTGGCGTCGTAGGCGTAGTCAAGGCGTTTCTTGAAGATGGTCTATTCGACGATCCGCGAGTTTGACCCCCGTCCTGTTTGATCCGATCGTCCCCTTTAATTTCTCCGCCCTAGAGGGCTTATTCGGAAAACTGCTGGTCGAACCAATTTTTTGCAAGCTCCACGTGCTCCTCCGTTGGCTTATTACCAGCCGTCGATCTGAGCATTGGATCATAGTTCCGAACGTAGTCGCGAAGCTTTGCAGACAGTTCGCCATGAATGTCCCTCAATTCATCCACACGTTCTGGCGTTAACGCAAGTAGGATCTTGTAAATTGCATCTAACGCGGTAACACGACCTTCTTCAAATTGTGTCTGAACTAAGTTGAAACTCATTTTTCACCTCGTACTTGACGGATCAACTCATCAGCGGCGTCCCAGGCTTGGCAGTGAAAGTTTCCCGGGTTTCCGGGCATTGCTTCATTGCGAAAATGAAAGAACTTCATCTTTCCGTTGTTCGCGGCAAACTCCGCTCGGAATAATGCTAATTCGTGTAACTCATGCTGAAGAACTGCGAGAATAGCTTCGTCACTCTTCATCATTTCAGGACTGATTTGGATTGGAATCTTTCCCTGTGAATACATGTCTTTGAAGTATACGTAACCAAGTCTGTCTTCTTCTAGAGGAGGCAGCTTCGCGGTCAAGACCGTCTTGCCATCATAGATGTCATCGATAGTCCCAATGAACTCATCCGCTTCACCGACAAAAATCGCAACGTCATCAGGGACTTCGATCCCATTCTTTCGAAGCAGTCCAAGTATTTCGTCCTCGGATCGACTAAAAAAATTCTTTACCCACTTTCTTACTTGCGGTAACTGCCCAGTGATTCTGGCAGATCGGGGACGCACTGCCGCAGACTCCCCTTTAAATTTGCCGATAGGTGTAGCGGAAGCAGCGGCTGACTCGCAGAACATCGCATATGTTTCGACCAAAGCTTTCGCGTCTTCGGCTGCGTCGCCAGCGTTCGTCATACGCATCTTGGTGTGATTCCTCGAAGCAGATTCCTCTCGTCTCCCTCCTAGAGCCATATCTACCATGCTTTGTGTTATTCTGCGGTCTTGAAGCGCCGTGTTTAGCTTTTCCCGTCGAGCAAGTTCTCCGTTAAAAATGAGAATAAGATAGCTAAAGGGTCCCTGTACTGCCTCTTCTTCCAGGCCACTAGGATCCACCGCATTCGTAAACCCATTCCCCACATACCGATAAAGATTCGCATCCCCCGCATCAAACCCGATCGGGTCCTGGCTCATCCAGCGGTTTAGCTCGGGGTTGTACCAACGGTTGGTGTTGTACTGCAGGCCGGTTGCGGCGTCGAAGTAGCGGGCGGTGTAGTAGAAGGGGAGGGCGTCGAGCGAACTGTTGGTCTGGCTGGTCACTTCGCCGAAGACGCTGTAGGCGATGTGGTTGACGATGCTTGTCGTGTCGGTCGCGTCGTCATATTCGGCGATGTCGCGGACTGTGTTCTGATTGTCGGTCAGCATCCAGTAGACGTCGCCGGCTTCGTTTTCGTCGGCCAGGATCTGGTCGACTTGCGGGCCCCAGAGCATCCGGTGCTCGACGTCGCCGGAGTCATCGAGCTGCAGCAGGATCTGCCCTTCGTCGTAGATAAAGTAGCTCGACTCGTCCGCGGCGCCGTCGCCGTCGCTGTCCAGCGCGCGGCCGATCAGGTTGTTGAACGGGTCATACGCCTGGTCTATCTGCTGCTGCTTGGCATCGGAGACGTCGTAGTCGGTGACGCTGGCCAGGCGGTTGCGGTGGTCCCACTCGTAAACGGTGTAGCTGCCGTCGGCGATGTTGGTGCGAAGGGTGATGTTCCCTTCGTCGTCGTAGGCGTAGTTGTACGTGCCGTCGGAAAGGATCTGGTTGTTGTCGCCGATCGTCCGGCTGCCGTCGATGCGGTTGCCGTTGTCGTCGTAGGTGAAGTTGGTGGTCGTGTAGGTCGAATTGTCGGTCGTGCGGGTGATTTGATCGGTCCCGTCGTAACGGTAGTTCTCCGATCCATGGCCGATAATATAGACGCCGCTGACGCGGCCCTGGATGTCATAGCCCCACTGGTACTCGGCGATGTCGGTACTGGTCGCGTCTTGATACTTCAAAATCGACAGCTTGTCGAAGTTGTTGTACGTGTAGAGACCGGTGACGATCAGCTCTGTGCCTGCGAGGTCGGCATAGCGGGCCGCCGAGGTGAGCAGGTACTTGTCGTCGGCGTCGTAGGTGAAGTCGACCCGCTTTTCGGCGACGGTATTGCCGCCTGTCTGGCCGGCTTGCGTCACCTGCGTCATCCGATTGAGGAAATCGTACGCGTACTCGCTGAGCAGATCGTCCGTGCCGTCGATTTCTGCCGCCAAGCGGATGCGGCGATTCAGGGCGTCGTACGCCTGATCGAGAACGACGTCGTAGCCGAGCGCCGCCAGGTCGTATTCGGTGCTGGTGATTCGGCCGAGTCGATCGTAGGTAAAGTCGTAAGCGGCGCTCGCGTCGGTGACCGAGACAAGCTGCGAGGCGGCGTCGTAGCCGTAGCTGATGGTATTGACGGTGGTGACGCCATCGAGCCAGGTTTCTGTCGTGCGCCGTTGGAGGTTGTCGTAGGCGTATTGAGTGACGCGGCCATTGCGATCGGTGTACTCGGTCAGATTTCCAGCGGCATCGTACTCGTAGTACCGTGCGTCGTTCAACTCATTGGTGTCCGAGGTCATGCGGTCCAAAAAGTCGTACGTCCAGGTGGTCGTATTTTCTTCAGGGTCCGTCCGGCCAATCGCACTATCAACGCATTCCGCGGCGGCTTCGCTGGATCCGCCAGACGTGCTGCGGATTCGCTTGGAGTCATTGGTCCGGCAGAAGTTCGTCGAGCGAATCTGGTGCGGGATTTTCTCCCAGCTTCGGCAGACGCTCGACGGTAGAGAAACGGGGGCGGGGGTCTTAAAGGCCCGCGTTGCGAATTTGACCCCCGTCCCTTTAGATGGCTCCGTATTACGTGCGGGTTCTGAGATTCCATCGATGCTTAGGGAAGAGGAGGGCTAGCATTGTCGCTCGGCCAAATCATCGATATACAATTCCCTCAACGGAGCAACCTTCTTTCGCATCGACATTCGCTTGGAGACGACAACTTTCAGACTCAAAACTCACAGAAGAATGTCCGGCAAATCTCTTAACGTCGATTATCGACGAAACCAAGAATAGGACGCTATCCTCAAAATCAAAAATTCTGAGGAATGGAGCGGATTTAATTTCTCCTTGCCAGCCTTGGATAAGATTGCTTGAGATAGTTTCTTCGATCAAACTTATCGCTTCTGCAAACAACTTTTTAGGCACGGCCGGTCCATTCAGTAGCTCCAGCCGGACAGGCCTCCCGCTAGGCTCCGTCACAAGAAATAGCTCGCTTCCGATGCAGCGATAGTGAATTGATTTTGCTTTTACCGTTCTGTTCCCCATACGAGGTAACGGGGTTGTGAAATTCAAGGCGAAATCCGAATTGAACTGTCGCTTGCCGCCGTCCTGAGGCCAGGGGATATACTCTTCCACAACAAATAGATCGTCAAGCGGATCTTGCTTGGCAAGAAGAGTTTGGATCAGTACTCGCTCTGAAAACAGCAATGAACGCTTCACTGATTGCACCTAGTAGCTTCGGTTGTCCATGAAATTCTTATACAGATTTGCTCGGAATTTTTCCTGTTCCCGAAAGATGTACTGTGTCAAGTCGTCTCCTTGCAAACCTAAATTTTGCCCTTGATCGAGTACCTTGTCGTAGTTGTCGGCAATTGCCTCCATGTAGGCTTCCCTGTCCTTCTGGGTCATTCGAACCCATTTTTGTTTCCAACCGTTCCCGTTCTTAAGAGGTACTCCGGTTGGGATTTTTTGGTTTGCTGGATTCCCTGAAATCAAGCCTGGGCGACGGGTAGGGCAGTTGTCTAAGGTGCTTGCAGCGTCCTGTGCAAGATCTTGAGCTTTATCAGCGAGTCTTGCGGCATCTCCGACCTTATCCGCGGTTCTCGCCGCTCCTCGCAGTGGAACTTTCGGCGCACTAAACCGTCTCAATCCGACTGGTAGTTGATTTACTCCTTCAGCGATGCCAGCATCCACTCCAGCATTGAATCCGGCTATTGAAGCACTGGCGTATTCTTTCCAGACCGATGGGTTGCCTTCATATTTGTCGAAGTCAAACGTGTAGATTGATCCGTTTGATCGAGGCGATATGGGCGGAGTCCAGCGTAGAATTGCAGACTTGTAAACTGCGGCCTGATTTTGTATCGCATGCAATACACCAACGCCTTCGTCGAACGGTTCATCCAGCCGATTCAGCAGGAATGTTTGGACCATTTCATCGTGTTTGGCGAGCAGCACATGGACCATCTGGTGAATGAGTTCGTCGACTTCTATCACGAAGAGCGGCCGCATCAGGGGAAGGAAAATGAACTGCTGACGCCCGGAGAGACGCAGCCCGATGTCCTCTCGATTGATTCTGTCAATTGTCGCGAACGACTTGGCGGTGTGCTGAAACACTATCATCGTCAAGCGGCATGAAGTTGTTCGCGACATTCTCTTCTTCTTCGACCGTCAATCTTCCAACGGTAATCGCTCTTCTGCGCTCATGCTCCAACAAATGATCGAAATACTGGAGCACGACCGAAAACCCTCGCAGGGACATCGATTCGTCGACCGTTGCATCGCTGGTTCTTGGACTACTCAAGTCGATCAAATATCGCGAATTTACTTTTTGCACAGGACGCCCTTAACCATCCGAAAGTCATCCGCACCATATGTCGCAATTGGGCAAAGCCGTTCTTAAAGGAGCCAACTCGTGCGTCTTGATCTCGTTGTCTGCAAGGGTCAACGTTTCTAAATTTGATAGCTCGACAAGCCCGTTGATTGCGTCGGCCGAGACGCCTGTGGAGCTTAGCCCAAGATCCCTTAAATTTCGTAGTCTGTTCAGCACAGAGAGGTCGACGTTCGCCAAGTTGGTGTCGTCGATGCGCAGCCAAGTCAACGTTTCGATTTGCGATAGCTCTTTCAGTATTTCATTGCTTATCGAGATTTCGCTGAAATCGAGGGTTTCTAGTTCAGGCCACTGTACGCCAAGTAGATCAACATTGCTTGAATCTTCGCTACTTGAAAAGCTTAGGTGCCTTAATCGGCTAAGCGAGACGATCGAATCTAGGCCAAAACGAGTAAGGGGACAGCCCCTGATCGAAATATCAGAGAGAGCGCATTCTGAGGGAAAAAAAGAAAATCCGCTTCCTGTAACCTTGGTGCAGTTGGCAATTAACTCCTCGAGTTGAACATTTTTTTGAAGGTGTTCGATTGCCGCATCGTTAAAATCAGTGCCCGAAATGTCTAGAACGCGAAGCGATTTGATATCCGCCAAATACGGTGCTCCAAGCGAAAGAGACGAAACATCTTGTGCTTCGAGAAGCCGGAGTCGGCGAAGCCATTTCAAATGACGAAGCGCTGTTCCCGTCAGACTCGAGAAAGAAATTCGCAAGCTCTCTAGCTGTCGCATCTGACCAATCGATTTAGCGCTCTTTTCGGTAATGCATTTGCTGTGATTGACATCAAGAATTTTTAAAGCCTCCAACTTACTCGCCAAATCGACAATTCGATCTTGATCTTTGGCACTGCAAACGTTGTAGACCTTCCCAACTCGTTCTGGAGAGTTGTCTGAAAACTTGAAGTTTACTTCGGCCTTCCGAAGTTCAGCGATGATGTCTAGTTCTCTATTCACTATCTATTTTCTCAATCTAGAGGTTGCCCGTAGGGATTCAAGCCGGCGCTCGCACGAGCTGCTCGTCGGTGACGAGATTCACATCCGAGATTGCGAAGGCCCAAGAGTTCTGAGATTCCCTCGATAATTGAGGGGCCATACGCCCGGGCCAGGTCATCGACGACGTCCAGGTAAATTCGCTCACCCAGGACTTGTACTGCGGCCCCAACAACTCCTCCCTCCTTGTGCAGCCCTTCGCCATTGTAACCCTTTCTTGCCGCTTCCAATATGAAGAGCTTGCCAAGTGCGTTGCCCACGACTTCTGTCGTCGCGAGCTTAAGAAGGGACTTTCCTGAAGTGCTCCTCGTAAACTTTTTCATTACCTGGGTTGCCGACTCTGATAGCTCTCTTGACTCTCCGTTTACAAGATTTCGGATAATGTTCTTGACTTCTTTTTCGCTCAATTTCTTGCCGCAATCATCTGTGTACTTAGAAAGCGCTTCTGCCAGTGAATTTGCCTTCAAGAAACCTTCTCTCCAAGTAGAAACGTTTTTCAACGCTTCACTGAACCCCTTCTTGTTTAGTAGTTCTGGTGGCGGGGTGTCGAAGCCCCTTACAAAGCTCGCAAATTCCCTTGCCTGTAGTTCTGTCATGCGCTTTGCTCTACCGATTTTATTTAATGCGACATACTCATCCATCATGAGCTGTACAGATTTGTTGTAGCTGTCATGAGACACCTTAAATCCGTCGGCAACCCAGGAATCGAATCGATGAATGTATCCCTCAGGGATCTCCGTGAATTGTTCAAAATACTTGAGCGCCTTTTTGTCAAGCAGGCCTTTCATTGCATTAAATACCGATTTAGGTACCCAGTGATGACCTTCTCTGAGCCCACTAGGATCGACCGCATTCAGATGTCCATTCCCCACATACCGATAAAGATTCTCATCCCCCGCTTCAAACCCAATCGGGTCCTGGCTCATCCAACGGCCTAGCTCGGGGTTGTACCAGCGGTTGGTGTTGTACTGCAGGCCGGTCGCTTCGTCGAAGTAACGGGCGGTGTAGTAGAAGGGGAGGGCGTCGAGGGAACTGTTGGTCTGGCTCGTCACTTCGCCGAAGACGCTGTAGGCGATGTGGTTGACGATGCTTGTCGTGTCGGTGGCGTCGTCGTACTCGGCGATGTCGCGAACTGTGTTCTGGTTGTCGGTCAGCATCCAGTGGACGTCGCCGGCGTCGTTTTCGTCGGCCAAGATCTGATCAACGGCGGCGCCCCAGAGCATGCGGTGATCGACGTCGCCGGTGCTGTCGAGCTGCAGCACGATCTGGCCGTTGTCGTAGATGAAGTAGCCGGACTCGTCGAACGTGCCATCGCCGTTGCTGTCGAGGTCGCGGCTGATCAGGTTGTTGTAGGCGTCGTAGCCGTAAACGACCTGCTGTTGTTTGACGTCAGAGACGTCGTAGTCGGTGACGCTGCCCAGGCGGTTGCGGTGGTCCCACTCGTAAACAGTGTAGCTGCCGTCGGCGATGTTGGTGCGAAGGGTGATGTTCCCTTCGTCGTCGTAAGCGTAGTTGTACGTGCCGTCGGAGAGGATCTGGTTGTTGTCGCCGATCGTCCGGCTGCCGTCGATGCGGTTGCCGTTGTCGTCGTAGGTGAAGTTGGTGGTCGTGTAGGTCGAATTGTCGGTCGTGCGGGTGATTTGATCGGTCCCGTCGTAACGGTAGTTCTCCGATCCATGGCCGATAATATAGACGCCGCTGACGCGGCCCTGGGTGTCATAGCCCCACTGGTACTCGGCGATGTCGGTACTGGTCGCGTCTTGATACTTCAAAATCGACAGCTTGTCGAAGTTGTTGTACGTGTAGAGACCGGTGACGACCAGCTCTGTGCCTGCGAGGTCGGCGTAGCGGGCCGCCGAGGTGAGCAGGTGCTTGTCGTCGGCGTCGTAAGTGAAGTCGACTCGCTTTTCGGCGACCGTATTGCCGCCGACCTGGCCTGCTTGCGTCACCTGCGTCATCCGATTAAGGAAATCGTACGCGTACTCGTTGCGCAGATCGTCCGTGCCGTCGATTTCTGCCGCCAAGCGAATGCGGCGATTTAGGGCGTCGTACGCCTGATCGAGAACGACATCGTAGCCGAGCGCCGCCAGGTCGTATTCGGTGCTGGTGATTCGGCCAAGTCGATCGTAGGTAAAGTCGTAAGCGGCGCTCGCGTCGGTGACCGAGACAAGCTGCGAGGCGGCGTCGTAGCCGTAGCTGATGGTATTGACGGTGGTGACGCCATCGAGCCAGGTTTCTGTCGTGCGCCGTTGGAGGTTGTCGTAGGCGTATTGAGTGACGCGGCCATTGCGATCGGTGTACTCGGTCAGATTTCCAGCGGCATCGTACTCGTAGTACCGCGCGTCGTTCAACTCATTGGTGTCCGAGGTCATGCGGTCCAAAAAGTCGTACGTCCAGGTGGTCGTATTTTCTTCAGGGTCGGTAAGCGTCAGGCGGTTGCCGTTGGCGTCGTAGGTATAGGACGTAACGTCGCCGTTTTCATCGGTCACGCCGATGAGTCGATCGAGATCGTCATAGGCGTACTGCACGACCGTGCCGTTGGGCGTGACCTGGTAGGGAGGGTTGCCGTTTTGCTGGCCATTCAGATAGCCTAATACGATGCTTACATCCAAGGGACTGACGAGCCCGTCGCCATTCGCGTCGACATAGGGGGGCGGCTCATTGCCGGAGGTCGGAAGCGGCAGGTACGAGGCGCCATTCGTATTGAGATAGGCGACGATGGCGTCGCTGTCATCGGTGTCGACATCGCCGTCGTCGTCGACATCGTACCGATTTTCATTGCGCCAGGGGGCGTAGTCGCCGTCGTATTCGGCGACGACGTTGCCGACTGCGTCGTAGACGTACGTCTGCCGACGGGCGATATAGGTCGAAGAGCCTGCCTTGTAAGGAGAGGTGACCGTCAGCATCCGCCCGAGGTGGTCGTACGCGTAGGTGGTCGTCCCGTCGAGCGTCGTTTCGCTGGCCAGGTTCCCTTCGTCGTCGAAATCGTCCGGCATATCGAAGATCGCCGCCCGAGAGTTGCCTCGATTCAAGGCATGATAAATGCCGCCCGCTTCGTCTGCTCGCTTTGGTCTACCCATGGCAGCAGGGCATCATGTGCTGGCGAAGGAAAAAAGAGTCCTGACACCTTTTCTTCGCCGTGACACCTTTTCTTCGCCGAAGGCGAATGAGAAGCCCAAGCCGACCGTATCGCCGGTGAAGATGGTCAAGGCGAATCCAGCAGCAAAGGCGTCATATTTTAAGCTTTGCGGCTGAGACCCGATCCTTGTAATCTTCCATTACGACATCAGGAAGCAGTTTCTCAAGCTGTGCTTCAATCTTCCAGATTACCTTCTGCTCCGCATCATCGCACATAGACGAGTCCGATTTTTCCTCTAGCGAAGCCAGCCACTCAAATAACACCAATGCTTCCTCATGTTTCAGAATCAGCGAGATTTCATTCATTTCAAGCTCCAAGATTGTATCAAAACAGCCGTCCGCCACTCAGGACACTCGTGAGTTGGTCTGCACCAAGTTTCCAACCGCACTATCAACGCATTCCGCGGCGGCTTCGCGCCAGTTTGAATTAATCGTCGTCTTGCTGGCGCTGTTGCTGGATCCGCCAGACGTGCTGCGGATTCGCTTGGAGTCATTGGTCCTGCAGAAGTTCGTCGAGCGAATCTGGTGCGGGATTTTCTCCCAGCTTCGGCAGACGCTCGACGGTAGAGAAACGGGGGCGGGGGTCTTAAAGGCCCGCGTTGCGAATTTGACCCCCGTCCCTTTAGATGGCTCCCGTCCCTTTAGATGGCTCCGGCTTCGCCGGTTACTTTTCTTTATGCACAAGCGAATCGCTCACGCACGCAGGGGGTGACACTAACTTTGTTCGTTTTTCTGAAGAACATACTCCAGAGGGTCGGCGTCGAAACCGTTCCAGAAGATCCAGAGTCGCTTGCAAGAAGGACATTCAAGGAAGCTATTCATTTTGCAATAAAGGCTTTCCGAATCAACGAGGCCTGAAATTGCATCAAAGTCCGAATCGCTAATGAAGAGCCATTCTATAGGATTCGGTATGTCGCCGAATCCAAGCGTCTCACCGCATTTACAGGCAAATTTTGGCACCGCTAATTCCCTCCAATAATGACAACGTCATTTACCCCAGATGCACCTGTACCCTGAACTCTTTTCAGGACATCACCAAGTTGGGCACGAGTGACCGTCGTTTGACTTAGATCGAGCACGACTCCGCCCCCTTGAGCTTGGCTGCTCTTTTTTGCAATTGCCCCAATAATTCGATTTGGGTTATTAGTCGTCGGAGTGTATACGTCATAGCGAACTCCGTCGACAAGCAAATCTGAAGTCCCACCTGCGGCACGAGTGCCAGTGGGAGACCTCAATGTGACATCGTGTCCGAGGTCCGCCATGTGTTGAGCGGCATTCCGTTCGCTCGCCGAAAATGTTCCGGCCGGGTCAATCGTAAGCCTTCCTTTTGGGGCTGGGCAAACAACCGGAGCTTTGGGCCGTACCGGCAGCTTGACCTGTGATGCTGGAACAATGGATTGCGCAGGAGGCAATCGATACGGACCTGGTGTCCGGCCGGCGGCATAGGCGGCATAGGCGGCTTCTTCTCCTAATGGTACTCCATCTAGACTCGCGCCGACATCCGCAGTGCTCATTTGTGTCCTCCAAGGGGCACGAACGATAATTGGGTCTTCAATTGGAAGTATGTGAAAAATGGGGCGTGCACCAATGCCGATTCCGAACTTGTTTGCGACGCCAAATCCTCCAGCGGCTGTCCCAGCCAATTGTCCAATGCCGCCCGCGAGGCGAGAGTTGCCTTCCGTGTCACTTAGAAATCGATCTTCCACTGGGTCATAGCGGTAATACCCCTCCCCACAGCCATTTGCTCCGACCAGATCCTGGGCGATATTCTTGGCGAATGAAAAATTGCTCGTCTCGTTAAATGGCTTGCCAGAGTCCATCTCCGAATAGAAAACAGCTCGGTCTCCGAGTTGTCTTCCGGCAGTGCCATCCGCGATATCATAGACGCCGGCCCCAAAGCTTTGAGCCATATCTCCGAGGACGTAGTAAGTGAAACCGTACCAGGTAAAAGTCGGATCTTCATGCGGTAGCAATCGCGGCGTCTCCAGTCCACTAGGATCCACCCCATTCAGATGTCCATTCCCCACATACCGATAAAGATTCTCATCCCCCGCTTCAAACCCAATCGGGTCCTGGCTCATCCAACGGCCTAGCTCGGCGTTGTACCAGCGGTTGGTGTTGTACTGCAGGCCGGTCGCTTCGTCGAAGTAACGGGCGGTGTAGTAGAAGGGGAGGGCGTCGAGGGAACTGTTGGTCTGGCTCGTCACTTCGCCGAAGACGCTGTAGGCGATGTGGTTGACGATGCTTGTCGTGTCGGTGGCGTCGTCATATTCGGCGATGTCGCGGACGGTGTTCTGATTGTCGGTCAGCATCCAGTGGACGTCGCCGGCGTCGTTTTCGTCGGCCAAGATCTGATCAACGGCGGCGCCCCAGAGCATGCGGTGATCGACGTCGCCGGTGCTGTCGAGCTGCAGCACGATCTGGCCGTTGTCGTAGATGAAGTAGCCTGACTCGTCGACCGTGCCGTCGCCGTTACTGTCGAGATCGCGGCTAATCAGGTTGTTGTAAGCGTCGTAGCCGTAAACGACCTGCTGCTGTTTGACGTCGGAGACGTCGTAGTCGGTGACGCTGGTCAGGCGGTTGCGGTGGTCCCACTCGTAAACAGTGTAGCTGCCGTCGGCGATGTTGGTGCGAAGGGTGATGTTCCCTTCGTCGTCGTAAGCGTAGTTGTACGTGCCGTCGGAAAGGATCTGGTTGTTGTCGCCGATCGTCCGGCTGCCGTCGATGCGGTTGCCGTTGTCGTCGTAGGTGAAGTTGGTGGTCGTGTGGGTCGCATTGTCGGTCGTGCGGGTGATTTGATCGGTCCCGTCGTAACGGTAGTTCTCCGATCCATGGCCGATAATATAGACGCCGCTGACGCGGCCCTGGGTGTCATAGCCCCACTGGTACTCGGCGATGTCGGTACTGGTCGCGTCTTGATACTTCAAAATCGACAGCTTGTCGAAGTTGTTGTACGTGTAGAGACCGGTGACGACCAGCTCTGTGCCTGCGACGTCGGCGTAGCGGGCCGCCGAGGTGAGCAGGTGCTTGTCGTCGGCGTCGTAAGTGAAGTCGACTCGCTTTTCGGCGACCGTATTGCCGCCGACCTGGCCTGCTTGCGTCACCTGCGTCATCCGATTAAGGAAATCGTACGCGTACTCGTTGCGCAGATCGTCCGTGCCGTCGATTTCTGCCGCCAAGCGAATGCGGCGATTTAGGGCGTCGTACGCCTGATCGAGAACGACATCGTAGCCGAGCGCCGCCAGGTCGTATTCGGTGCTGGTGATTCGGCCAAGTCGATCGTAGGTAAAGTCGTAAGCGGCGCTCGCGTCGGTGACCGAGACAAGCTGCGAGGCGGCGTCGTAGCCGTAGCTGATGGTATTGACGGTGGTGACGCCATCGAGCCAGGTTTCTGTCGTGCGCCGTTGGAGGTTGTCGTAGGCGTATTGAGTGACGCGGCCATTGCGATCGGTGTACTCGGTCAGATTTCCAGCGGCATCGTACTCGTAGTACCGCGCGTCGTTCAACTCATTGGTGTCCGAGGTCATGCGGTCCAAAAAGTCGTACGTCCAGGTGGTCGTATTTTCTTCAGGGTCGGTAAGCGTCAGGCGGTTGCCGTTGGCGTCGTAGGTATAGGACGTAACGTCGCCGTTTTCATCGGTCACGCCGATGAGTCGATCGAGATCGTCATAGGCGTACTGCACGACCGTGCCGTTGGGCGTGACCTGGTAGGGAGGGTTGCCGTTTTGCTGGCCATTCAGATAGCCTAATACGATGCTTACATCCAAGGGACTGACGAGCCCGTCGCCATTCGCGTCGACATAGGGGGGCGGCTCATTGCCGGAGGTCGGAAGCGGCAGGTACGAGGCGCCATTCGTATTGAGATAGGCGACGATGGCGTCGCTGTCATCGGTGTCGACATCGCCGTCGTCGTCGACATCGTACCGATTTTCATTGCGCCAGGGGGCGTAGTCGCCGTCGTATTCGGCGACGACGTTGCCGACTGCGNCGTAGACGTACGTCTGCCGACGGGCGATATAGGTCGAAGAGCCTGCCTTGTAAGGAGAGGTGACCGTCAGCATCCGCCCGAGGTGGTCGTACGCGTAGGTGGTCGTCCCGTCGAGCGTCGTTTCGCTGGCCAGGTTCCCTTCGTCGTCGTAGGCGTACGTCATGAAGGGAGCGTCGAGCGGGCCGGCGCCATCGGGGTCAGGCTCGGTGGTCGAAATCGTACGCCCCAACGCATCGTAGGCGTAGGTCGTGACGCCGCGGGGATCGGTCATCGTGGCGACTTGGCCGGCGGAAGTGTAGGTGTGC
>NZ_SJPF01000006.1:300000-428593 GCF_007859755.1 Blastopirellula retiformator | reverse complement strand
GCAGTTCGTCCATGAGAACAGCGTGAGCGTTGAGACCTTCTTTGGTGGGCACTTCGGCCGATAAGGCGCGATAGACGGAGCGGCTGCGATGGTCGACGATCCGTTTGGTGGAGCGGACCACTTTTAGCCGGGAGGCGAGGTGGGGCGAGTAATCGACCATGTTGGCCGCTTCGTTGAAGACGATCGAAGCCTGGTCTCGATCGGCGGCAGCGCTATAGATCTCGGCGCCCGGTTCGCCGTCGCAGGTTAGAAGGTAGAGGCTTAGTCCTGCGAAGAGCGTGCTTTTGCCGTTTTTCTTCGGCACTTCGATGTAGCCGCGGCGAAAACGGCGAGATCCGTCAGCTCGTTTCCAGCCGAACAGCGGTCCGACGACATCGTGCCATTGCCAATCCAGCAGTTCAAATGGCTTGCCAGCCCATTGACCCTTTGAGTGCTTGAGGAACCGTAGAAAGAACTCCCGCACCCGTTCCGCCGCTTTCTCGTCGAACCAACAACCTTGGCTAACGGCCTGCTCGTCATTGGAGCTCCGAATCCATTCGTCCGGGACGGTCACTATCCGGCTCCTACAAAGAGATCGAATTCATCGTCAGCGGCGGTTTTACGATCGACGCGGATCCGGCTGCGGCTAGACGGCGTGAGCCCGAACTCCACTAGGAATTTTCGCATTGTTTCCATCGCTTGGTCCGCGACTGTGAGGTAGGGCGATTTCATCGGAAAACCTTTGTCGGGCGATTTGACGATCGTGCCAAACTTCCTCACTTGCTCCTCGGCATGGACCCAGCGACTGTAGACGGTGCAATAGGCGGCGAGTGCGGCGCGGTCGGCGGTGCTGAGTAATCCCATNTCNGNNAGGATNNNNGCGATGCGATGCCANTCCTCNTGNGCAACTTCATCGAGGAAGTCTGGGCACGAAGGAACGTCATCTGGCGCGTTTGGCTCCGCCTTGTTGATAGCCCGTTTGCCAGGGTTTCCCTCGCGAATCTTCAGGACCGTCGGTTTGGGTTTACGTCCCTTCATGNNCNANNCNCCCCCGGTACCCAATTTCGCGGAAAAGCGCGCGCGGGGAACGCGACGGTACAAGCGGCGTATCCNGGTATGAATGACNCCNCCCCGGTCCCTCTCGGCGGCTCCTGGAGCCTCCTNAGGGTATCTCTGCGGGTTTGTTGTTCTGCAGTTAGCGAACTCGCGGTGCTTGACCCGAACAGCTGTTTATCTTGTTCCGTCTTGCGCCGGTGATGCGTTCGACAGAGCACCTGCGTATTGCCCAACTCAAGTCGCCATTCGATGCGAACGTGCAGCGGGATGATGTGATCGACGTCGGTCGCCGAAGTAAGCAGGCCTTGCTCTAAACACGTTTGGCAGAGGTANCGATCCANCTNNCNNCGNTGCTNNGCGACTCGTTCCCAGTCGGCGTCGTANCCCANCGATCTNGGTGANGGACGACGNACTTCGATGTTGCTNCGNCCAACACGNTTNACCGTNTCGCTTCGTCNCTTCATACGCTTNGGCATGGCGTTGTCNCCCTTGATAAAGATTCTTCTGAATTGCCGCCAACAGCGCTTGATGTGTTTCCGAATGCATGGCTCATGTGTGTTAACGCGACGCGGATCGCGACGAACGAATTCCAACGAACCGGAGCAAACCCATGGCCACGAAGAAAACCACCTCGACTCGTAAGCCCGCCGCCACCAAGACGACCAGCAGCAAGGGCGCCACCACAGCACGAACGGCAAAAGCAACGAAGACCACGCCACCAGCGAGCGAACCGAAACCGGATCCCAAGCCCGCGAAGACTGAAGAGCCCAAACGGATGTCGGCGATCAACGCGGCGGCGAAGGTTCTGGCTGAATCGAAAGAACCGCTCAATGCCAAGCAGATGGTCGAGGCGATGGCGGCGAAAGGGTATTGGTCGAGCCCCGGCGGCAAGACGCCCCATGCCACGCTCTACAGCGCCATCCTGCGGGAGATCAACACGAAAGGGCAGGGCGCCAGATTCAAGAAGACCGAGCGGGGGAAGTTCGCCGCTAACGGCTAGGTTCTCGGATAGCTTCCGACACGACGCCCCACGTTCGACATGTTGGGGCGTTTTTTCGTTTGCGGCGTGGTTAGGCAAATTCCGATCTCGCTCGCAACACGGGCCAACGTCGCCCACCGACAGAAAGCTGCTGAATTCATCGCGACGGCGCTTGATGTTCGCAAGATTCCATGGCTCATGTGTTACATACGAAACCCTCCCCGTGCAAAACCCTCTTCGTGAAAAGTTCTCTACTGCCCAAATGACGGAAAGCGAACGGTTGCAATAGGTTACGAATTCCGAGTCCTTTTCGGTCCCTTCGGAGCGAACCGAACCCTTTACGAACAGAGAACTTTTGCCATGACCCGACTAGGCGTTACGACCAGCGATCGAATCACAATGAAATGAATCGTACGGGAATTTTGAGCAGTGCCGAGCGTGCTGCGGGGTGCAGAAAAGAAGATATCTCCAGTATCATCAACGACTTCGGCATCTTAGCACGATGAAGAACATTTACCACCAATTGCTGCTCCTGATCGCCGGATCGACCCAAAAAGAGCTGGCTGCTCAGATCCGATATCTCAAGGTCGAGAATGAGGTGCTGCGGTCCAAATTGCCGAGACGGATCTCGGTCACCGCTCAAGAGAAGAACCGGCTGGTCAAGTTTGGAGCGAAGCTGGGGCAGGCGGTTCACGAGATCGTCACCATTGTGGGGCCAAGTACAATTCTCCGTTGGATTCGCGAATCGAAGAAGCCGGGCGGCGTCAAGCAAGTTCGAAAAGGACGCCCCCGAACCAANGAGGAAATCCGCGAACTCATTCTCCGTTTCGCCCGTGAAAACGACTGGGGGTACACGCGGATCATGGGTGAACTGAAGAAGCTCGGCATCAAGCCGCCGTCACGCAACACGGTCAAAAACATTTTGAAAGAGAATGGGCTCGAGCCAGGTCCCAATCGCGGGGAAGGAACGTGGGACGAGTTCCTCAAGATGCATGCGGCGACGCTCTGGCAATGCGACTTCTATTCGAAGAAGGTGCTGACGCTGAAGGGCTGGCGGGATCTGTATTTGCTGATTTTCCTGCATGTCGAATCCCGCCAGGTCTACATCGCGCCGTCAACGTTTCATCCCAATGAAGAATGGGCCATGCAGCAAGCTGAAGCGTTCCTGGAGCACGTGAAGTCAGTTGACCTACCCATCGAAACCTTGATGCATGATCGGGACAAGAAGTTCACGGCCAAGGTTGACGCCACGTTCCAGGCCGCGGACATTCGGGTCGTGAAATCAGCCTACCGATCACCCAACACCAACGCGTTCGTCGAGCGGTTCATCCAGACGCTGCAGCGCGAATGCCTGGATCATTTTGTGGTGTTTGGCGAGCAGCATATGGACCATCTGGTGAATGAGTTCGTCGACTTCTATCACGCGGAACGGCCGCATCAGGGAAAGGAAAATGAACTGCTGACGTCGAACGACGAGCCGCAGCCCGATGTGCTATCGATCGGTTCTATCACCTGTCATGAACGACTGGGCGGTGCGCTGAAACACTATCATCGTCAAGCGGCATGAAGTTGTTCGCGACATTCTCTTCTTCTTCGACCGTCAATCTTCCAACGGTAATCGCTCTTCTGCGCTCATGCTCCAACAAATGATCGAAATACTGGAGCACGACCGAAAACCCTCGCAGGGACATCGATTCGTCGGCCGTTGCATCGCTGGTTCTTGGACTACTCAAGTCGATCAAATATCGCGAATTTACTTTTTGCACAGGACGAGACAAATCCGAGGGACACGGGACTCGGGCCGTCATGGAATTGCGATAACCGGAGATTTCAAATCGGTCCAATCGGCCGCACTTACTTTTTGCACAGGACGCCTGGCTGCCCGCCCCGTTTGCGTTTCGCTTTCTTGCGCTTTTGACGGACCGGCTTGGCGTGCGGGTGCTGGGTGCTCGGTGGCAAGGAAGAATTCTGCGGCGTCTTCCGCAGCGATTTGAGCTCCGCCTCCAACTTGGCGATCCGCTGATCTTGCTCGGCGATGCGTTGGTCTTGCTCCGCGATCCTCGCCAACAACAAACGAATAATCGCCTGCGCCTCAGGCGTTTGACGAGCGATCAGTTCTTCAGATATTTGGAGCGACATACGGAAAACGTCGCCGATTTCTGGGTTTTAGGGAAGAGCGATTTTTGGACGGGGGGTGAACGGTTACGAAGGCCACCCAAAATAATGAAAGGATTCGCCACGGCCACCCCGCTGCTTAATTAAAGAATTCTCTCACTCTATTTGTTCTTCCATTGCTCAAACTCGTCGAGCGTGCCGACAAAATAGTGAATCTCACGTTCACCGCTTCCACGAACTACGGATACGGTTGAACGCAAGTGCACGCTTTTCAGCCTTGATCCTGAGCTTGCGATTTGAAGGTATGTCGGCAAAAAAACACCGTCTGAAAATTCGGCCGAAAGTATGTGCCAGCTTTCTAGCGGCCCAAGATCAAGGGTGTTGAGAATTCCATCCGAAGGAACAATGTAAACGGCTGCTTCTTCTCCATCAGGAAGGAGAGCCTTTGAGAAAGGACTGCCTGTCGCCGATTCTCGCAAGACTATCTGCCCTCGAAACCCAGCAGGGACAATCAATTTCACATGCTTGCGTGAATGATTTTGAATATAGTAAAAGTAAGACAAGAGCAACAAAATTGCAATAAATGACGTTACAACTATGAAAACTGTAATTGTCGATGTTCTCATGGCTATTCGGATATTTTTGCAATTCGCTTGAAATGCTTTTGATCGGCACCGCCCGGAAATGTGACGAGATTCGCGCCTGGGCCACTAGCTTCAGGATAGTCGGAATAGACAACGTGATTATTTACCAGGCCTTCATAGGCAGGAAACCAATCATGCCTTCCTGTAACCGTTACTAAAACTTCAGTTCCATCTGAATTCTTCGATAGAGTCCATGTTACCGAGTAACTAATATCCGGACTTGGCATAAATGGATAAGGAGCCGCAGCGCCTACCTCTATCGTACTGGTGCACGCATTCACGTCTCTTATGACCACTTTTTGTGTGGCAACTGCAGTTTTTTCTTGCACTTCCGAAATGGCCTTGTATTTCTTAGTGCTATCGTCGTATCTAGCGAGCAGCCTGTGACTAGCGCCGGCCATTGTATCGATGTCCACCTTCTGCTCTAAGTGCCCAATTTCTGTGGAATCAAATGGGGCTGCCGTTTCGGATCGCATTCTGTAAGAACCGTCTTCGCCCGCTCGTTCTCGATTGTCAGTGCCGAACATCCAGAACTCCCGTTTGATCGGACTGATATTCCAGGGCGATGGCTCAAGCCCCCACCGAATTCCAGGTACTGGATTCTCAAGAATTTCCTCACCCTTTTCTATAGGAATAAAAGCCCCAAATGTTAAGCTTATCGCAAAAAGCCCCGAAGAATCGAAGGCGTTCACATACTCATTCCCCACATATCGATAGAGATTCGCATCCCCCGCGTTAAACCCAATAGGGTCCTGGCTTATCCAGCGTGCTGTCACGGGGTCGTACCAGCGGTGGAGGTTGTATTGCAAGTCGGTTAGCGGGTCGACGTATTTACCGGTGTAGCGAACGCGGAAAGCGTCGAGCGCACCGCTCGTTTCGCTGGCGACTTTGCCGACGGCGTCGTAAGCGATGTGGTTGACGATCGACGTTTCGTCGAGCAAGTCGTCGTACTCAGCGTAGTCGCGGACAGTGTTTTGCGGGTCGGTCAGCGTCCAGAGGACGTCGCCAGCCGCGTTTTCGTCGGCCAGCAGTTGATCGACTTGCGGGCCCCAGAGCATGCGGTGCTCGACATCTCCTGCATTGTCCAGCACTAGGACGATTTGGCCGTTATCGATGATGAAATAGCCTGACTCGTCGACCGTGCCGTTGCCGTTGGTATCAACTTCGCGGCTGACCAGTTGATTAATGGAGTCGTACCCGTAACTGACTTTCCAGAGCTTGATATCGGAGTCGTCATAATTAGTGACGCTGACCAGGCGATTGCGGTAGTCGTATTCGAACACCTCATACTCGTCGGTGGAGATGTTGGTCTTGGTGAGCCGATTCCCTTCGTCGTCGTAGGTATAGTTGTACGTTCCGTCGGAGAGGATCTGGTTGTTGTCGCCGGTCGAGTGGCCGCCGCCGGTGCGGTTGCCGTTGTCGTCGTAGGTGTAGGATTCATCACTCGTTGTGCCGCTACGATCGGCGCCGGTCAGTTGATCGGTGTCGTCGTAGCTGTAGGTGGCGTCTTCGGCGGAGTGACCGTAGACCGTGAAGGCGGTCAGGCGGTTGGCTGCGTCATAGCTGTAGGTGTAGCCGGCGAGCGTGCTGCTGCTTCCGTCGGCATGCGTGAGGCTTGTCAGCTGGTCGGCGTAGTCGTAGCCATAGGTGGTGGTGGCGACCGTTTCGGTTCCGGCCAGGTCGGCGAAGCGGGTGATCGACGTGAATTGGTACTTGTCTTCGGCGTCGTAGGTAAAGTCGACCCGCTTTTCGGCGACGGCGTTGCCGCCTGACTGCGAACCTTGCGTAACTTGCGTCATCCGGTTCAAGTAGTCGTAGGCGTAGATGTTTTCCAGGTCGTCGGTACCGTCAATTTCCGCAGTGAGACTGGTGCGGCGACCGAGGGCGTCGTACGCTTCGTCGATCACCACGTCAAAACCGAGTGCGGCCAGGTCGTGCTCGGTGCTGGTGTTGCGGCCAAGTCGGTCGTAGGTGAACGTGTAGGTAGCGGCCGTGTCGCTCGCTTCAGTCAGTTGCGACGCGGCGTCATAGCTGTAGGTGATCGTGTGAACCGTCGTTATGCCATCCATCCAGTTTTCGGCGATGCGGCGATGCAGGTCGTCGTACTCGTACTCGATCACGCGGCCGTTGCGGTCGGTGTATTCGACCAGGTTGCCCGCGGCGTCGTACTCGTAATAACGCGTGTCGTTCAGCTCATTCGTGTTGGTGAGCATCCGATTTAATAGATCGTACGTCCAGGTGGTCGTATTCTCTTCCGGATCGGTCAGCGTCAGTCGATTGCCGTTGGCGTCGTAGGTGTACTCGGTTTCGCCACCTTCGGCGTCGGTCTTTTTGATGAGGCGGCCGAGGTTGTCGTAGTCGTAGCTCGTCTCGTGGCCTAGGTGATCGGTCTCGCTGATGGTACGGCCCAGGGCGTCATATTCGTAGACCATCCAGGGAGCTAATGCCCCGACTTCGCTCACTGCCGTCACATAAAATTTGAAAGAACTCTCGTTGGCGTCGTTCGTGGCGATTGTGATGTCGCCTGCGTAATTGGCGGCGGACGAAGGCGTGAATTCGACGGTAAACGTCGTGTAGCTTCCTGGCGTGACGGTCGCATCTGGCGATTGGGTCACGACAAAATCGGAAGGTAACGTAATGGCCCCAATGGTCAGATTGGTGGTCCCGTCGTTGGTGATGGTGAACGTCTTGGAAACGGAGTCCCCGACTTTCACGGTACCAAAGCTGACGGTGGAGGTCCCATGGAACAACTCTGCTCCTCCGGAAGTCCCTTCCTCAACCGTGATCTCGGGGGCACTGCCTCCGCCAGCGGTTGTCGTTAGCGTGGGAAGCGAGAGCATCGAGGAATTGCCGTCGACGTCGGTTGCGATGGCGGACACATAGGTGGCCGATTCAAGCAGCGGCACATCGGCGAAGGAAGCGTCGCCATTGGCGTCGGTGGTCACCGTGATCGTGCCCAGATAGGTCCGGGCGACTGCCAGGTCGTTGGCGTCCCGGTCGCTGCTGCCATAGAAATCGATGGTGAACGTTTCGTTGGGATTACTGTTCAGCGTTCCAGAAACGGCGGTCTCGGTCGCAAGCGTAATAACCGGGTAGTTTTGCATGTAATTCGTGCCGCCATCGCCATCGCCAGCGTCGTTCGAATATTGGCCAGCCCACGAATGCACGCCGATGTTGAGGCCTGTGTTGTCGTAGGCTAAATTCCTGCGAACCGAGTTCTCGTAGCTGTAGTTACTTTGCTGGCTGATATTAATGCCAATACCGCCATTGTGGGCGACGATATTGCCTTCGTATTCGTCCGACCAGCCATCACCGTTCGAGCCAATCTGATTGCCGTTGGAGGCGGCGAGTACGTAAATTCCATGGGACTGATTTCCCAACGCCGTTACCCCGTCGGAGGCGAGGCCGACTAGGTTGCCGCTAACGATATTGTTGGGGATATTCCCGATGGTGACGCCTGATTGCAGGTTGCCGGAGATGAGGTTGCCCTCTACGTCGTCACCAATTTGATCGCCATCCGTGCCCAGGATGATCGGATGCGTCGAGCCATTTGACTGAAGGATACCGCCCTCCTGATTGGCAACCGCCGTCATGCCAGTCGCATCGGTGCCGATATAGTTCCCAGAGATCTGGTTCAGGCCGCCGTCTCCCCAATTATTGTAGGCGCGGATTCCTGACTTGGTGTTCCCGGAAATGACGTTTCGCTCCAGAACATCGTTGATGCCATCCCCATTGGTGCCAATCAGGTTAAACGTCGACGCGTTGACGATTTCAATACCATAATTGTTCGCCATGGCTGACGCGCCAGTCGGATCAATGCCAATATAGTTTCCGGCAATGACATGGTGGTTGGCTGTTCCGTAGACACCTTCCAAACGAATGCCATCGTATTTACTGCTGACAATCACATTTCGTTCAATATCGTCGTTGATCCCGTCTCCATCAACGCCGATGGTGGAATAGGATGCATCGGCGACGAAAATGCCATACTCTTGGTCGCCAGCCGCAGTACCATCAGGACGAACTCCGATGTAGTTGCCAGCGATGTGGGTATTTGAGACTCCGACATTTATTCCGGCGCCACTAAAGCCAGTAATCGACAGACCGCGAATCTCGCTGTATCCTCCACTTGCCCCGACGTGGATGCCATGATAACCGGAATTGGTCGCGCGCAGCTCGATAAGCGGGCTACCAGCATAGCCTGGCTGAGAATCAGCCCGGATTAAGGTCCCATCACTGCCAGACAAGAGCAGTGCACTGCCAAGCTGCGTCAACCCCTGAGCAACTTCGATCACAAACCAATCGCCATTCCAGCCTGTCTCGGTCGTCGGAATGTCGAACAAAATTTGATCAATTCCTGGCGATGCGTACGCTTGAGCCAGTGCGGCGCGAAGCGTAACTTCATTCTCTCCTTCCGAGTTCGTATAGCCAGTCCAAGCGACTCCATCGGAGGTATTGCTGTCATCGAGATCGCGGGTCGAATTGACGACGATGACGTTGCTAATCGCGACAACGGTTCCGGTAACTGGAATTTCGAAGGTCGAACTGCCGTTGACGTTGGTCGAAAACGTGATGTCGCCCGAGAAGGTTCCCGCGGATGTCGAATCGAGACGCACACTGAAGATTGTCCGTTCGCCAGGCTGCAAGGTGGTGGACTGAAAATCTTGCAACAAGGTGTAGCCGGAGGGTACGCTTAAGGAGCTCAGTTCCAGCGGGCTAGTGCCACTGTTTTCCACGACAAAGGAATGAACGCGAGTGCGCGTTTCGGGCGTCGTGCCGAAGTCGAACGTGCTGGCGTCGTTCTCAATTTCCTCGTCGGTCGAGTACTCATACACCTCGATCGCTGGCGCCACGATACTTTCGGGATCTGGGCCATCGGGGTTGGGCTGAGTGACTTTGGTGACGCGGCCGAGGTTGTCGTATTCGTAGCGGGTGGTCCCGTCCAGCGTTTGCTCGCCAACCATATTCCCGACATTGTCGTAGATGTAGGTCGTAGAAGGCGCCGAAAGCGGTCCGGCGCCGTCTGGGTCGGGTTCGGTGACGGTCAGTTGGCGACCGATGGCGTCGTAGGAGTAAAAGGTTGTGCCGCGTGGGTCGGTCATCGTGGCGACCTGGCCTGACGAAGTATAGGTGTAGCTGACGGTCTGCCCCTCGGTGTCGGTAACGCTGGCCAGGCGACCGTCGCTGCCATAGGTGTACGACGTGAACGGCACGACGAGCGGCCCACCTTCATCAGGATCGGGGAGCGTTTCGAGCAGAGTGCGTCCCATAGCATCGTAGGTGTAGCTTGTCTTGCGGCCGAGCGGATCGGTTACGCTGGACAATTGCCCGGCGGCGTCATATTTGTAAGTTGTAACGGGCGCGGTCGCCGAGCCGACGCCATCTGGGTCAGGCAGGGTGACGGTGATCTGTCGCCCGAGGTTGTCGTATTCGTAAGTGGTGACGTTCCCCAGTTCATCAGTCATGCTGACCAACTGACCGTTGGCGTCGTAGGCGTACGAAACCTCGGGGGAAGTGAGGGCGCCGGCGTCGTCCGGATCAGGCGAGATTTCTGTGATTTTGCGGCCGAGGTCGTCGTAGACATAAGTCGTCACGCCGCCGTTCGGATCAGTCATGCTGACGAGTTGACCGAACTCGTCGTATTCGTAGCTGGTCACTGGCGACATCAGTGCGCCGGCGCCATCCGGATCAGGCGAGGTGATTTCAATCACCCGGTTCAGGGCGTCGTACTGGTAGCTGGTAACGTTCCCCAGGGCGTCGGTTTCGGTCAAAACATTGCCGGCGTCGTCGTAGGTTGTCGAGCTGACCGGGGCGGTGAGCGGCCCCGTACCATCAGGATCGGCCTGGGTGACGCTGGTGCGGCGGCGACGATTGTCGTAGCCGTAATTCGTAGTTCCCTTGGGAGTGGTCACCGAAGCAAGCATGCCGGCGGCGTTGTAAGCATATACCGTGACGAGCGTGCCTAGCGGTCCGGCGTCATCCGGATCGGCCGTTTCAACTTCGATCTGACGGTTTAGCTCGTCATAGGCGTAGGTCGTCGTACCGAGCGGGGTCGTCTCGGTCAGCATGTTTCCTTCGTGATCGTAGGTGTAGCTGGTGGTGACGCCAGCGGTATCCGTTCGACTGGATACGCGGCCGAAGAGGTCGTACTCCGTCGTTTCGGTTAGCGACACCAGCGTACCGACGCCATCGGGATCGGGATAAGTGACCGAGATTTGGCGGCCAAGGTCGTCGTACTCGTAGGTGGTGACGCGATTCAGGGGATCGGTGATCGTGAGAATCTGACCGTTGTCGTCATAGGTGTACGACGTAACTGGCGCCAAAAGAGGCCCGGCATCGTCGGGGTCGGGGCCCGTGACGGAAGTCAGGAGGTCGTCGGTGTAGGCGTTGGTGGTGACGTTGCCGAGGGGATCGGTGGTGGTGAGAACACGGCCGTCGGAATCGTAGGTGTAGGAGGTTTCTGGGGCAGTGAGCGGGCCGGTATCGTCTGGGTCTTCTTCGGTGACGGTCTCGAGTCGCCCTTTGGAATCGTACTCGTAGGTCGTGGTGCGACCATTGACGCTTTGCGTCGCCATCAGCCCAGCTGCATTGTAGGTGTAACTGGTGACGGTCACCGATAGGGGGCCCGCGCCATCGGGATCGGCGGTCGTGATCGATAGCCGACGTTTGAGATCGTCGTAGGTGTAGGTCGTCGTGTTGCCCAGTTCGTCAGTCTCGGTCAGTATGCTGCCATTGGAGTCGTATGTGGCGCTCGTGTAGGCTTCGTCCGCCGTGCCGACGGCGTAGGTCGTCTTGGTGCGGTTGCCGTCCTCGTCGTATTCGTATTCCGTCAGCATGCCATCAGGCGCCGTCATCGACGCAATCAAGCTGATCGGCGCATCGGTTGAAAGCGTAGGCGCCGGAGTGTAGGTGTAGCTGGTCGTCAGATCGTCCGTTTCCTGATTGATCAAATCGTCAATCTCGCCGATGACCGAAGTTTTCGAGAGGAGAAGTTCGTAAGTCGTGTCGTATTCATAGAGTGTGATGTTGCCGTTGGCGTCGGTGTACTGAATCGGCTGATTCCAGGTGGAATGATAAATCCAGGTGCGGACCGACTTGTCCGGCAGCGTTTCGGTTAGCTTGTTGCCGCGGCTGTCGTAGGTGTATTCGTAGACCGGAGCGGCCAGCGGCCCGGCGCCATCGGGATCAGGCAGGATCTTCTTCAGCAAGAGGCCATTCGCGTCTCGCTCAAAGATCGTGGCATTCCCCAGGGCGTCGATTTCTCGCGTAACGTTTCGACGACTGTCGTAGGCGCGTTGAACCGAAATCCCGTCGTTGCCCGTCACCGTTTCGATCGCTGACCCGCCTGAGACAGCCGCTTGCTGCGGAGATACGTAGCCCGTGTCAGCCCCATCTGGCGTTTGAACCGAGGCGAGCCGCCCCGTCGAGTCATAGGTGTAAGTGGTCGTGAGGCCGTTGGCCGTCTTCGAGGTGAGGCGGTCGTTGCCATCGTACGAATAGGTGGTGACAGGAGCCGACAGCGGTCCTGCGCCGTCGGGATCGCTACGCGTGACTGTGGAAAGCAGGTCACCAGAATAGGCCAAGCTAACCCAATCACCCAGGGATGTTGACGCGCTGGTTAGCTTGTCGTCGGAATAAGAAAAAGTAAATGTAATTGTCGGCTCAACGATCGACGAGATTAGCTTCTTGTCGCCGTAGGTGATGTACGAATAGGTAGTGACGCGTCCCTTGGTGTCGGTCTTGGTCAGCGCGTAACCGTCGGAATCGAACGTATAGACGGCTCCGTCCTTAGTCGTCATCTCGTAACCGCCGGAAACAGCGGCCAGGCTAGAAAAGGTGCCGGCGGCAGTTTCGTAGCCGCCGATGCCATCATCCGCGTAGTAGTCGCCGGTTTCGCCGGCGGCCAGCGTGATGCCATCGTCCCCTTCTTCTAGTTTTGGGATTGGGCTAACCGAGACGCTATTTGCTGGCCCAAAAAAGACGAAACCTGAAAGCGTCTTCGGTCCCCCGTCCATATGGTCGCCGGAGCTAGTTAGCGTTGCTTCAAATAACCCAAAATCATCCTCTCCCAATTCGCTCCGGCTAAATTCGAAAGAATAGAAAAGGGTATCTGGTTCCGTATCGTCCGGCTTTCTCGAAAAATAGTTACTTCCGGTAAACGATTTCCCTGCAAACTCGCCATCAATGGTCAACGTGTCGTTGCCATTCATTACGGAATTAATTTCTACCTCGAAAGACAGAACGATCTTGCCGCTTTGATAGATGGTTGCCGTGTACTGACAACTACATCCTCCGATCGGTACGTCTTCCGAAAATCCAACTTGATACGCATCCGTCGTATTGGATTCCGATGCGACGTATTCGTTGTCAAAGAGGGTGACTGTGATCGTGTCATTCGAGCCTACTGAGTAGGAACTGGCGTCATTGGGATCTTGTACGATCGTCAGTTCTAGCGTTTCCGTCCCTTCAAGAATCGAATCGTCTGCAAAGTCGATTCGGATATCCATGACCCAGTCTTCCCTCGAAAAGGCCGAGAATACATAGAATAGTCCTAATCCTTCGTCGTATCCTCCTTCGTAATCATCGGTCGGTGAAGTGTTATAACTGTATATCGCCTCAATATCGTCGGGAGACGCGTCTCCACCGAGCGAAAAATAGAGGTACTGTCCGTTGGTGTAGCCATTTATCTTGGTGACATAAGATGGACTGGATCCATACAGCGAATCGCCTTCGGTTTGTTCAAATTCGAATAGGCCGGCAAAACGCATCGTCGCAAGCAATTCCCGCGACTCCAGTGTTTCGTGGACAACTACCGTTTGTTGATTCCGTTTTCTGTTTCGGTTGCGGCGGTTTGTTTTTTTCCCAAGACTTGACGAGAAGGCAGAAAGATTTTCAAACCACATAGAATCATCCTGGGGAGATCGGGGAGGCAACAAGAATCGACCATCACAACCCTTGATAGGGGACGCGACCAGTCAGCAAGAGGCAGTCTACGGGAGTGGAAACTGCACTGTAAACCGCAGAAACGCGCAAAAAGGAAAGATCTATTTGCACGAGTTTTCAGTGTGCGCGAGAAGCCCCGATTAGTCGGTTTCGTAAGCACGCGTGTTCAACAAGCCGACACGCAATCAGTCGCAATTCCACTTCCCAAGCTGTCGAAAGTGGCTCTGTCCTTCGCCGTTCCTGCGATCTTTTTCGCGAGTGGACCGGGACACGATGGGAAAATAGGGTTTCAAGAACGCAGCATTGGAATCATGCACGAAGATGAAGCGGGCAAGCGGAAGCCGAGTCTCCTGGGATTTCGTGGCTGATACTTCGCGAATGATGTTTGGAAATTTCACAATCGCCGGCCACTTGGATCAATCGGCGTGCCTACGAGGACTGTCTCCTGAGGGAAGGTGGTGGAAAGACTGCGCTACCTTTTTTCGGCACAGCTCTTGCCAAGCTTCACTCCGGCGACGCCGGTAACTTATCTTTTTCTCGGCGTTCAATATTCATGGCATGGGATTGGTCTGCCAACTAAGCCGAGGTTTTCGCAAGGCGTGACTTATCTACAAAAACAACCCACCCGGCTCATCATAAATGCAATACCGTTCAATATGCCGAGTCGCCAAATCCGTCGCCATCACCAAGGCCACGATCCCGTCAATCCGTTCCTGGCTCTTCTTCTTCGACGGCTTCCAGTTGTCCGCGGCGTCTTGCTCGATTGCGACATTTCCGGCCATCCAGCGAAGCACCGGATTGCCCGCGTGTCGTAGCTTTCGGGCCAGTACCAGTTCCTCGAGCTTCTTGGTTGGCGCCGACATGCTGGCATAGCCCTGGCCAAAGGAGATGATCTCGAACCCGTCGTCGTCGAGTTGCGTGGCCAACTGCGTTGCGTTCCAGCGGTCGATGGCGATTTGCTCGATTTTGAATCGTTGGCCGAGTTCGTTGATCCGAGCGCGAATCCGCTCGTAATCAATCACTTCGCCGGGAGAGGCATCGATGTACCTCTGCTGAATCCAGGGAATATACGGTGCATGATCTCGTTTCTCACGTCGCCGAGCACCATCCTCGGGCACCCAGAAAAACGGCAGAACGTCATACTGTTCGTTGCCAGGGAACACGAGCACCAATGCTGAAATATCCGTCGTGGACGAAAGATCTAGCCCGGCAAAGCAAAGCTGTCCTTCCAACTCCGCGAGCGCGTCACCGCAGGCATCCCACTTCTCCAAATTCAACCACCGCGATTCCTGCTGCGTCCACTGGTTAAGCCGATAGCGACGAAACGAGTTTTCCTTGGCGGGCGACTCTTGGGCCTCACGGCAGTCTTCCGCGAACTGTTCTGCGTCGATCGTGATTCCAAAACTTGGATTGGCACGCGACCAAACCTCAGGCTTCGTCCAGTCGTCTTCCATTTCAGCTGCGGAGACGTAGGGGAAGAACGCGGTGTCCTCGACAGTTCCCTCCAGCACCTGCCGGGCGTATTCGTGCTGCTCCCAACAGATGCTTAATCGGTCGTACCCGGCGGTGGTGATCGCCAGCATGAGCGGTTGCCTTCGAGAGGCGCCAGCGTAACGGAGCGTGTCCCATAGTTCCCGCGATTTCTGGGCGTGCAGTTCGTCCATGAGAACAGCGTGAGCGTTGAGACCTTCTTTGGTGGGCACTTCGGCCGATAAGGCGCGATAGACGGAGCGGCTGCGATGGTCGACGATCCGTTTGGTGGAGCGGACCACTTTTAGTCGGGAGGCGAGGTGGGGCGAGTAATCGACCATGTTGGCCGCTTCGTTGAAGACGATCGAAGCCTGGTCTCGATCGGCTGCGGCGCTGTAGATCTCGGCGCCCGGTTCGCCATCGCAGGTCAGAAGGTAAAGACTCAGGCCCGCGAAGAGCGTACTCTTGCCATTCTTCTTCGGCACTTCGATATAACCGCGGCGAAACCGACGAGTGCCATCGGCTCGTTTCCAGCCGAACAGTGGAGCCACGACATCCTGCCATTGCCACTCCAGCAGCTCAAACGATTTACCAGCCCATTGGCCTTTCGAGTGTTTCAGGAAGCGTAGAAAGAATTCACGTACGCGTTCGGCCGAGCTCTCATCGAACCAGCAGCCATTGTCGACGGCGCGCTCATCGTTGGAACTACGAATCCATTCTTGCGGGACAGGAATTGTCACTACCCGGCTCCTACAAAGAGATCGAACTGATCATCGGCGGCGGTTTTGCGGTCGACACGGATGCGGCTGCGACTGGATGGCGTGAGGCCAAACTCGACCAGAAACTTTCTCATCGTCTCCATCGCCTGGTCCGCCACTGTGAGGTAGGGCGATTTCATCGGAAAACCTTTGTCGGGCGATTTGACGATCGTGCCAAACTTCCTCACTTGCTCCTCGGCATGGACCCAGCGACTGTAGACGGTGCAATAGGCGGCGAGTGCGGCGCGGTCGGCGGTGCTGAGTAATCCCATGTCAGAAAGGATTCTGGCGATGCGATGCCATTCCTCCTGCGCAACTTCATCGAGGAAGTCTGGGCACGAAGGAACGTCATCTGGCGCGTTTGGCTCCGCCTTGTTGATAGCCCGTTTGCCAGGGTTTCCCTCGCGAATCTTCAGGACCGTCGGTTTGGGTTTACGTCCCTTCATGGTCGACGCCCCCCCGGTACCCAATTTCGCGGAAAAGCGCGCGCGGGGAACGCGACGGTACAAGCGGCGTATCCCGGTATGAATGACTCCCCCCCGGTCCCTCTCGGCGGCTCCTGGAGCCTCCTAAGGGTATCTCTGCGGGTTTGTTGTTCTGCAGTTAGCGAACTCGCGGTGCTTGACCCGAACAGCTGTTTATCTTGTTCCGTCTTGCGCCGGTGATGCGTTCGACAGAGCACCTGCGTATTGCCCAACTCAAGTCGCCATTCGATGCGAACGTGCAGCGGGATGATGTGATCGACGTCGGTCGCCGAAGTAAGCAGGCCTTGCTCTAAACACGTTTGGCAGAGGTATCGATCCAGCTCACGGCGATGCTTGGCGACTCGTTCCCAGTCGGCGTCGTAACCCAGCGATCTTGGTGAGGGACGACGTACTTCGATGTTGCTTCGACCAACACGCTTTACCGTTTCGCTTCGTCGCTTCATACGCTTGGGCATGGCGTTGTCCCCCTTGATAAAGATTCTTCTGAATTGCCGCCAACAGCGCTTGATGTGTTTCCGAATGCATGGCTCATGTGTGTTAACGCGACGCGGATCGCGACGAACGAATTCCAACGAACCGGAGCAAACCCATGGCCACGAAGAAAACCACCTCGACTCGTAAGCCCGCAGCCGCCAAGACGACCAGCACCAAGGGCGCCACCAAAGCACGAACGGCAAAAGCAACGAAGACCACGCCACCAGCGAGCGAACCGAAACCGGATCCGAAACCCGATCCCAAGCCCGCGAAGGCTGATGAGCCCAAACGGATGTCGGCGATCAACGCGGCGGCGAAGGTTCTGGCTGAATCGAAAGAACCGCTCAATGCCAAGCAGATGGTCGAGGCGATGGCGGCGAAAGGGTATTGGTCGAGCCCCGGCGGGAAGACTCCCCATGCCACGCTCTACAGCGCCATCCTGCGGGAGATCAACACGAAAGGGCAGGGCGCCAGATTCAAGAAGACCGAGCGGGGGAAGTTCGCCGCTAACGGCTAGGTTCTCGGACAGCATCCGACACAACGCCCCACGTTCAAATCGTGTGGGCGTTTTCTCGTGACTGGCATTGCTGGGCCAGATCCGGCTTCGTTCGCAACACGGGCCAACGTCGCCCACCGACAGAAAGCTGCTAAATTCATCGCGACGGCGCTTGATGTTCGCAAGATTCCATGGCTCATGTGTTACATACGAAACCCCACCAACCACGGAGCCACGAGAATGACCAACGCCCACGAAACCAAGCTTCGAGAGGCCTTCCGCAACATGGACGCGCACCAAGCCCAAGAAATTCGGGCATCGTACTACAAAGCCATCGAAGGCCTTCGAACCCTGGCGGAAACACTCGAGATCGCCGATATCCCGATTGGCGAGGCGAATGATCATGCGCTCATCGAAGAGCACCTGATTGTCTGCGAAGCGATCGAGGCCATGAAGAATAGCTTGCTGGGGCGAATTCTGTCGGGCACTCACAATGATTTCTCCTGCGGATGCTTACGTTCCCGCCGTTTGCGTTTGGCCTCTAGCCGTACTTCGTGACATAGCCGTGCGCTTCCGGGTAAACTCTCATTGCATCGCCTCCTCGCGAGCCTTCATCGGAATCGGCGAGTCACCGGTTCGTTCCAAGATCGCTTGCTTGCCCGTGAACCTTTGGAAGCGGTCGGCGATAGTGTCACAGTACAGCGTGTCGAGTTCCATCAAGTAGGCGTTGCGTCCGGTCTGCTCCGCACCAATCATGGTCGAGCCGCTGCCGCCGAAGAGATCCAGGACGTTCTCGCCCGCGACCGTGGAGTACTGCAGCGCACGCACAGCAAGCTCGGCAGGCTTGGCCGTTAAATGTTCCATTTGCTGCGGCGGGATCTTCTTCACGTGCCACAAGTCGGGCACATTCTTCGGTCCGTAGAAGCGATGCGCCGCACCTTCACGCCAGCCGTAGAAACTCCATTCATGCGCTCCCATGAAGTCTTTACGCGTGAGAACCGGGTGCTGTTTATCCCAGATGATCGCTTGGCTGAAATAGAGTCCGTGCTTCTTCAGGAATGGCGGGTAGTTCGCACAGTTGGCATATCCGCCCCAGATGTAGAACGCCCGACCCGGTGCGAGGACGCGAGCCATGTTGCCGAACCAAGCGTCGAGCAAGCGATCGAACTCATCGTCGGTAACGAAGTCGTTCTCCAGCGGTCGATCCTTGGCACGTAACTTTTTCGATTTCCCGTCCGACTTGTGTTTGCTCGGATCGGTAAAGCTGCTGTTACCGGCCGCGATGGCTGCTTTCGATCTCGGCTCGACCTTCACGTTGTAAGGCGGATCGCTATTCACGCAATGAATCACTGCGCCGTCCAGCAACCGATCGACGTCTTCGGGCTTCGTGCTATCTCCGCAAAGCAATCGATGGTCGCCCAAGATCCATAAGTCGCCAGGCTGCGTTACGGCTTGATCCGGTTGCTCGGGAACATCATCCGGATCGGTAAGGCCCTCTTTACCATCGGGATGGAGCATCTTAGCTAGTTCGTCCTCGCTGAATCCGAGCAGACCGAGGTCGTAGCCAAACGATTGCAAATCTGCCAATTCCAGGGGAAGTAGAATCTGGTCCCACTCGGCAATGGTCGCCGTTTGGTTGTCCGCGATGCGATAGGCCTTGATCTGCTCCGGCGTCATATCCGTAGCGACATGGATCGGGACCGTTTCCATACCCAGCTTCTGTGCCGCTTTTAATCTGGTGTGACCGACGATGACGATGCCTTGCTCATCAACCACGATCGGCTGACGAAAGCCAAACTCCTGCAAACTCTTTGCAACTGCCTCGACGGCGCCATCGTTGACACGGGGGTTGTTGGGATACGGTGTGACATCCGAAATCTTCCACTGTTCGATCTTCATGAGACAGAGCTCACCACTACACGAGGGTTCGTGCTGGTAGCTCCGAGATGCGGAGTGCGGCTCAATGCGAGCGGCGGGCAAGAGAACCAGAAATCTCCTGCCACTGAAGATGTCTTCATTCTAACCGATTACGCTAACGAGTCACTATTGGAAACGTGTCCGATTCGTTAGAAGCTGCTGAAAATTTTGCTGTTGAAGGCGCTGAGATCGCGATGCGTGCGCGACGTCCTTTTCGACCAACGAGTCGTACGACAATGCGCACGCCATTGATCTCCACCATTTGAGAATCACCTTGGGAATACCAGTCAATCGATTGGGCGACTGGCGTTTGGGAATTCGTTCGTTTCATGAGTTACTCCTTGTCCTGGTTTGATCAGAAAACGTCCAAGTACACACGTTGCCGGGGCATGCCCTGATGGGCTGTGTAGTTTTCATCAATGACTTGGGCGCTACACTTCGGCCTCACTCGATCCTCAATTGAAAAGACGTTGCATCCACGTGCCCGCCAGCAGGAGCGCGAGGAAGATGGTGAACGCGTCGAAGTGGGCAAGCAAGTGCTCTAGGGTCAACGCGACGCGAAGTAGGTGGTTGTTGCAAACTCCCATGCGGCTAGTCCTCCATTTCGAGGTGACATTCGGGTGCGGAACCTTGCGGAACGTTTGCGGAACGTTGTGCGGAACGTTGCTTGGCACATAAGCCATTTCCATTTCGAGACTTATGACGATTTGCGGAACGTGCGGAACGTTTGACGGTACCCAGCCTCACGCGCACATGCGCGCACGTACATGGAGTTACCTGTAACGTTCCGCACGTTCCGCACTGTTGTCGCATCTCCTTATCCTTTCATGACTTAAGGTGCGGAACGTTGGGGTTTTCAACGTTCCGCAAACGTTCCGCATTTGGCTCAAACGTTCCGCACTTCGCCCGTGATTCCGACCCGATAGACCTTCCCGTTGCGATCTTCCGAACGAAGGAACGTCGCTGTGCGTCCATCCTCTATGTCGAATCGCTCTGACACGAACCGCCCAGCGAGCAGTCCAAGTCGTGTGGACCTCGACCGCAGTGTGCCGTCACCCAGCTCATCTTGGAGCAGTCCATGCTTGTCGCAATGTTCCGCCAACTCTTTCGATGTCCACATTCCCCGAGGATGGTCCGCCATGGACAGCACCAAATCGTTGAACTCACGCCGCGTGTCATCGAGCTGAGTCGCCGCCTCCTCGCTGTTGACCAGGAAGTCGGGTTCACCACACGTCTGGAGAACGCCGCCCACGATGTCGCCCCAGTTGCGTTTATTGAATCGTGAGTCCGTACTGGCCAGCGGCATCCCAGACGCCTTCCAGCGTTCGACCATGCCGATCAATTCACCGAGGATTTCCAACCGATGTTCCAAGGCATAACCTTCAGGATCCGCAATGGAAAACTTGCGTCTTTCCGGATTGCCTTCGTAAAAGAGATTAATGACCACGCTCCGGGTCACCAGGTCGCGACTCACATCGGGCGAGTTGGCGGTGATGCAGAAGATGTGCGAGTTCTCGGCCCGGATCGACTCAGAGCTACCCAGAAGGCGATAGGAGAGTATCGGGTCGGTGATCGAGCGTTCCAGACAAGCGGATTCGATCCTTGGATTACGACCGCGGCCTTTGGCATTATCGATAATGATCGTGCTGGCTCCACGCCGTACGATCGCACCTAGCCGTTTCTCGAACTCCTCGTCGTTCGGATTGTAGCTCGCCGTCTCGACCGTTTTGGCGTCACGCAGGATCGAAGTGATCTGGCCCAGGACCGTCTTGCCCAGTCCGGGCTGGTTGCCATTGAACAAGGCGGCGGGCTTTGAACCGATGAAGTGCGGGATCAACACGGTCGTCAGGAGTATCCCGAGGTAGTTCGTGCGATCTCCCGGGGTCTTGAAGCAGAAGTCGTGCAACATCTTCTCAAGATGGAATGTCCCCTGGCGTGGAGACACCTGCGGACCTGCATAATAGATTTTCGAGTGCGGATCGTATCCTGGCGCCACCAGTCGCCAATCCTCCGAATAAACTGGGTTGCGGGTGAACAATTCGATCACCGGCAAGCGTCCCCGTTCGCCAGGATGGTTGAGCCACGTGTTGCCGTAATTGGCAGGAAGCGGCTTGTATTGAAATCGGCTCCCTTCGACGAAGCCGAACTCGACGTAGGAATTGAGAAGACCGGCCAACTCTGCAGAAGTAAGAACTGGCGTGACGACATCTTCCCGCATGTTCACCAATTGCTCGGCGCGGCTAAAGCAACCACTGGACTTGAGCAGCGTATTCGTAATCTGATGCATCGTGTCGCCGACCGGGTCTTTCGACGGGTCGATTTGAATTACACGCCTTTTTTTGGTGCCGGGAGAGTCATGCAAATGATCGCCGGCGTCGCGAGGTTCGTCCGCGGCAACGGAATTCGTCGGGTTAGCACGTTGCTCTAGCCTTTCAAAAGTTTGCACACGCACCCTGTCCTCCGCGTTTTCCCAGGTATGGTCGAAGTAGGTGCGACCCTGGTCCGCGAATTTTCCAATCGGTTCGACCCGTCGCCAGACATCTTCCTTGTCGATCCCGTATCGCACCGCATAGCAGCACACCGCGAAATCCGCCTCAGAGCGTCGACCAGGCTCTGTCGTGGCGCTGACGGTGATAAGTTCATCGAGCCGATCGGACTTCGACGCAGAGGTCGTGCGGGGACGAGGTAGCGGGATACAGGCGATCTGTTTCGCACGTTCCGCTTCCGGCGATGGCTTTTTCAAAGGCTCAAATATGGCGAGCGAGTACCGTCGGGATGGCTCGCACTCGACTAACTCCGTAGGCACTGGATCACGGCCGTTGCGTTGATCCTTGCGATTGAAGGTTCCCGGTAGCCGTAAGAGTCGCGACAAGTCGGTCGTGTGGTCCCCGCCAACCAGATCCGCGATTCCAGCCAGGATGTCTTGGATATGCTGAGCTTTGGGGCTTAGCGTGGGAATATTCTGACGTTTGTCGAGGTAGACGCGATCCTCGCCCTGCAGGAAGTACTTGCGAGCCTTCTTACCACCGCCATCCTTCTCGACCCATTCAGTGAGGATCGCAGGCGGGTCTACAACGTCATCGATGAAAAACGGCTTGTCGAGTATCCAGTAAAGGTGACAGCCGTTTCCCGAGTTAACGATGATGGATGGTTCGGGTAGATTCGATTTCGCGATTCGCTCACGAACTTCGTCGAGGGAAACGTGATCAATATCCGTCCACAACGCGCGAACATTGCGAATTTGCCAGGCTAAGTCAAATTCACCATTTCCGCCGTACCGAGGGCACGAGCCAAAAAATAGGTTCAGTGGATTCCTTTCCGCCTTCCGCAATAGGCTCGCAACCGTTCCCTTTAAGGTTTCTCGCTGGGCCCTGCGATATTGCGTGTTTCGATAATCCACGCGGCTCTTCTTTCGCCCTCCTTCCGTCCAAGTTTCGATCGGCCGAAATAGAATCAGGTCGTCTTCATCGAATAGCGCCGTCAGGAACTGAACTGCGATTTCAGCATTCGCATGCATCTCGTCCGCAGCCGCAACTCCATCCGTGGTTGCTTCAGTTCGGACAATCATGCCTTACCTCCTGGCTTCGCAAAGCCGTTGAGGCCTGAGTGCGACGGTGCGGTCTTCTTCACCGCATCCTTTTCAATCCGCTCGACCTGAAAGCCGTCGTCACCGATCTCCCGCAGGAGAAAACCGGTGAACAGACGACTCAGATCGACGCCAACCTCATTGCTGGCGTCGATCACACAGGCTCTGTGGGCAAAATCAAAGTGGTGGGCCGCGTCGAGCCGAATGCGAGCCCGACCATGGAGAGACTCCACGCCGAACAGGGCCAGGACGATTGCCGCCTGGACATCCTCCTGTTCGACGCTTCTCGCGAAAGTGAATCGATAAACAATCTTGGTCGCTGTCATGTTGGTACTCCGAGCCGGGTTAGGTTAAGGTCGAATCATCAGTTACGCCGTCTATGTCACGTGCGCTCGGAAAATCGATATATTCTCGAAGTCCTTGATCCTCGAAGTACTCACCGATGAAATTCAGCGACCTGTAAATGGCTCCTCGTGATAGTTGCAATCGTTTTGCAATGTCAGAAATGGAGTGTCCGCTCCGGTACAACTGGCAGATGGTCTGCTCAGGTGCGATCAGGCCCTCGATCGCGGCGTCCATCTCGCGCCAATCTTCCCCGGGGACGGTCCGGTGATCGATGACGTCGAGCAGTGCGCCGTCATGCGGTGAGACAGGCCATTGGATTGTCTGGCCATGACCGCGGCACTTTCGCCAATACGATCGAATGATGTCGCGTTCGCGGTCTCTGACGAGTTCGTTGATGAAGCTGCCAGCGGAGCCACGAGCCGGATCGAAGCGGTTCCATCGCTTCAGAACGTGGAGAGCCAACTCCTGTCGGTAGTCGTCGACGCCTGAGGGATCGCGAAGTCTTACAGCTAGGCGGTTGGATGCTGCGTCGAGTAAGAAACTGGATTGCTTGATCGCCGTGGCGGCGTCGGGCCGTGGGGAATGTTTCTGGATCATGCCGATTCTCCCGTGTTGGAGAATTGGCGAATGGCGTCGATGACTTCGAGCTCGTGGCGGATCTTTTCGATCGCCTCGGAGTCAAACAGTCGCAGAATGCCTGCTCGAGCGGCGGGCTTGATGTGGGGCCGCGTGGCCAGAATGTGCACCACGCGATGGAGAGGGGCGTCTAGCATTTTCGCTATGACGCCAGTGGTCCGAAGTTGGGGGACGGCAGTCATGAATCGTCTCGCTTTCTGTCAGGAGGTAACAAAGACCATTTCTGACTTAATGCGAAACGTTCGAAATTTTTTCCCGAGACCCTATAAAACTCGGGGAAAAGTAATTTCGAGCGCGGCCATGCGCTGGCGCGCGCTCGAAATACATGGTTTATCTACGATCCACCACTCGATTATAGTTGTCGTCGCTTTTTTGCTTGATGCGGAGGAGCGTAACTGAAGCATTTCCATTGCATTCGGACTGGATCGCTAGGTACTCCGCTTTACGCGCATCTGTTGCTCTTTCGATCAATTTTCGAAGGCGAATTTCAGCTTCTTCTTGCGCTATGAGCTTGTCCAAGGGATCGTCTTGATCATTAACCTTCTGGTGACGTGCTTGACTCTTGTCGGTCAAAGCATGGGTTCGGCGTTTCCAAGCTCTTGTTCTTTCCCACGCCTGAAGACGGGGCGTAGACTTGAAGGCCACGTCGACCCTGTAATACGAGGAATCAATATCCTTGGCGAGTTGGCGTCTGCTTGAAAACTTATCACCCGCATCCATTCTGCAGAGCAGACGCTCTATGACTTCTTCCGTCGACATCTTTGGAACCGCGGACGCTTCGTTTGGATTCTCACGAGAGACGACTTCGCTAGGAACCGGAGACGGCTCGGTTTCGTTTTCACTCGTTTTTGGTGGATTTGTTAGCATCCGGACAATCCTGACGACCAGCCAAGCCTTCGCCTCAGGGCCATCCTCAACACGCATGATGGCCTTCTCAATCTTCTTGGCCAGAGAATCCACATCTCCATTCATCGCGTGATGCAGCAAGCCAAGGGCTATCCTTCCATTCGTCTCCACGATTTCGAGCTCATCCAGGTTGGCCTTCCACCCATCCACATCGATCACATCGGCGACATTAATCATGCGTTTGGCATACCAGCGCCAATAGTTTGCCGGAGGTGGGTCGCAAAACGGCCAGTTGTCGTATTCCGGATATTCGCCGGTCTCACGATGGAACTTGTCCGGTAAGACATTCAATTCATGGAAGGCTTCCTCCAGCCTGCGTTCGCGTTTGATTTCGTAGGCTCGCACGGCCTCCCGATCCCGGCGCTGCTGCTCCTTGGCTTCTCCATCGGCCAACAACTCATCGAGTTCTTCTTCGTTCATATTGCTCTCCAAAAGAAAAAAATGCGATCCGTGCGGATTCCGAGCGCACAGAAACTAAAGGGCGTATTGGAAGTGCGAACCGGTTAACAGCCCGCACTTTGCAAGGATGAGGTGATTAGGAATGACGCAACGTTCGCATCGCGGATTTGATGAGCCTGATCCGCTCTACGAAGTGGCGACCATTTTGGCTCGAGCGATTGTCCGTCGCATTCGAGCACGACAATGCTGTCACTCGCCCGTGACACCTTCGGTCACCTCATCCAACACTTTCTCGCACGACGCCTTGAGTTCGGCGCCGAGATACCGCTCTCTGGACACTCCTGTTGACGCAACCACTCTCACCACAGGAGTTTTTGAACGATGAACATCGACAAAGAGGTCGCCGCGATGGAGCGGATGACGGTCAACCAATTGCGGGAAAAGTATGCCGAGGTCTTTGGCGAACCTACCAACGGCAGGCATAAGCAATGGCTGATCAAACGGATCGCGTGGCGGATGCAGGCCAACGCCGAAGGAGGTTTGTCCGAACGGGCACGGCGGCGAGCGAGGGAACTTGCCAACGACTCCGATCTGAGGATGACCATCCCGCGAACGCAAAAAACATCCGCCGATGCCGAGTCACGAATCATCGCCGTTGCCACCAAGTCGCCGCAAAGTACACACCTCCTTCCAGGCATGTCACTAAAGCGTGTGTACAAGGGGCAAACGATCCACGTGAAAGTGCTGGACGACCGGTTTGAGTACCAAGGCGAACGCTACAAATCGCTGACGGCGGTTGCGAAGGCGATCACCGGCAAGCATTGGAATGGATTTCACTTTTTTGGTCTGCGTAAGAATGGAGTCGCGAAATGAACAAACGTGCCAAACCTCCCGCCGAGCCCGACTCGATTCGATGCGCGATCTACACCCGCAAATCGACCGAAGAAGGATTAGAGCAGGAGTTCAACACACTCGATGCCCAACGAGAAGCGGGCGAGGCGTATATCCAGAGTCAGCGCCACGAGAATTGGGTCTGCTTGCCGGACCGCTACGACGATGGTGGTTTCACCGGCGCCAATATGGACCGCCCGGCGCTGCGGCGACTGCTGGCCGACATCGAATCGGGAAAAGTAAACTGCGTGGTCGTCTATAAAGTCGATCGTCTCAGCCGCAGCTTACTCGACTTTACGAGAATCATCGAAACGTTTGACAGGAACAAGGTTTCGTTCGTCAGCGTGACGCAGGCCTTCAATACGGCTTCGTCGATGGGGCGGTTGGTTCTGAACGTGCTCTTGTCTTTCGCCCAATTTGAACGAGAGATGATTAGCGAACGAACCCGGGACAAGATCGCCGCCGCGCGCCGCAAAGGAAAATGGTCGGGCGGTTTGCCGGTGCTGGGCTACAACGTCGAACAGACCAAGCTGGTTCTTGATGACACGGAAGCACGACGGGTGCGAGAGATATTCGAGATGTACCTGGAACGTCAATCGATACTCGATGTCGCCAACGAACTTGATGCTCGCTGCTGGCGAACCAAGCGATGGACAACAAAGAAGGATACCGAACGTGGCGGTCGACGGTTCGACAAGGGCTCGCTCTACGCTTTGCTCACGAACGTCGTTTACGTCGGCAAGGTCCGGTACAAGGCGGAAGTGCACGAGGGCGAGCATGAGCCGATCATCGATCCGGAGACGTTTGAGAAGGTTCAGACGCTCTTGCAACAGAACGGGAGTAGCGGCGGGAAGGCGGTCAGGAACAAGCACCACGCTTTGCTGCGAGGCCTCCTGCATTGTTCCGCCTGCCAATGCGGAATGAGCCACAGCTATTCCAAAAAGAAGGGAAACCGGCTCTATCGCTACTACGTCTGCCAAAAGGCTCAGAAACGCGGATGGGATTCGTGCCCGGCGCCTTCGATCCCCGCGGGGGAGATCGAACAGTTCATCGTGAACGAGATCAAGGCGATTGGGCGCGATCCGCAGGTGATCAGCGCGACGCTCGAACAGGTGCGGGTGCAGACCGCCCAACAAACCGAGCGACTCCAGGCGGAACGACTAGAGCTGCATCAGGAGCTACGCGATGCACATGCGGAACTTGGACAATTAGCGGCTACGGTCGGTCCTGGCGATTCTAGGCTGGCCGACGCCCATGATCGGATACAGGAAGCGGAACGGCGTTCGACGGAGATTGAAGACGAGTTAGCCGCACTTGGCGGTGATACCCTCGATCGGACCGAGGTAGCCGCCGCATTGGCCGAATTTGACGCCGTGTGGGCGTGTCTGGCACCGCGAGAACAAGAACGCGTCATTGGGCTACTCGTCGAACGGGTCGAATACGACGGCGACGGGGGGAATATCTCGATAACATTCCGGCCTAGCGGGATTAGAACGCTGGTCGGCGAATTGGCGAACACAAAGGAAGAGGTGGCGGCATGATTACGGTTCAGCGGAAGGTGGAGTTTCAGACGGCGCGGCGGAGTCGGAAGGTGCAGGAGGAGAATGCCTCTGTAGGCCGTGTGCCACGGGTTTCGCGGTTGATGGCGCTGGCGATTCGGCTCGACCAGATGATTCGGGACGGGGAGGTCGCCGACCAGGCGGAATTGGCGCGACTTGGGCACGTGACGCGGGCTCGGCTGACCCAGATCATGAATCTGCTGCAGTTGGCGCCAGATATTCAGGAGGCGATTTTGTTCTTGCCGGTGACGGAGCGGGGGCGGGATATTGTTACGGAGCGGGATTTGCGGCCGATTGCGGCAGGTAGCTGCTGGAAGCAACAACGAAATGCTTGGGTTCTGTTAAAGGTCCCGTGTCGCTGAGGGGGTTACCGGCTGGCGTCAGAACAAGCAACATATTTGGAAACTTGGAGTCGCGACCACCGAAATTAAAGTAACGAATCACTCGCTATTTCCAATGGCCGTCCGCCAATACTCGGGCCTGCTGTTCGATCGAAGTTGACTTTGGTAAGGTTTGACTACCAATGAAACCCCCCTTGTAGGAGGATCGAACATGCCTAAACTGAGCCAATACCTCACAATCAAAGAAGCAGCTGAGTATCTCGGGGTCTCACAGAATACTTTGCGGAATTGGGGACGAGATCAGAAAATTCCGATGCATCGAAATCCGATCAACGGATATCGACTATTCAGGAAATCAGATCTGGATGAAATCCTCAATGCGACTGGACAACCCGTTACAGCAAAATACGGCACAAAACCACGTTAGTTGAAAAATCAACATGAGTGTCGATCCCAGCGCAATTCGACAGGGCTGCATCTTGAGCAGCCCGACGCTCCCCGAACCGATCGAGGTTCTGGCTACCGTGCCAATGGGCGATTCGCTCAAGGTAATCGGTCGCGGCTGCACGACTGGACTCACCCACGATCCCGTGCTTTCCCGTGCACAGTTGGCCGACGTGCGTGTTTCTGCAGATCGCGAACCGTTCGATGGCAATGCCCGAATGTTCCGGCTAGGGATCGAAGCAAATCGGCTCGGTCTCGCATACGAGTACGATCCATTCTTTTCGCTATCAATCGCCCGCGTCGATCCGCTTCCGCATCAGCTGGAAGCAGTTTACAGCTATTTCATGAAGTTGCCGCGGATTCGATTCCTGTTGGCCGACGATCCCGGTGCCGGCAAAACGATTATGGCGGGTTTGCTGCTGAAGGAGCTGAAGGCTCGCGGCCTTGTCAGGCGTGTTCTAATTGTCGCCCCGGCAAGTCTGACTTTTCAGTGGCAACGCGAAATGGCGGACAAGTTTCGGGAAAAGTTCGAGGTTATTCGCGGGGATGTCCTTCGAGCCAACTATGGTCAGAACCCTTGGCAGGAACGCGATCAGGTTGTGACGTCGGTTTCGTGGGTGTCAATCGTTGAAGATGCCCGAGAAAGTCTGCTTCGATCACGGTGGGATCTCGTCATCGTCGACGAAGCCCACAAAATGAGCGCCCGGTCAGAGGACCACAAAACGTACGCTTATCGGCTCGGCGAGAATCTGTCGAAGATGACGGATCACTATCTCCTTATGACGGCAACGCCGCACAAGGGCGATCCGGAACATTTTCGACGCTTCCTCGCGTTACTGGATGCTGATGTTTACGGCAGCATTCAGAGCCTTGAACAAGCGATGAAAGACCATGAGGCACCGTTCTATCTTCGCCGCACGAAAGAAGCCCTCGTCACATTCCCTGATGCCGACACGGGCGAAGTACGTAAGCTGTTCACCAAACGAGAAGTGCGGAGTGTTGCCTTCGACCTTGATGGCGAAGAGCTCGAATTCTATGACGAATTAACTCGGTACGTCGAAGATCAATCGATGATGGCGGCCGCAGATGGCAGCGCTCGTGGCCGTGCTGTCGGCTTTACGATGGCCATGCTTCAGCGACGCATGGCATCATCAATATATGCAGTCCGCCGCAGCTTGGAGCGAATGCGAACCCGTCGCGAAAAGATCCTTGCCGATCCTGAAGCCTATCGACAGGAACAAATCCAACGACGTGTTCCGGATGACTTCGACGATCTGGACACCGAAGAACAACAACAGATTATCGATGATCTCGAAAACGAAGTTCTGTCGGTCGACCCGGCAGCACTCCGCGAAGAAATCGCACAGCTCACGCGTCTGGTTCAACAGGCCGTGCAGCTTGAAGAACGAGACATCCAGACAAAGATCATCAAGCTGCGATCCGTTCTCAATGAAGAGGGCATCTTCGACAGCAAGAAGAACAAATTACTCATCTTTACGGAGCATAAGGACACGCTCGATTTCCTCGCTGCGGACGGAAAGGACGGTCGTCCCCTTGGCAAGCTGATCGAATGGGGACTGTCAGTCACTCAGATTCACGGCGGAATGAAGATTGGTGACCGCGACACGCCCGGAACTCGAATCTACGCAGAGCGAGCATTCAAGGAAGAGTGCCAGATCATGGTCGCGACCGAGGCCGCCGGTGAAGGTATCAACCTTCAGTTCTGCTGGTTGATGATCAACTTTGACATTCCATGGAACCCAGTGCGATTGGAACAACGCGTTGGTCGAATCCACCGCTACGGTCAGGAGAAGGACTGCCTGATTTTCAACTTCGTCGCTCAGAACACACGCGAAGGCCGGGTGCTTCGCAAACTGCTCGATCGGCTTGCTGAAATCAGGGCGGACCTTGGTTCGGATCAGGTGTTTGACGTTGTCGGTGAGGTCTTTCCAGCGAACCAGTTGGAGCGAATGCTTCGAGACATGTACGCCCGGCAGACAGACGTCAGCCAAATCGAAGATCGCATTGTCCGGGACGTCAGCCCAGAGCGGTTTCGAGCGATTACCGAATCAACGCTCGAAGGTTTGGCAAAAAAAGAGCTCAACCTGTCGAACATGATCGGGAAGAACGCCGAAGCCAAAGAGCGACGACTTGTTCCCGAAGTCATTGAGCAGTTCTTTGTGGATGCATCGCCAGAATGCGGCATGAGTCCCAAGGAAACGGCCAAGGGAAGCCGCGTGTTTCGGATCGGCAAAGTTCCTCGAAACCTGCTACCCATCGGCGATCGGCAGGAAGATCGCTTCGGTCGACTGGGACGTGAATACAAGCAGGTGGCCTTCGATAAGCTATACCTGCGGGATGACCCAACGCTTGAATGGGTGACGCCGGGGCATCCGTTGTTTGAAACGGTCAGAACAGACATTCTCGCCAGAACTGTTGACCATCTTCGACGCGGTGCAGTGTTCTACGATCTTAATCGCAATGATCCCTCATTGATCGACGTATTTGTGGCATCGATCAAAGATGGTCGCGGACGCACGCTTCACAGGCGTCTATTCGCCGTAGAAACGGCGTTGTCAGGTGAGATGAAGCTGCATGAACCGACAGTGCTGCTGGACATTGCAGCGGCACCTGAAGGGGCCGCAGGCCCTGCAGAATCGATCACGTTGCCAACGCGACAGTCCGTTGAACAATATCTGTATGAAAACGCACTCGCCCCGTGGATCGATCGAAATGCTGACGAACAGCGTGACGCCGTTGAGCGAATTCGGCGACACGTCGAGATCAGCCTCAATGCTTTAATCAACCGTGCCCAATTGCAGCAGGCGGAGTACATCAGCCGTCAGATCGAGGGCGAAACGGTGACCGGTCTTGACGGTCTTATTGCTCAGGCAGAACAGCATCTTGATGAACTGACAAACCGCTTGGAGAGTCGCCGCAAAGAATTGGAACTGGAACGCCACACGTCAGTTTCCGACATCTCACATCTTGGCCGCGTTTGGGTCGCCCCGCACCCGGACCGAGCCACCCCACAGTTTGCTCCCATGGTGCGTGATGACGAGATCGAACGAATCGCCGTACAGGAGGCAATCCGATACGAGGAAGCCCGAGGGTGGGTCGTGGAAAGTGTCGAGTCCGAGAATCGCGGCTTCGATCTGATTTCGCGACGACCGCATCCGGAAGATCCCAAGACATTCCTTGAAGTTCGCTTCATCGAAGTCAAAGGTCGAGCAGGCGTTGGCGTCGTTGCACTCAGTGAGAACGAATACCGAACAGCGGAGCGATTGCGTGCAGACTATTGGCTGTACGCAGTCTTCAACTGTGCTTCATCGCCGGAACTGCACGTTGTTCACGATCCTGCACGACTTGGATGGCAACCAATTCTCGCGGTCGAGCACTATCAACTGAACCCTAGCACGATCATAGAGGCGAGCACGTGATTCAACGACCACCAAGCAGCTGAAATCAGCTCAAATGGAACACCTTTGAAGACAAGGGCGCCGGCAGTCACTTCCTATCGCTGCCAAACTACTACGCGGACTTATTTGAGTATGACAACACATTCTTGATGCAGAAGTCCAATACAGGAATGCGTTCTGGCCAAAGTGGCAAAGCCAAATACGCATACTTCAAGAACCTCGACTACGGTGAAGTCTCTGAGATCGAACGCTTCATTCAAACGTACCAGCAGAGAGTCATAATCGATTTGAATTCGAATATTGAAAAGTACTTCGGTGAGGAATTGGACTCCTGTATGGCACTCGACTATGGCCACTCAACGCCTGGAACACGAACCGAAACTGGCCAACTTGAGTACGAGGCAAAGTATCAGGGCAATGATGAAGCGTCCGAAAGCCTCGCTAAGATGCTGGCACGAGCCGCATTCGAGATTCCATTTCGTGCTCATTCAACGGTCACGAGATGCATCACATACATTCCGCCAACTGAAGACAAGGACTTTCATCTTCCACGGGACCTCGCGCATGAAATGCGATCTCAAATCAGCAATCCTTTCTTCAAAGAGGATGTCGTGGATGCGACTCTAACCATTGATAAGGAGTCGCTAAAGAATGCGTCTCTGGAAGCAAAGGTTGAGATCTGGCAGGAGATCGTCGAGGCAGATGCTGTCGAGTTGAAACAGGACGTAAATGGAAAGCTTGTGTATGTCGTTGACGATCTATATCAGTCCGGTGTGACCATGTGGTCGTATGCCAAATACCTAAAGAAGCAAGGTGCCCATGCGGTTTTTGGCTTGCCGTGTGTCAAATCTCTCAGGGATTCCGATAACCAATGATTATTGAAGCCACACCAATACTCAGTTTGTTCTTCGCAAAAGGGCTCGGTGCAAAAACGCTCGGCCAGATTGTGGATCAGCTTGTACAAAGTGATCTTTCTCCAGCTGAAATGCTGAATTTGTCAGACACAGAGCTGGTTGAACGCTTTGGTCTCCGTCGAAGTATCGTGGATGCAATTCATTCGGCTGAGAAAGTGGCAATCGACACCGCCGAGGAATTGGCACGCGAAGGGATTGAGATCCTCATTCGCGGAGTTGATCCATATCCCAGTCACCTTTGCGATGTTCTGGGCGACAACGCCCCGCCGATACTTTTTGTTTGCGGCAATACATCAATTCTGTCGAAACACGCAGTCGGGTTTTGCGGCTCTCGTAAGGCGTCGGAGAAAGGGATTCGCATTGCTGGCGACGCAGCCGGCCAGCTTGCGGGACACGATGTCAATGTCGTCAGCGGCTACGCGAAAGGCGTGGATCTGGCAGCACATGTTGGATCACTGAATGGCAATGGTGTCACAACAATCGTGCTTGCAGAGGGAATTCTGCATTACCGTGCGAAGCGGGAAGTGAAATCGTTCCTGAACGACGAGAATCATCTGGTTGTATCGGAGTTCCCACCACGATTGCCGTGGGCTGGCCGCAGCGCCATGCAACGAAACAAGACAATCATTGGTCTTTCGGACGCTGTCGTTTGCGTTGAATCTGGCATGACAGGTGGCACATTCGCCGCCGCAGATTCGACCCTCAAGCTAGGATTGCCACTGTTTGTCGTGGAGTTTGCTGCCCCATCCGATGCGGCATCCGGCAACAGCCATTTCATTGAACGAGGAGCAATGCCCCTCCGCGGTGACAGAACCGGTAAGCCCAATTTAAAGCGAGTGCTGGAAGTGATTGGGCTGGCTCAGGAGCAAGTATCCGTGAAGCCCGCTGAAACTATTCAGCCAATTGTTAACGACGCAATCCAAGTTCAGGACAACACGATCCCCATGCCGAAAACGAAGGAAACAGAGAAATCGAACCAAGGCACTCCGTATCCCAAACGATTGATCGAAGTCGATTTGCCGATTGCGCGCATCTCGGCTCATGCCCGGAGAGAAAAATCGATTCGGCATGGACACATTTCGACACTGCATATCTGGTGGGCGCGTCGTCCGCTTGCAGCGTGTCGTGCCGTGATTTGCGCTTCACTTTGGCCAGATCCGGCGGATGAATTGTGCCCGCAGGCATTTCGTGACGCGGCGGTTGAGCAGATCAAGGCGTTTGCTCGGCGAGTCTTCCCGAAGCGTATTACTGACGAAGGACGCACGCTGTCGAGCGAAAAACATTGTTCCCCTGAGAGTCGTGCTCGCTGGGAGGCGATCGCCAATGAGACACTGACACTCTCAGCGAGTGAGTCGGCAGATATGCCAATTCTGCGACTGTGTCTGCTGGACTTCATCGCAGACTTTGCAAGCTGGGACAATAGCACAGTACCGGCGTTTCTTGATACGAGCCGAGCATTAACACAGTCAGCCCACGAATCGTTGGGAGGTGTGCCGGGTACTCGTCCACTCGTGATCGACCCATTCGCTGGTGGTGGCTCAATACCTCTTGAGGCACTCAGAGTTGGAGCCGACGCGTTTGGTAGTGACCTAAACCCGATACCTGTGCTCTTGAACAAGATGTCATTGGAGTTCATACCGAAGTACGGGGAATCCCTCACCGGTGAACTATTGAAATGGGGTGAATGGATCAAGTGCACAGCCGACAAGATACTGGCACCGTACTACCCACATAATGAAGATGAGGCGCCACCAGTATGCTACCTATGGGCACGAACAATCCTTTCAGAAGCCCCCGGACAGGATGGTCCACCTGTTGAAGTTCCGTTAATCAGGTCGATGTGGTTAAGTCAACGAGGCAAACAGCGGCTCGCCCTGCGATGGGCGAAAGAAGGGAATCGCGTTGTATGTGATGAAGTCAAGGTTGCATATTTTGACGGCACACGGACAGTTCGCCGACCGAGAATTGAATTCTTCACACCAAAGAACGCGAATGACCTTCCGTCGGGCACAGTGGCTCGTGGGTCGGCGACTTGTCCTGTAACAGGATTCACGACACCGGTCACAAGTGTTCGAAGCCAACTGAAGAACAGAAACGGTGGAGCAGCGGACGGACGAATCTTTGCCGTAGTATGTAAGTGTGTGTCTACCGGTAGCTTTTCATTTCGTGAGGCTACTGAGGAAGACTACGAAGCCGTTGTGACGAGCCAGTCAGAGTTGAGTTCACATTTTGGCGAAGAAGTCGGATTCTGTTCTGTTCCAAGCGAAAGCACCCCGCTTGGCGGTGGACGAGGAGCCGGACGTGCGTTCTCGCAACGCAACTATGGAATTGACCGGTTTCGTGATCTTTTCACTCCACGCCAGCTACTTGCTTTGATGACGTATTCGCAACTCATTCGTGAAGCGGGAACAGCATTAGAGGCGGAGACTGGCGACAAGGGCCTTGCGACCGCTGTCCAATCGCTACTCGCTTTTGCATTGAATAAGGGAGCAGACTATTGGAATTCGATCTCGGGTTGGATGCCTAGGGGAACCGTTGGTCATGCGTTTCATCGTCAGGCGATCCAGATCATTTGGGATTTCGCAGAAGCAGTACCAATTGCTGATTTTCACTGTGCGTGGCACGAGGCTGTCGGTTGGGTCGCCAAGTATACGGAGGGAACTGCTCTCGCGAATTTGCAGCCCGGAACGGCCGAACAAGCAAACGCGACTCAACAGTTGTTGCCATCCGATTCAGCGGCGTGCCTCTTCACTGATCCCCCATACTACGACGCAGTTCCATATGCCGACCTCTCTGATTTCTTTGTCGTCTGGTTGAAGCGCAGTCTTGGCGACAGATTCAACGATCTCCTTGCCGAGCTTTCGCCAAAAGACGGGGAGTGCATTGTTGACGACGCTAAAGGAAAGGACGACGAGTTCTTTGAGGAAACAATGACGGCAGCACTTGCCGACTCTCGAAGGGTGGTTGCCCCCAACGGAATTGGAGTCATTGTATTCGCGCACAAGTCAACTGCGGGTTGGGAGAGCCAATTACAATCGATGATCTTGGCGGGTTGGACCGTCACTGGGTCTTGGCCAATCGACACAGAGCGTGGCGCGCGTTTGCGTGCAATGGATTCTGCCGCGTTAGCTTCATCTGTCCACCTTGTGTGTAGGCCTCGCGAAAGCACCAATGGTGAGTTGGTCGAAGTTCACGGTGAGTGGCGCGATGTCTTATCCGAACTTCCAAATCGAATTCACGAGTGGATGCCTCGTCTTGCGGCAGAAGGCGTCGTTGGAGCCGACGCAATTTTTGCCTGTCTAGGTCCCGCGCTCGAAATCTATAGTCGGTACAGCCGAGTCGAAAAGTCCAATGGCGAACTCGCGACGCTACGTGAGTACCTTGAATTCGTATGGGGCGCCGTTTCAACAGAAGCGCTCTCATTGATCTTTAAAGATGCCGACGCTGCTGGGTTAGAACCCGACGCACGGCTTACGGCAATGTGGCTCTGGACAATTGGTGGAGGAGGAAACGGCAACGCAAACACAGAGTCGAGCGACGACGAGAGTAAGATCAAGGCGTCCGAAGGATTCACTTTGGAATTCGACGCCGCGCGGAAGATCGCCCAAGGACTTGGTGTCCATCTTGAGCAGAGTGCGACACTCGTTGTGGTAAAGGGTGACAATGCAACGCTTCTTCCCGTTGCTGCTAGAACTCGGCACTTATTCGGAAAAGAGGCTACGTCTACGAGTCGCCAGAAGGCTAAAACTGTCAAGCAGCGAACGCTCTTTGACGAACTTGACGAGGTTGAAGCTGAGGAGTCTGGCTGGACCTCGATCAAGGGACCACCACCGGGAAGTACGACGCTTGACCGCGTGCATCAAGCCATGATTCTGTTCGCTGCAAACCGTGGCGAGTTGCTGAAGCGATTCTTGGTGGAAGACGGAGTCGGTAAGGATGAGCGATTCTGGAAGCTCGCCGACAACTTGAACAAGTTGTATCCCACGGGGACGGAAGAACGCCGCTGGGTAGAAGGACTATTGGCACGCAAGAAAGGCCTTGGGCTGTGAGTTGATTATGCGAGGAGACTTATTCGCATCGTGGCAAGCTGCATTCGTCGAAGTCATTCGGGCTTCGTCGATCGGGGAGCCACTGCGCGAAGCCTCGCAGGCCGCGGACCTCAAAGCATGGACCGCCAGCCTGACGAAAGCAGTAGTTCGTTCGTGCGAAAGCATGCAGTGGAAAGCTGCGGGGCTCAGGCACAAACTCGATCTGTTGCCGAAGGCTGGAGAAGAATATCTCAGCATAGATGTAATGGGCTTCGCCCCTGACTCCATGAATGGTCGCTGGCCACTGCCAATTGCGGTGTTTGAATTGGAAAACGATCGTACGGACGATCGCGTCGCTTACTCACTCTGGAAGGTGCTCTGCGTGAAAGCACAGTTGAGAGTTGTGTTTGCGTTTCGTCCTGATTGGGACTCCGGCCGCAGCTCGGTTGCTGCGATCGGCAAGGACATCATCGGCAGCCTGTCAGAGCAACAACTTCACGACTTGCGAGGCGACACGGCGATCATTTTCGGGAACAGAGGCGAAGGGGAGCACTTTCCCGACGGATTCTTCAAGTGTTACCTGCTGGACAGAGAACTCAGGAAATTCAACAAAGCTTAACGGCCAAACATAGAGCACCAACAATGGCAAAACTCAAACCTTGGTATCAAGTCGTCACTCCGCGCGAAGACCTGCGGAAGAACCGGTCTTTGGAAGCGTCCGAATTCGCCGTCAACCTCGGACATATACACGACAAACGTGAAGAAGTTCCGGAAGTCTATTCCGATCCGGTGCAGTTCTTCGAACGCACGCTGCTGACCGGCAGTCTGAAGGAACTTGGCACTCAGGTTTTACGACGACTGAACGGCCTGACTCAAGAAACGTCCGCCGTGTTCAACATGGCCACCAACTTTGGCGGCGGTAAAACGCACTCGCTGACGGCCCTCTTTCACATAGCCAGCGGCGGATCGAAAGCAGCGTCTTGGGACGGCATTCAATCATTGATGACGGCCGCGGAAGTCAAAGACATTCCGGAGGCCGCCGTTGCCGTCTTCAACGGCAAAGACTTTGATTCACTGACGGGCCGGGGCAATGCAGGCGAACCCAATCGTAAGACGCCGTGGGCCGACATTGCATGGCAACTTGGCGGGCAAGCGTCTCTGGGCGTCCTCGCTGAACACGAAGCCGAGTTCATTGAACCTAAAGGCGACGCAATTCGAGCCATGCTGCCGAAGGACAGGCCGGTTCTGGTCCTTTTCGACGAAGTCATCAGTTACGTCAGCACTTACCGCAACAAGGGATACGGCAACAAGCTGTACAACTTCCTCGATTGCTTTGCAGAGGTCGCTCGCGGCGAATCAAACATCGTCATCGTTGTTTCGATCCCAGCATCCGAACTGGAATACACGTCGGATGACGAAGCTGATGAATCTCGTTTCCAGAAAATGCTGGACCGACTTGGCAAAGCCATCGTTATGTCGGCCGATCAGGAAATGGCGGATATTATTCGACGACGATTGTTTGAGTGGGATGGGCTGAATAATGAAGCGCTACGGACAATCAAATCATACGCTGATTGGGCCGGCGAACACTCTAACGAACTGTCCGGCATCGATCGGGATACTGTTTACCAGCTATTTAAATCGACTTATCCATTCCATCCTTCGGTACTCAGGCTGTTTGAAGGAAAGTGGCAGAGCATCCCGAAGTTTCAGCGAACACGCGGTGCATTGCGGTTGCTGGCACAATGGGTTGCACACAATTGCCAGCCTGAGAATTACAAGTACACGGAAGAACCGCTCATTACGCTCGGCCTTGCACCGTTCGACAATCAGTGGTTTCGCTCAGCACTCTTCGCACAGATGGGAAACGACCGGCTGAATGTCCCGATTACAACCGACATTTGGCGACGCGACGGCGTCACTCACAGCGCTCAGCTCGATAAAGAAGCTTCGGATGCCATCAAGAAGGCTCAGTTGCATCGCAAGGTAGCGGCGACGATTTTCTTTGAATCGACTGGCGGAATGAGTTCCGAGAAGGCGGAAGCCACAATCTCAGAAATCCGCACGGACGTTTGCGGCCCTGACATGCACACCGCCGACATCGAAACAGTGCTGGAAGGCCTCGCCAGCACATGCTTCTACCTTCAATGGGACCGAGATCGGTATCGCTTTGGTCTGTCACCAAACCTGAATCAGGTTCTGGTTTCTCGCCGTGGCAACGTCAAAGATCCCGCCATCGAAGAACGAATTCGCGAACGAACGAAAAAGGTTTTCGGCAAGAGCTCGTCGCCGGATTGCAAAATGATCGAACGTGAGTTCTTTCCTCAGAAGACAGGCGACGTCCGCGAAATCCCGAAGCTAACACTGGTGATCTTAGGGATCGACGAGGTCGCCAATGACAGAGCCACCATGAAAATCATGGAAAGTATTGTCCGTGACTGCGGTTCGAGCGGACGAACTTTGAAGTCGGCACTGATTTTCGCGGCGCCAGATCCAGCCGAAAACGTCTTTGACAAGGCTCGCGAAGCACTGGCGTGGGAAGATGTTGATGAAGACGACGATACCAAAAAACGCATCGATGAGGGGCAATTGCGGTTGCTGGAACGCAATCTAAAAGATGCTCAACGACAACTCGATGAGGCAATCTTTCGGGCGTATAACCATGTTTACCTGCTGGACAGAAACAACCAGTTGGCTCACATTCCTCTTGGGAATATCACGTCCAGCTCTGCTGGCAGCATCGTGGAGATTTACCTTACCCGACTCGGGGTAAAAGAGGGTAAGGACATACTTTCGACATCGATTCCAGCTCGAAAACTCCCGAGTTTCTGGCCATCGTCCAAAACAGAATGGTCAACCAAGGCGGTTCGAGACGCGTTCTATTCCTCGCCATTGCTTCCAAGGTTGATCAATCCCGATGCCGTCAAGCGAGCCATTGCGGACGGAGTTAGTAGCGGCATCATTGACTATGCTGTAAAGGACGCATCTGGACGGCTGATACTTCGCAAGCCGAACGAGAATTTGTTCGACGACTCCGTGGAGATTTCCGACGATGTTTTCATTTTGAAGGAAGAAGACGCCAAGAAGCTTCGCGAACCACCGGTACTGAAGGAACTTCGCCTCAATCGAACCAACGTTACATTAAAAATTGGGGATCAGGCAGCATTCAAGGTCGACGGATTCGATCAATACAGTCAAATCATTGAGACGGACAGCACCGAGTGGTCAGCAACCGGCGGCACCGTCACATCTGACGGCCTCTTCACTGCCGGCGACCATACTGGCCAGTTCCTGGTCACCGCGAAGTCTGGAGAAGTGGAAGCCACTGCTGACGTTAGCGTTCAAAAAGAAAATCTGACGCCACCACCGCCGCCATCCGGGAAGAAATCGATTAGATGGTCAGGCAAGGTTCCTCCGCAGAAGTGGATGAACTTCTACACGAAGGTACTAAGCAAACTCGCGACTGATCCAGAGCTAACGCTGACGGTGTCTTTTGAAGTTCCCGTAGACCACGAACATTCGGAGTCAAAAGCTGACGAAATGAAAGCTGGGCTCAAAGAACTCGGGCTCGATGATGATGTGAAAGTCCTTTAGGGCCTAAATTTACGGAAAAACACCAGCGGGACACGCTCGATTGGGTGCCCGATTTTTGGAAAAAAGAAATGTATGATCGGCGGTTGGATATACGCTCGGAAAACCACCGAATGAAGTCCCGAACGAATTCGGGTTGTTAACCCAAATTGGCCGTTGTGTCTGAGAGCAAGAGAGCCTCTCACGGGAGCGTGGCAGAACGCGAATAGCAGCCGCCTGCGTGCGATCCGCGAAGAACGCTCTCCCAACGCCATATCGCCGTAAACCCTTGCCAGAAAGCCAAGAAACGACGAACGCCGGGAGCTTTCACTCTCGGCGTTGTGCGTTAACTAGATTGTCGGCGGATATTCCGCAGACTAAATCAGCTCCCCCGGTAGGACTCGAACCTACGACATAGCGGTTAACAGCCGCTCGCTCTACCAACTGAGCTACAGGGGATCAGTGAAAAGGTATAATTTAGCTTCGCCGCTTTTAAACGCAACACCCCTTGGGCCGAAGTTGGGGCGTCGCTGGCGACTTTTTCGCTCGGTATTTTCCGCACGACCCGAAGTGGGGTCGAACTTGGGACGATCTGGGATCGATCGGGGCGGGCTTGCTAGCGATCGTTGACCGCTGGTCACGTGACGATGTTCGCGTCGGTGCGGGTTCGCGTCGCTGCGGAGCGCGGATCGCCAGGGAAACGGCCGGCTTACTGCGTCCGAACTTTTTCCATGAAGACCGAATTGCCGCGATCGTTGTACCGTACGTCGGTCATGTAGGCTTTGATCAGCATCACGCCGCGGCCTGATTCGTTCTCCAGGTTTTCGTCCTCGGTTGGATCGGGGACTTCCTGAGGGTCGAAGCCGGGACCTTCGTCGGTTACTCGAAGAGACACGCGATCGGCGCCAACGTTCATCTCAATCTGAACATTTTTGTCGGGGTGGTAAGCGTTGCCATGCTTAATTGCGTTGACGATCGCTTCTTCCGCCGCCAGATGGATGCCGAAGACGTCAGACATGCCCCAAGCGTACTCTTCCAGTTTCGAGAGGAGCTGCTTTACGAGGCGCTGACCTTCTTGCGTGTCGCTCGGAATCGTTTCCGAACAAGTCCAAAGCCAGTTGTTGTTTGCTCCCATGATTTCTTGGGGGTTTCGGGAGTAACGGGAGTGCGACTTGGTTAAGTCGCGGGATGAGCCGCTGGGGAATGAAGATAAGAATCAGGACGTCGGCCGGCGAGTCTCGCCTGTCCGCGATGTGCGGTTACGAGTTGAACGCGGCCAAAGCGTCAGGAACGTCATCACGGATGTCGAATAATTTGTTCAACTTGGTAATCGCGAAAACTTCCATGATCTCGGGACGAATATTGCTCATGCGGAGTTTGCCGCTGTGCGCTTTGACCTGCTTCTCGAGGTTGATTAGTTTGCCGAGCGCGGAACTCGACAGGAACTCAACGTGCGAGAAGTTGAGCAGGATGTTCTTCTTCTGTTCTTGCTCGACCAGTGCAGTAAACTCCTGGCCGATCTCTTGGATTTGGGAATCGTCTAGTATCTTGCGATCATTGAACTGAATGACCGTCACTCCGCTGACTTCGGAAACCCCAAGACGCCGATTATCGGCCATGTATCCACCTCGCTGGCAATGAGCGTGTAGCCGTTCCCTCGCCCAAAAGCTGAACGGCCATTTGACGTAACCCGTTATTTCAAATGATATTCGTGCAAACGGTGCTGTCAACGCCTCCAGCTGCTAGCAGGGGGCATCTTCGTCAGAAATCGAGAGCCGGTTGGTCCGGTTTTACTGGCGGCGGCTTTTCAGCGTCACATGCTCGACCAACAAGTAGTTGGATCCGCGATACTCGGTCACCACGCCAGAGACGGTCCAGGTGATTTTGCTGGCCGACTGCTCCATCGACTGGGCGACCCGCTCCATCGCCAGGTTCTCAAGCACGCGGAAGTCTTGCGAGCCGTCGTCGCTGACAAATCTCAGGCGGTCTCCCACCCAATCGAACTGCCCGATGCTGTCGGTGATTCGCGTCCCTTCCCGAACGCGGTTTCGCCGCCGCTTTTCGTCGGCTTGGGCGCTGGCGCGGTCGGTCACCACGTCGATATCGGGGGCCGAAACCGGGGGAGGCGTCCCGTTTTGTTGCTGCGCTTTGGCGACAAACGGAATCGCTGCAAGGGCCAACACAGTAAAGAGGCCGATCATTCGTAACATCAGAGACGCCTGGGGTAGGGACTGGCGGGAACTAGAGGGCTACGTAGCAATTTTAGGACATGGTTTGGGGCGCGCCGGCGTGGCGTTTTTTCACACGCGTTGCGACTTCGCCACACCCATTTGGCTTGGCGAGGGCCTAGGTTTGTGCATAAAATAAATGCCAGCAACGAGTTACGTTCGTTGGCCCAGCGGCAGGAGACGCTTTGGCGCCCAGGTTGCATTTTGGCAAGGAAGACCGCCCATTCGCCAAAATTCGCCGAGCTGCACCATGTTTCTCCATTTCACCTCACTATTAATTGTCGGAAGCCTGCTTACCGCGGCGACTTGCGCCGCCGAGGTTTCGGTCACGCTGCAAAGCGGCCGAACCGTCACTGGGGCGGTGTCGGTCAAAACCGACGGCGAGCGGCTCTGGGTGAACTCCGGAAACGGGGGGATCAAGGTCGTGCGCCCAATCGACTGGGACCGGATCGTCTCGGCAACGATCGACGGCCAGAAGATCTCGGTCGACCAATTGCGTCAGCAGCGGTTTGATCTGGTCGAACCGGAGGTTCGCCTGCAGAGCGAGATCATCGCTCGCCCGGTTCGTCAGGCCAGTTACCAGGAGGAAGTGGAGATCGCGCCTCGGCTGGCGTCGCTCGACGTCTATGCAAGTCTCGAGAATTGGGACTACGACATCGTGGCGGATGGTCTGCAGCTGACGATTGACGCCCGGGATCAGTTTGGGCGGAAATTCGATTTGCACGGTCAGTATCAGGCAGAGCTGTACGCCTTCAAGCGATACGATTTTGTGAGCGTACCATCACAGCGGGGCGCCGCATCGACTCGGATTGGGCACTGGGGCGGTAGGCTCGATAGCCAAGCGGGCGCCGAACCAATTCGCCTGCGATATCAGGGGCAAAACCCGGAATTGGACGATACGCTGGCGCCAAACGGGCTGCTGAAGGTTCGGGTGATTGTGCCAGGGCAGGGGGTGTTCGAGCGGAAGGTCGACTGGCTGCGGATTCGAACCTGGTCGCCCTATCGGGACTATTCCGAGCTGAATCAAAGCCCGGCGCTGCCGTATTACCGCCGCTAAGCCCGCCTTCTAACCAGGCTTCTGCATCGCCAGGCTATGCAGAATTAAGACCCCGCCGACCGAAATCAGGGCCCAACCAAGCCATTCTGGCGGGTTGATGGTTCGCTTTGTCGAGGTGGCCTGCGACTCAGCGGCCGGCACGAATGCGGGGGGAATCTCGCCGGATGCGGCTTGTTGCTTCACAATTCGCTTGGCGATGAAGGAGCTCGCCTCTTCGGTGAGGGTGACCGACTCAACGACGCGAAATTGGATCCCGAGCGCAAGCACGATCAGGCCGATCATGAAATATTGGTTGCGATTCAGTTCCATTGGAGTGGGCTCTCAGAAGTCAGGCACGTGACCAACTGTGTCTATAAGTATCGAGCTAGCTGTTGGGGGATTTCAGCCGATCTGCCAGCGACACGGTTGTATGACGGGTAGCGATCGCAGGCATATTGCTGGCGAAACGGCCCCAACTGCGGGGATCCACCTACCCCGCAGCCTGACTTAAGGCTCCGTTGTCTAGAGAGGATGCAAAATTCGCGTTGTTAAGAGAAGCCGCGTTCTGCGCTACCCACACTAGGTGGATTAGCGGGAATCGGCTAACTTACCGGATTAATTCGCGGAATCCATCTGAAGCCAGCCCCTATGAATTCGAACGCCGAAGCCTTGATTCAGAGCGAAGCGGAGAGCGACGCCAATCGCGACAATCTCTGGTCCGCCAGCTTTCTCGGGTTGGTCGTGACGCAGATGTTGGGCGCGGTCAACGACAATATCTTTCGTTGGTTCGTCATCGGCATCGGCAAAGAACAAGCGGCGACCAACATCGGTACGGTGCTAATGGCGGGCACCGCCTGCTTTGTGCTCCCCTATATTCTCTTCGCCGCGCACGCCGGTTATCTGGCCGATCGCTACAGCAAACGAACGGTGATCGTGTGGTGCAAATGGGCCGAAGTGGCGATTATGGCGCTGGGGATCCTCTTCGTCTTTACCGACAGTTTCTGGTGGCTGCTGGCGACCGTCTTTTTGATGGGGGCGCAAAGCGCGCTGTATGGACCGGCCAAACTGGGCGCGGTGCCGGAGATGCTGAAGATGAAGCACATCTCGTCGGCCAACGGCATCCTAGGGCTGGGAACGGTGATCGCCGTGGCGATTGGTACGTTCGTCGGGAATTCGCTGAGCGACTGGACCGATCAAGGGGCGACCAACATCGGTCTGGCGGCGGCGATCTTGATTGGTACGGCGCTGGCCGGCGTCTGCGCCAGTTTGATGATTCACGCGCTGCCGGTCGCCAATAGCGACCTGAAGTTCCCCTGGAGCCCGGTCGAAGCGTTCAAAGAGACCGTCAACAATCTGCGGGTGCTGGCGAGCGATCGGGCGATCTTGCGGGTGGCGCTGGGAACGGCGTTCTTCTGGTCGTTGGCGAGTCTAGCGCAAATGAATATCGACCAGTTCGCCGCCGAAGGTGGAACGACGACGCAGCAGCAAGTCGGGCCGTTGTTGATTGCGCTGGTCGCCGGCACGGCGGTCGGTTGCGTCTTGGCCGGGTATTGGTCGCAAGGGCACGTCGAACTCGGCCTTTTGCCTTTGGGCGCCGCCGGCATGGCGCTTAGTTCGCTGGCGCTGTCGTTTGTGCATGGGGCGATTATCAATCCGGACGAAACGCTCAACCTGGCGTATGGGATCGCCTGTGTGCTCCTCTTTTTCTTGGGGGTGTTCGCCGGGCTGTTTGAAGTTCCCTTAGCGGCGTTTATGCAGCATCGTAGCGATCCGCGTCATCGTGGGGTTATTTTGGCGGCGAGCAACTTCTTGACGTTTGGCGGCTGCATGCTGGTGGCGATTCTCTTTATGGGAATGCGGTGGCAGATTTGGGAAGGATCGGTCAGCAACATCGCCGCCGCGCAGTACGAAGGGAGTCCCGAGTTTGAATCGCAACTGGCCCATGCATTGGCGGTGCATAAGAAAGCGTGGCGCGAAGGGGAGCAACCTGAGATCACTCCGGAGCAGATCAGCGAGTTCGCCGCAGGGGACGACGAACGCCGCAAGGCGACCGCCGAGTTGCTGTGGGTTGAACTGTCGCGGCGGTTTAAACTGGGGGAATCGGTCGATCGTAGCGACGTGCTCGATCGTTTTCCGGAAGACAAACAATTGGCGGCCGGCGTGTTTCAACAGGCCTCGGGCGTGCCGCTGTTTTCGTCCCGCGTCATTTTCCTGTTTTGCGGAATCGCCACCGTGCCGGTGTTATGGTACATCTTGCGTCTGATCCCGCAGCCGGCGATTCGGTTCTTCGTTTGGCTGGCGAGCGAAACGTGTTATCGCATTCGGGTCTACGGTCGCGAGAATCTGCCGGTCAACGGCGGGGCGCTGCTGGTCTCCAATCACGTCACTTGGCTCGACGGCATCTTGCTGCTGCTGACCAGCAGCCGGCCGGTGCGGATTTTCGTCTGGGCGGGGAACTTTCAAAGCAAGTGGTTCCGGGAGTTCGCCGAATGGCACGGCGCGATCATGATCGACAACGGGCCGAAGGGGATTTTGAAGGCGCTGCGCGTCGGCAAGGAGGCGATCAAGAACGGCGAGTTGGTCTGCATCTTCGCCGAAGGGGGCATTACCCGCAGCGGCCAGGTGCAAGGTTTCAAGCGGGGCCTAATGAAGCTGGTCGAAGGATCGGACGCTCCGGTGGTGCCGGTTTATTTGGACGAATTGTGGGGCAGCATTTTCAGCTTCTCGGGCGGCAAGTTTTTCTGGAAGTATCCGCAAGGTTGGCGGACTCCGATTTCAATTCACTTCGGCAAGCCGATCGAGGCGCCGTACGACGTATTTAAGGTTCGCCAGGCAGTGCAACGACTCGGCTCGCAGGCGTTTGCAGCGCGACATGATCGCGTGGAACCGCCAGTACACGGATTTATCAAGGCTTGCCGCAAACGCCTCTTCTCGCGCAAGGTCGCCGACTCAACCGGCGTTGACCTGACCGGCGGCAAGCTGTTGGCCGCCACGATGATCATGCGGCGATTGCTCAACCGGCACGTGCTGGAAAATCGCCAGGCCGAGCCGATGGTGGGCGTCCTGTTGCCGCCAACCGGCGCTGGCGTCATCGTCAACGCGGCCTTGGCGCTTGACCGTCGCACGACGGTCAACTTGAACTACACCGTCGGCAATGACGTGCTCAACTCCTGCATTCGCCAAGCGGGCGTCAAGCATGTGCTGACTAGCCGCAAGTTCATGGAGAAGTTCGACTACAAGCTCGACGCCGAAGTCGTCTTGCTCGAAGACCTGAAGACCAAGCCGACGACGATGGATAAAGTCGCCTGCGGCGCCGCGGCGTTCTTGACTCCCAGCGCTATTTTGGGGTGGCAGTTCGGACTGGACCAGCTTGAGCCTGAGGACCTGGTCACGATCATCTTCACCTCCGGCTCCACAGGCGAACCGAAGGGAGTGATGCTGACCCAGGCCAACATCGCATCGAACGTGCAGGCGGTCGATCAGATGGGGCACCTGCAGCACACCGATGTGATGATCGGCATCCTGCCATTCTTCCATTCGTTTGGCTACACGCTGACGATGTGGCCGGTCTTGTCGCTCGACATCGCGGGGGCGTTCCACTTCAGTCCGCTCGAACCGAAGCAGATTGGTCAGCTGACCAAGAAGTACTCGGGCACGTTGATGTTCTCGACGCCGACGTTCTTGCGCGGCTTCCTCCGCCGCGTCGATCCGGATCAATTCAAAACGTTGGAAGTGGTGATCGCCGGCGCCGAGAAGCTGCCGATCGACTTGTGCGACGAGTTTGAACAGCGGTTCGGCGTCCGTCCGGTCGAAGGCTACGGCGCTACCGAATGCGCGCCGCTGGTCTCGGTCAACATCCCGCCGAGCCGGTCGTTTGATAACTTTCAGACCGATCGCAAAGAAGGAACGGTTGGCCGCCCGATTCCAAACGTTTCCGCCCGGATCGTCGATCTCGATACCGGCGAAGAGCTAGACGTCGGTCAGCAGGGGATGCTGCAGATATTGGGGCCGAACGTCATGCTTGGCTACTTGCACCTGCCGGAGAAGACCGCCGAGGTGATCCACGACCACTGGTACACCACCGGCGACATGGCGGTGATCGACGAAGACGGCTTCATTCGCATCACGGGGCGGATCAGTCGCTTCTCGAAGATCGCCGGCGAAATGGTGCCGCATATCCAAATTGAGGAAGCGCTCGCCGCGCTGTTAGGGCCGAGCGAAGAAGAGAAGCCGCGGCTGGTCGTCTCGGCGGCCCCGTGTGCGAAGAAGGGCGAACGGCTGATCGTGCTCTACACCAATATCGATAAGACGCCGCAGGAGCTGCGCGAAGCGCTGGTGGCGCGGGGCTTGCCCAATATCTTCATCCCGGCGCAAGATGCGTTTTATCCGGTGCCGGAACTCCCGCTGCTGGGCAGCGGGAAATTTGACCTGCAGGCGATCAAGCAGTTGGCGCTGGCCGAAGCCGCGGCGCACGCCAACTCGTAGATATATGTTGGGCGCCGTTGCCACGTCTGCATGGCAATGAATGTGCATGAAATAGACGTATCGCACCGCCCCGCTTCTAAGATTCTGCCGAAGTAGGCGCGCTCTTCAGCAGCCGCAAGCGAAGCGTGATTGCAACACGCATTCATTGCCACGCGGACGTGGCGACGGCGCCCGGTCCAAGGGCAGCGCTCTTGATCTGCCCTAACATGGATTAGCGGCGGAAGGTGGCGGTGCGTTTGCGGGGGAAGGGGCCGGCGACTTCGATCGGCACGACGATCACGTCTCCCGGCTCTTCTGCCGACAGAGGGCGGATTCCTTCGGCTTGCTGAGAATCGAACGGTCTTGGCGAACGTTCTTCGGCGGCGATCGACGTAGTATCCATCTGCGTGGCCTGGGCGCCCAGGTTCTGCTGGGCGGTTTGGCTCCGCTGATAGATGCGATGAGTCGCTTGGACGAATTGATCACGCAGGGCGGGATCGATTTGGGTCAGCTTCTGCGACAGGTTCTGTATGCCGGCGTAGTTCTCTTCGGAGCTCTTCGAGATCTTGCCGAGAAACGCCGTCGTTTCGGCGAAGTTGGCGTCGGCCGTCTTGCCGATCAGCGGATGCAGCGTGCGGGCCAACAGGTCGGCGCCTTTGTGTTCAAACTTGACGAACACGTCCAGCTGATTCGAGACGAACGTCTTGTTCATTTCGGCTGGGGCGTAACCCGTTTTCAAAACCAGAACGCACTTGGCGTCGACTTTGCCTGGCGCCAGCGGTCCTTCGTAATAGCCGTTGGCGACCAGGACATGCGTGTCGCGGTTCCCGTAAACCAATTCGACGTCGCTGACCGTTCCAGCGCCATCTTTGGCGTGAAACGAGAACTGTCCGGTGCGTTGAATCGCCACGTTGGTGATTCCCATCAGACGCCAAATGTTGACGATGATTTCGGGATAGCGGACCAGCAGCAAGTAGAGATCGGGATCGCAGTCGATCACTTGCACCGGCAAACGGCGGAAGATGCTCGGGCTGCTGACGACATGGCGGATGTCGTCGCCGGCCTGCTTGGTCAGTTTATCGAAGGGGATTTCGCGAATCGCCGCCTCGCGCTCGCTGCGATTGAAGGCGACCGTTTCGTTGGGATAGACGGTCGCTTCTTGAGCTTGCGCACTGCTAGCGAAGCCGATCATCACGGCAATTGCCGCAAGCCAACGCCCTGCACGTAGATTTCTGTGGTTCGCGATGCGAAAGGCATCTCGGACTCTGCGCGTCATACGTCCCCCGGAAGCAGGTCGATCAGGCCGACTGTTAATCTATTTCGATCCTGATGGTAATTCGGCTCCGCAAGGGGGTGTTCCTCAGTCAAACTCGCCGCCGCTCTCGATTCCTTGCTAAGTGCTAGCGGCGCCAGCGATGAATCGACCTTGTCGCAGGCGGTCGGCACGATATCATCGCGGCTCGCATGCGCCATCTTAGGGCCAAGAGATATGAATCGACTGTTATTGACTCGCCGAGGCTGGGCCTTGCTGCTGGTCGCCGTGACTATCATCATCGGCGTCGTGCCCTACCTTTGCGCATCGTACTTGCAGTCATATGCCGACGCCCAGCTAGCGCAAGCTCCTGATGATGACATTGAATTCTATCTGCGCCGTCAGTTGCAAATCTCGGCGCGTCCCGAACGCGACTTACTAAACGCGCTGACCAGCGAGCGGGCGCCGCTGGCGATCGCCGCGACGAACGTCTTGAAGCGGAAAAGAGAAGAGTGGCGCAATCAGGCCGCGATCCGCTATCGCGACGAAGCGATCGAAATTGCCGTTCTCATGTCGAGACGTTGGGAAGAACTGTCGCCAACGGCGCGCCAAGCGGCCGCCGACTTGGCCGCAGACGTCGTCACCTGGAACCTGGGCCTGGCGCCAGAAGAGGCCCGGCAGTTTAACGAGGCAATCGATAAGATCATGCGGCGATCGGCGTCGATGGATTCGGCCGGTGAGACGCGACCTTTGATCTCCGCGATGACGATGTTGCCTCCACAACCGCCAGGGGCGACTCGTGATGAATATTCGAGCCCGGCGCAGATCGCCCAGGCGCCGGGAGGTTATCTGCCGGTTGCGCCAGAGGGCGCCCGGGATACGGTCGTCAATCCACCGCATGAGCCGGGCGGGTTCCCGTCCGCGGCGGCGATCACCAGCAAGCCGATATCGCCGCCAGGGAGCGATCGTCAGGCGTTTGGAACGGCGGGAAGTATTGGGATCGCACCGGGCGTGCTGCCGGAGTCGGCCCGACCTCGCATGCCGAAAGACCTATCAAAACTAGCCGATATCGATGTGATGCATTGGTTGCAAGATTCGCGTCCGGAAGTCATTAAGGCGGCCGAGCTAGAGTTGCTGCGGCGTCGCTTTCAGCCGTTTGAGTTGGAACTAGCGCGAAAGCTGACCAGTCCCAGCGTGCAAGAGCGGCTGCGATTGGCGAAGCGGCTGGCCGTAGAGACCGATTTCGATCGACGGTTGTGGCTGGTCGAGTTATCGCATGACATCGACGCTGACGTGCGCATCGCAGCCCAGAAACTGCTGATGCAGTTGCACGTAAGCGAACGCGGCGCATCCAATGACGCGCCGCGTTGAGAGTTTCTATCCGCCTGTTGAAAAATGCCCACGTGGCATTTTCCAACCTCGCCAGGCTCAGAGCATAGCTCTTCGCGGCTAGCAAAATAACGACTTACGTCGCTATTTTGGGATCGCATCCCTGCGATCCAGCAGCCCGTTGAGAAAATCAACGGACTGCTAGGCTTTGCCAATAGGCTGGCGGCTTTGACTACGTCAGCTTAACCAGCTTCTCGAGCGCTTCTTTCGCGCGGGAGACGCCGCCGATATGCTCGACGAACTCTTTGGCTTTCATCAGGTCGTCGACCGTCAGTGCGCCAGTCTTGGTCGCGCCGTTTTTGCGCTTGTCCATCGACAGGATCGTGCTGACGTACTGCGGCGTGACGCCGGGCAGTTGCTTCTTAAGCGCATCGGAAACTGCGGAAGGACCAGCCGACGGATTCTCCGCCTTATATTTGCGAATGGCATTCGCTTTGTTGACTTTGGCGGCGGCTTTTTTGGCCATAAGTAAGGAAGCTCCAGATTGATGTTTAAGTCAGGAAGGAGAAGATAAGTTGGCCCGGGGTCTAAGCGAGATGTGAGCGAAGAGCGGCTAGCGGCCTTATACGTATCGTTCTAACAGCACATATTATGAAGCATATGCATGCAGCTATCTACCGCCCCTCGGTAGATAGCGACGACCCCTCAGATAGATGTGGGCCGCTAGGCGCCTATCGATCACTTCAAAAGATGTAGTTTTAACGATAGGTGTCAGCGACGCCCGAGATCGCGGCCCCCTCTTTTGGCGAAAAAAGAGGGCTGTTGAGCGGTCGCCAGCCGGAATGTAGAGGGATTCGTTGAGTGGGGATGACAGGAATCGAACCTGCACTCCGTGAGGAACTAGAACCTAAATCTAGCGCGTCTGCCAATTTCGCCACATCCCCATCCTCTAACGACGGCGTTCGCCGCTAGGGAAGCTTTGAATTCTAGCATTCTCGCGCCTGGGCACAACTCCGGCCTGCGGGAAGGCTCCCCTAGGTTTGAAAGGGATAATCTCGACAATGGACGACTTCGGACCGTCGCTACCAAGCATCCTTCTAGAATGGGCGTCAGGAAAAGAACATGGGTCTACGGGAAAAAAATAGCATTGATGCCGTCGTATTCGACATGGACGGCCTCATGTTTAACACCGAACTCTTATACCCCCAAGTATCGTACGAATTGCTGCAAAGGCGCGGGCACGAACTGACGCAAGAACTCACCAATTCGATGATGGGGCGGCCGGCTCGCGACGCCTTTCGCATCATGATCGAGTGGCATCATCTGGAGGATACGCCTGATAATCTGGCGGAAGAGTCAGATCAGATCTTTGAGAAAATCCTCGACGAGCAGCTTGCCCCGATGCCGGGCCTGATGACGCTGCTGGCCGCCTTGGAAGCGGCGGAATTGCCGAAAGGCGTTGCGACCAGCTCGGGACGTCCGATGGCCGAGAAGATCTTGGGGACGTATGACATCTTGCCCCGCCTGAAATTCTTGCTGTGTGGCACGGATGTGGAAAACGGAAAACCAAATCCGGAGATCTATCTGCTAGCTGCCGAGAAAATGGGAGTTGCGCCAGACCGCATGTTGGTGCTTGAGGATAGTCATACCGGCAGTCGCGCGGCGATCGCCGCCGGCGCGTATGTGGTGGCGACGCCCGGGGATCATAGTCGCCATCATGATTTCTCCGGCGCGCGGTTCGTCGCCGACACGCTGGAGGATCCGCGAATTTATGAAGCCCTAGGAATACCACGAGAAATCTAGGCGTTCAGTTTCTCTTGACCCATTTTTCCAGGGGGTGTTACATTAGTCGAACGAATGACGCTTTCTCTCCAATTCGCCGGCAAAGAGTTTTAAGGACGTCGCAATGCTGAACAATCTCGCCATTCTGCAAATCGACTCCGTGGATCAGGATCAAGCGACCGGACGCAACCGCATCGCCCCTGTTCGCCTGGCCCAACGGATGATCGGCGGCAAGCCGCTTGTCGAATGGCTGATTCGCCGTGTGGGAGAATCGCACGTCGACGGTGTGATGGTCGTCTTGCCGGAAGAGGCCGATACCAAGACGCTGTTGCCGCTGATCCCCAGCGATACGCCGGTACACTTCAGCCGCAAGCAAGATTCGCTCGGACGTTTGGCGGACGTGCTGCGAGAGTATCAACCCCGCGGCGTCGTGCGGATTCCGGTCGAACATCCGTTTGTCGATCCCGCGCTGATCGATCGCATGCTGACCACCGCCGCGACGTTTGAAAAGTGCGACATTGTCGGCTATCGCTATAAAAATGGCGCCGCCGCGGTCGACTCGCCGCTGGGACTGTTCGCCGAATGGTATCGCGCCAAAGCGGTGCTCAAGGCGGATGAAGTGGTCGAAGACGCGGTGGAGCGAAATGATATCAGCCGCGCGATCTTGGCTCGCCCCGATTGGTTTCCGCAACATTTGCTGCCGGTTCCCACCCAGCTAGAAGGCGCCGACGTTCGCTTGTCGGTAAGCGGCGAAGAAGACTGGGAGAACTCGCTGGCGATCGTGGATGCGATGCGTTGTTATGATCTCGATTGGCAAGACGTCGTCCGCTTCATTCGCGAAACGCCTCATCTGCGTCAGCGAATGGAGACGATGAATCAAATCGGATAACAATTCTCGGCGCCCACACCAAGCGGGTCCCGCGAAGTAGCCTGAAAGTTTCGCTAGGCTGAGTAAGGCCGGCGACTTTGTCACAACGGGGCGAATGGAGTCGCTCGCGATGGAAGACGGAGAAGGGTACGCCGACGAGTGGATCGTCTCGACCGGCGCTGGGCTCGCAAGCCGTTTAACGATCGTCGTTGACCCGAAAAACACCCTGTTCGACGCAACCGTCGGGCAGCGTTGGCTATTTCAATTGATCGGCGCTGACCGGCCCGAGGCCGACTTTTCCGAGTTCTTTGCCGTTTGGTCGGCCGATTTCGCCCCTGCGATCTGGCGCGGCGAGCGTCCCTATTGGGATGCGATGAAAGAGTATCTCTGCAGCAAGGGACTAAGCGGCGGGCACGTCGACGAATTGTGGCGAGCCGCGTCCCCCAAGTTCCCCGAGTTGGAGTATGGCGGCAAATACTCGCCCGACGTGTTGCACATTCTCGAGCGGATCAGCAGCTACGACGTGCAATTGATCGCCCTGTGGGAAACCGTGCAGACTGTCGCCCCGCATTCATGCGAACACGCCTGGGCGAAGGCGTTTGACCAGGTCATCACCACGCGAGAGCTGGGCTGCGACGCCGGCGCCATTGCCGCCTATCAGCGGCTGCGAGGGCAGATTGGCGATTCGGTCTGCGTGCTGCAAAGTGCTGACGCCCGCTGTTTGGCGGCGGCTGCGAAAACGGGCTGGCTGACGCTAGCGATCGGCCGCAAAGTGCCGGCGGCGGCCAGCGAGTCTTTGCCGACCTGGGCCGATTTGATCTCGTGGGCGGCGCTACGGGGCAATCGGCAGTCGGCGTAACAGCATGCTGGCGCCGAATCTTCCAAAAAATCGGTACAACCGGAATAAGTTCTCTAATTTCCACAATCGGAATTTGCCGATCGAGAGGGTACGGGCGCATTGGAATGCGCTTCGATTCGCTAGTTTCGATTCGTGGAAGTTAACGCAATGAAGAAATTGCTCGCACTCTTGTTGGCCTCGATGACCATCAGCGCCGGTCTCGGTTGCACGATGTGCTCTCATCCCAACGACTATTGCTACGCTGTCTACGACGAAGCCCACGCGTACGGTCATCGTGCCGGCTCGGCGTTCAGCCCGGTTTCGTACAGCAGCGAAGATACGAGCCAGACGGTGCTGGAAACGGTCGAATCCGAGCCGTATTACGACGAAGAATACTATGAAGTGGGAAGTTCGCATCCTTAATGTGTAGGTGCGGCATTTTATTCTTCCCAACGCGGGGTTGATGCGTTAGTCTCGTAGGTTCCCACCCGCGGCAGTTCTGTGCCTGCGGTGATCGCCTCTGGAACCACGCCCTCCATCAGTCAGCCCCCGCTTGAGTACCTCACTCCCTGAAACTTCTTCCGAGTTGGAAGAGGATCTGCTCCGGATCGAAACGCCCCCCACGTCGCTTGGCGAAATCTTGCGCCGCATTGGGCCGGGCTTGATCGTCGCTGGTTCGATCGTGGGCTCGGGCGAATTAATCGCCACCACCAAGGCAGGCGCCGAAGCAGGCTTCTGGCTGCTGTGGCTGATTTTGATCGGCTGCGTAATCAAGGTCTTCGTCCAGGTCGAGTTCGGCCGCTACACCATCTATAGCGGCAAGACGGCGCTGCATGGGATGAACGAAGTTCCCGGCCCGGCCATCTCTTACCGCCTGGTAACGCCGGCGCGGGTTAATTGGCTGATGATCTATTGGTTCATCATGACCGCCGCCAGTATCGCGCAGCTGGGTGGTATCGTCGGCGGAGTTGGTCAGGCAATGCAGATGGGGCTGCCGCTGACCGAGAAAGGCCGCTACTACAACGAGTTTGGCGATCTGCAAACGCGGATCCGCGTGACCGAAACCTTGATCACGCGAGCGGCCGAACGCGGCAATGCCGAAGAAGAAGCGGCTCAGCAAGCGGCGCTCGCCTCGTTGCAAGACGACTTGGACGAACAAGGCGACCGCTATCTCGCGCTGCGGCTGGGAATTCACCAGGCGAACACGCAGTTGGCTTCCCCTGATCTCACTGCCGAGGAAGCGGGTGTCCTGCGCAACGGACTTGCGGAGATGAAGGACCAGCGGAAAGCGATCCAGAAAAATATCGAGCCGATTGACGATGAGATCTGGGCCGCCGTCTTAGGGATCGTGACCGCCATCTTGTTGCTGGTTGGGCACTACAAGTTCATCGAATCGATTTCGACCACCTTGGTCGCCTCGTTCACGCTGGTGACGGTTGGCAATCTGCTGGCGCTGCAACTGAATCCCGACTGGGCGGTGACGCCTCAGGAATTCATGCGGGGGCTCAGCTTCCGGTTTACTCCAGCGTCGGAGGCGATTGGCGTTTCGCCATTGATGACGGCGCTGGCGACCTTCGGCATTATTGGCGTCGGCGCGACGGAGTTGATCGCCTATCCCTATTGGTGCCTGGAGAAAGGGTACGCCCGGTTTACCGGTCCGCGTGATGATTCGGTCGGCTGGGGCGAGCGAGCCGCCGGCTGGATGAAAGTGATGCGGTGCGACGCGTGGTGTTCGATGATCGTTTACACCTTTGCGACGCTCGCCTTCTACTTGCTGGGAGCGGCGATTTTGGGGCGGATTCATTTGATTCCGGAAAGCTCCGAGATGATCCGTTCGCTCAGCGTGATGTATGAGCCGGTATTCGGCGCCTACGCGCCGCCGATCTTTTTGTTTGGCGCCGTTGCGGTTCTGTATTCCACGTTCTTTGTGGCGAACGCCTGTCATGCTCGGGTGAATGCCGACGGTTTGCAGATCTTTGGCATGCTCGGGCAGGGGGATGCGACCTATCGATCGGGCGTGAAGTTCTTGTGTGGGTTCTTTCCGCTACTTTGCGTGGTGATCTACATCGTCTATCCCCATCCAACGATCCTGGTCATCTTCAGCGGCATGATGCAGGCGATCATGTTGCCGATGCTCTCGGCGGCGGCGCTCTACTTCCGCTATTACCACTGTGACAAACGGATCGCCCCGGGGCTGGCGTGGGACGTTTGTCTCTGGCTGTCGGCCTTGGGAATGCTGGTCGCCGGCGGGTACTTGGCCTACGCCAAGACGCCGGAGCTGATCAACAACATCGCCAGCTTGTGGCAATAGCCTGCTTAACTGCCTGTTGAATAATGCCATCGTGGCATTTTCCAACCTCGCCAGGCTCAGAACATAGCTCTTCGCGGCTCGCAAAATAACGACTTACGTCGTTATTTTGCGAGCGCATCCGTGCGATCACGCAGTCCGTCGAGAAAATCAACGGACTGTTAATCGCTACAACCGGACATTCGCGAGAATCCTCCTGCGCCGCGCTGCCGGGATTCTATATTTCGGTGGACGCTTATTTTCTCCCCCGAAAGATTCGCAATGGACGGCCATACAGGTTCGCATTCCACTGACATTTCGTCGAGCGCATATGTTCCCCCCGTATCGAAGTCGGCTGCTGCGCCGCAAACCGAAACTGGCCTGAAAAAGGTGTTGCACCTGATCAATGGCGAGCACTATTCGGGCGCCGAGCGCGTGCAAGATCTGCTGGGGCTGCGTCTGCCGGAGTTCGGTTATCATGCCGACTTTGCCTGCGTCAAACCGGGGAAGTTCGCCACGTCGCGCCGTGCACAAGATTGCCAGGTATTTGAACTGGCGATGCGGCATCGGTTCGATCTGTGGCGTTCGCGCGACGTCGTGCGCTTGGTGCAAGAGCATGGCTACAAAATCATTCACGCACACACGCCGCGGACCGCGCTGCTGGCGATGTTGGCGGCGCGATCTTGCGATGCGCAGTTCGTCTATCATGTTCACAGCCCGACCTCGCGCGACTCGACGCGGCGGTTTACCAATTGGGTGAATCAACAGGTCGAGTCGTGGGCGATGTTCCAAGCGGCTCGCTTGATCACCGTTTCCAATAGCCTGAGTCGTCACTTGGCGTCGCTGCATGTGCCGGCCGAGAAAGTTCGCGTTGTGCACAATGGCGTGCCGCCCCTGGAAGAGGTCCCGGCGCGCGAAGCGTCTCAAGGGACTTGGACGGTTGGCTGCGTCGCTCTGTTTCGTCCGCGGAAAGGTATCGAAGTCTTGCTGCAGGCGCTCGCCAACTTGCGCAGCGCCGGTCACGATGTCCGCCTGCGAGCGGTCGGGCCATTCGAGACGCCGGAGTACGAGCGTGAGATCATGGCCTTGGTCGCCAAGCTGGACTTGCAAGCGGCGATCGACTGGGTCGGCTTCACCCAGGATGTGAACGCCGAACTGTTTCAGATGGACTTGTTTGTCTTGCCCAGTCTGTTTGGCGAGGGATTGCCGATGGTGGTGTTGGAAGCGATGGCGGCCGGCGTACCGGTAATCGCCTCCGACGTCGAAGGCGCCTGCGAGGCGATCCAGTCAGGCGTCGACGGTTTGCTGGCCATTCCCGCCGATGCCGACGATTTGACGCAGAAAATTTCGTCGGTTGTGTCGGGCCAGGTCGATTGGCTCTCACTGCGTCAGGCGGCTCTTCTGCGGCAGCGGGAAGCTTTCTCGGACCGGAGCATGGCCAGCGGAACTGCCGCCGTCTACGACGAACTGCTCGGCTAAAATCCGCCATTCTCTCGCGATTTGCTCGCTGCGCGTGACCCAACGTGTCACACGCGGTCTCTACACTCGACCCTCGGGAAAAGCTCCTGCGGCTTTTCCCTGCCGGCTTCGGCGGGTATGTTGAGCTTTTCCCGAGCAAAGGCGAGCCATGTCAGGACGACCAAACGACTTAGCGCGATTTTTTCTGGGCTGGGATCGCCCTGCGCTCGTAACTGCCGCGGATCACCTGGCCGGGCTGGCTCGTCGCGACGGACCGCTAATCGATCTAAGCGAATACGCACTGATTCTGCCGGGCGCCCAAGCAGGGCGTCGACTGCGCGATCTGTTGGTCGAGCGAGCCGAGAGCGAAGGGCTCTCGCTGGTTCCCCCCATGTTGTGCGGCGTCGGGCAAACGCCGGAACTGCTGTACGAGCAAAAGCGGCCGTTCGCCAGTCAGTTGACGCAGCAATTGGCCTGGGCCGAGACGTTGCGGCTCTTCAATTCGCAGCAGCGAAAGCACCTGATTCCGCATCCGCCATCGTCCGACGATCTGTCGCAGTGGCGCGAGTATGGCGAAATCATTCGCAAGACCCACCGCGAGTTGGCGAGCGAGAAGCTTGACTTCGCCGCCGTCGCCAAGCGGGCGATGGAGATGCCGGAGTTCGCCGAAGTCGAGCGGTGGCGGACGCTCGCCCAATTGCAGCAAGATTATCTCAACCGGCTCGATCGGGTCGGCGTCTGGGATAAAGAGACTGCCCGGCTGTTTGCTCTGCAATACGACGAATGCCGCTGCGATCGGCATCTGGTGTTGATCGGGACGGTCGACTTGAACCAGACGTTGCGGTCGATGCTTGATCAGGCGGTTGCCCATGGCGCTGTAGTCTCGGCTTTGATCGCCGCGCCGGAAGAACTAGCAGGTGCGTTTGATGGGCATGGTTGCATAAAGCCGGACGCCTGGTCGGATCGTCGCCCCGCCGTCGATACGAAGCGCGTTTACCTGGTCGAAGGGCCCGCCGATCAATCGGAACAAGCGGTTGCCTGTCTGGCCAACTACGGCGGACGTTACGCTCCGGAAGACGTCGTAATCGGCGTGCCGGACGAAGCGCTAGTGCCGGAACTGAAACAACGGCTGGCCGCGCACGAGCTTGATAGTCGCTTTGGTCCTGGATCCCCGGTGGTAGAAACCCTGCCTTGCCGCGCGCTGCGCACCTTTTCCGACTATCTCCGCCGCCGCAGCTTTGCGTCGCTGGCCGAGGCGCTGCGGCATCCTGACGTTTGGCGGATGATGGAGTCGGAACGTGATCCGCTCGAAACGCTCGATCTCTTCTTTGGCGAACACCTGCGCGATGCGCTCGAAGCGAGTGAACTGGAAGGCGAAACGATTGCCGACTTAATGGCCCAGATGGATCAGCTGGCGATGCCGCTTTCGCAGCCTGTTTGTCCGCTGTTGCAATGGCGGCAACCGATCAGTCAACTGCTGCAATCGATCTATGGCGATCGTCAGCTGACGCCGAGCAGCGTCGACTACCGCGCGATCTACTTGCCGATTGAGTCGATCGAGAACGCGATGGCGACCTGGGAAGAAATCCCCGACACGCTGCAACCGCTGCTGTCGGCCAGCGAAGCGATCGACATCTTGTTGCGACTGCTTCGCGGCGACCTGGTGCCGGAAGAGCCGCGTGACGGCGTGATCGAACTGCTCGGTTGGCTCGAACTTCCGTTGCAAGACGCTCCGGCGTTGATCCTGACCAGTTTCAATGACGGACTTACGCCAAGCTCGGCGAACGCCGACTTGTTTCTGCCGAACTCGCTGCGAGAACGTTTGGGCATTGAAGACAACGCACGTCGGCTTGCGCGTGACGCCTATGCCTTTGAATTGCTACTGAACAGTCGCCAAGATCTGGACGTGATCGTCGCGAAACGAACCTCGGCCGGAGATCCGCTGGCGCCCAGTCGGTTGTTGTTTGGGTGCGACGACGCGGCGTTGCCGGCGGCGGTGGAGCGAATGTTCGGCGATCCCGAACCGATCAAGAACTCGGCGGTCTCGTTCCTGGAAGGAGAAGCCGAACTCTTCGGTCAGGCGATCGAGATCCCGCTGCCAGAGCCCGGGCCGTACCAGGTCGAGAAGATCACAGCCAGCGATATTCGCCGCTATCTTTACTGTCCGTATCGCTACTACCTCGAAAAAATCTTGCGGCTGCGGTCGTATTCCGACAGTGCCCGAGAGCTCGACGCCGCCCAGTTCGGCAACTTGGCGCATGACAGTCTCGAGGCGTTTGGCCGCAGCGAGCTGCGGAACTCGATCGATGAGAAGGCGATCCGCGACTTTTTAGAGCAAGCCCTAAGTACCCTGGTGAAAGAGAGGTTTGGCGCTCGCGTGCTGCCGGCGGTTCGGATCCAGGTCGAGCAGTTGCGACTTCGCTTGCAATGGTTTGCGACCGCGCAGGCCCGTCGCGCCGAAGAAGGCTGGAAAATTGTGCGGACCGAAACCGAAAACGCCGAGCATGAGCCAATCTTAATGGTCGACGATGTGCCGGTTCGGCTGAAAGGGCGGATCGACCGGATCGATCACCATCCCGATACCAATCGCTGGGCCGTGGTCGACTACAAGACCGGCGACACCGCCAAGAAGCCGGAGACCGATCATCACAAAGGGAAGTTTGAGGAGCGCGATTGGTTCAACGTGCAGCTACCCTTCTATCGCTTGATTGCTCGCGAATTGGGGATCGGTCCGCACGTGGAAGTCGGCTACTTTACCTTGCCGGCCAAGCGCGAAGATACCCGCTATCGTGCCGCCGCCTGGGAAGATGCCGATTTTGATCAGGCCGAAGGAGTGATCGCCGAGGTGGTCCGTCGCATTCGCAATGGCGAGTTTTGGCCCCCGTCCGATGTGGGACAGAACAACGACGAGTTCTCGCGGATCTGTCAGGATGGCGTGTTGGGACGCTGGGTTCCCCTGGCGACCGAAGAGGAGGTGGCTCAATGAGAACGTTCCAACATCGCCTGATCCGGGCTTCGGCCGGTTCCGGGAAAACGTTCCAGCTGTCGAATCGCTTTTTGGGCGTATTGGCGACCGGTGACGCGCCGGCCGAGATCTTGGCGACCACCTTTACCCGCAAAGCGGCGGGCGAAATCCTCGACCGGATCATGATTCGCCTGGCCGAAGCGGCTCGCGATCCCCACAAGCTGGCCGAGCTGAACAACTTTATCGAGGCGGCGCCGGTCACTCAGGATGCCTGCATCGCCACGCTGCGCGAGTTGACGCGGCAACTGCATCGCCTGCGGGTACAGACGCTCGATAGTTTCTTCATCCAGGTCGCGCAGTGCTTCAGCTTTGAGATGGGCTTTCCGCCTGGATGGTCGATTGCCGACGAAGTCGACGACTCGGAACTGCGCGTCAACGCGATCGAAGAACTGCTCCGCGAGCACGAAGCGAAGCTGGTGCTCGAGATCGTGCACCTGATGAGCAAAGGGGAAACGACCCGCGGCGTTAGCCAACTGATGCTGGACGCGGCTAGCCAGTTGTATGGGCTGTTTCAGGAAACCCCTGGGGAAGTTTGGACGGCGCTCAAGACCCGCCAGCCGCCGAAGCGGCAAGAGATTGACGCGGCAAAAAAACTGCTGCTCGAGGCGCCGCTCGACAAGCGAATGACCAAGGCCCGTAACGAAGATCTCAGTCGGTTTGACGAGGGAGACTTCGGCGGTTTCCTTGAAAAAGGCCTGGCGAAGAAGGTCATTGAAGCTGACCTGATGTATTACCGGGCCGAGATCCCGGCCGATGTCGCTTGCGCCTATCAAACGTTGATCGACGCCGCGGCCTGCGAACCTTACAACCTGCTGGTGCGGCAGACCGAAGGGGCGTTTCAATTGCTCGAGCGGTTCGATGCGATTTATCGCCGCTTGAAGTTTCAATCGCAGGCCTACCGCTTCGACGACGTCACTCGCTTTCTGTCGCGTCAGGCCAACGCCGACACGCCGACCCGCGTCGCCTATCGTCTAGACGGGCACATCAATCACCTGCTGCTGGATGAGTTTCAAGATACGTCGCCGGCCCAGTGGAGCGTCTTGCGGCCGGTTGCGCGTCGCGTCACGACGCAGCCGCAAGGGAGCTTTTTTTGCGTGGGCGACGTAAAGCAAGCGATCTACGGTTGGCGCGGCGGCGTGGCCGAGATCTTTGAAGAAGTCGTTTCCGAACTGGGGGAACTGGACGAAGCGGAACTGAAGGTCAGCTTTCGCTCGTCGCCGGTAGTGATCGACTTTGTGAATCTGGTGGCCCGCAACCTGCATCGCCACCCGGGGCTCGATCGGTACGAAGCGGGCGTTAAACGTTGGCAGACGCTCTTCGCGGATCACTCGACCGCCAAGACAAACTTGCCTGGCTACGTCAGCGTGGAAACGGCGCCGTATGACAAAGATGGCGATCCGAGCAACGAGACGCTCTTCATCGCCGCCGCCGAACGAGTCTGCCGCAGTTTGGAGAACTCGCCCGGCAGTGAAGTTGGCGTGTTGGTCCGCACCAACTCGGCCGTGCGGAAGATGATTTTCGAGCTGCGTCAGCGAGGCGTCACTGCGAGCGAAGAAGGAGGGGGCACGCTGACTGACTCCGCGTCGGTCCAGCTGATGATGTCTCTCTTGCAGTGGATCGATCATCCGGCCGATACGGTCGCCCGGTTCCATGTGCGAAACAGTCCGCTGGCCGAGGTGATCGGCCTGAAGCCGCACATGGGCTCGCAGCGTGCGTCGCAACTGGCGCAGCAGCTACGTGGCGAGATTCTGGTCGACGGATACGGGGCGACGTTGCGGCGTTGGTCTCGCACGTTGGCCGAGATTGGCAATTCGCGCGAACGGCGACGGATCGAACAACTGGTTCGCCTGGCGCACGGCTACCAACGCAAATCGACGCTGCGAACCAGCGACTTTATCGAGTTCGTCGAAACGCAGCGAGTCGCCGATCCCCAGGCTTCGGCCGTGCGGGTGATGACCATTCACCAGGCGAAAGGGTTGCAGTTTGACGTCGTGGTGCTGCTGGATTTGGATCAGAAGTTTCCGGGGCATCCGCCCAGTTTTGTGATCGAACGCTCGGCGCCGCTCGCCCCGGTGACCGGCATTGTGCGGTACGCCAACAAAGACGTTCAAAAGGTGTTGCCGCCGCGACTTCAGCGCATGTTCACTAGCTCTAGCTCGCAGCAAGCGGTCGAAGAGTTATGCGTGCTATACGTGGCGATCACCCGCGCGGTGCATGCGATGCACATTGTGATCAAACCGCCAACCGCCAAAGAGAAAAACCCGCCGCGAACGATGGCTGGGTTACTGACCGAAGCGCTCGAAGTGAACCGCCAACCGCAAGCCAACGAAGTGGTCTACCAAATGGGAGACGCCGAGTGGAACGCCCATTTGGCGTCGGCCGACATGCCGAGCGCGCATCGTACGCAGACAATCGCCCGTCGCTTGCCAATCGCCATGGCGCCCGTCAAACGGCAGCGGGGCGAAGCGTTGCCGCCGTCGAAGCTAGAAGGGGGGCCGCGATTGAAAGTCGCCAACCTGCTGCAAACGTCCGATTCGACTGGACGTTTGGTCGGCTCGGTGACGCATGCCTGGCTGGAGCGAATCGAGTGGCTCGACAATTTTGAACTGGATGAGCAAGGTTTCGGCACGGTCGCTCGCGCAATTGTTGGCGACGCGCTGAACGTTGACCACTTGTTGTCGCGGTTTCGCAAGATTATCGATCAGCCGAATCTGCAGCAACTGCTCGGTCAGCAGACGACGCGGCGTCCGGCAGGCGTATCGGCAGCGGCGACGGCGGAGGTTCGTCAGGAGCAAACCTTTGCGATTGCGGTCGAAGGGGGAATCCAGAATGGTTCCATCGACCGACTCGTGCTGTGGAAAGAAGGAGACGAAGTGGTGGCGGCTGACGTGATCGACTTTAAGACCGATCGTCTGGCGGCGGAAGAAACCGAAGCCCTGGCTGACAAAGCGGCCTTCTATCGTCCCCAGGTCAACGCATATCGCCGTGCGGTGCAGCAAATGTGGAAACTGCCGGACAAAGCGGTGTCGGGGCATCTCTACTTCGCCTCGGTCGACGCTGTTGTGGAGGTCAAATCATGAGCTTTCGATTTATTCATGCGGCCGATTTGCATATCGATAGCCCGCTGCAAGGGTTGGGCAAGATCGACCCGGCGATGATGCAGCGAGTCCGGTTGGCGACTCGCACCGCGTTTGAAAATGTCGTGGAACTGGCGATCCGCGAAGAGGTGGCGTTCGTCTTGATCGCCGGCGACTTGTTCGATGGCCAGTGGCAAGACATGCGGACCGGACAGTGGACGATCGCCCAGTTTCGCCGGTTAGAGACGCAGGGAATTCGCGTCTTCTACATTCGTGGAAACCACGATGCCGAGAGCAAGCTGCAGAAGTCGATTCGCTGGCCCGACAATGTTAGCGAACTGTCGGCGAAGAAGGCGGAGACGATCCAGCTCGATGATATTCAGGCGGCGATCCACGGCCGTGGTTTCGCCCGGCCCGATGTGCTCGAGGATTTGGCGGCTGGATATCCGGCGGCGCTCTCCGGCTATTTCAATGTCGGCATGTTGCATACCAGTTTGCAAGGCTATGACGAGCACGACCCGTACGCCCCGACGACGATCGACACCCTTCGGAGCAAAGGTTATGACTACTGGGCGCTGGGACATATTCATCTGCGCGAAGCGGCGCCGCTGTGCGAACATCCTTACGTCGCCTACAGCGGCAACACGCAAGGTCGCCACATTCGCGAACAAGGCGCCAAAGGCTGCCTGGTCGGTACGGTGACCGATGGACAGCTCGCAGAAGTTCGTTTTGAACCGACCGACGTGCTGCGGTTCAGCGAAGTCGAAATCGCGGTACCGACCGAGGCCGACGCTCAGCAGTTGGACGAACAAATTCGAGATGCGCTTTCGTCGGCGCACGAGAGCAACGACGGGCGGTTTACGGTCGCCCGGGTTCGGTTGACCGGCAGCTGTCAACTTCACGCCGAGCTGAACGATCCGCTGAAGCAAGGCAATTGGATCGGCCGGATCCGCGACGCCGCGGCGGCGATCAGCGATGACCTGTGCATCGAAAAGGTCAAGATCCGCACCACCGCCGAGCGGGCGCCGCTCTCGCGCGGCGAGGCTGATTTGCTGGGCGAGCTAGCCCGCGAGGTGGAGCTGTTGCGGCAAGATCCGGAGAGCCTGGCCGCACTATCGTCCGAGCTGAAATCGTTGTTTGAAAAGCTGGGCGCCGCCCAGGCCGATCTTAGCGACCAGCGGGAAACGAGCGAACGGATGGACGAGTGGCTTTCCGCCGCCGAGCAAATTGTGCTGACCGGACTGGAGGGCGCCGCGTGAAGATTCAAGCGATTCAAGCTGAGAATTTTGGAGTCTTTGCCGATCGCCGCTTCGACTTTGGCGACCGGTTGCAGATCATCTATGGCCCCAACGAAGCAGGCAAGTCGACGCTGCTGCAGCTGATCCGCGAGGCGATCTTCGGCTTCAAGGTGCGCAATCCGTACGCCTTTGTCGATGGCGGCAAGATGGCGGTCGAAGTGGGCGCTTCGCTGTCCGACGGTCGCCAGTTGCAGTTTCGCCGAACCAAGTCGACCAAGTCGGCGCTGACCGGGCTGTTCAGCGGCAGCGAAGAGACGTTTGACGAAACAACCTGGACAAGTCTGCTAGGCGGCATCGAGCAGCCTGCCTACGAGCAACTGTTTGGTTTTTCGCTTTCCGAACTCGCTTCGGGCGAAGCGGGCCTGAAGGCGGCCAGTTTGGACGAAGCGCTGTACGGCGGCAGTCTGGGCGGACTTGGCCAATTGCAGACGCTCAAGAAAACGCTGGAGACCGAAAGCAGCGCCCTCTTTTTGCCGACTGGTCGCAAACCGCGAATCAACGAGCTATTGTCGCAATTGCGGGAGGCCCGGACGCGGTTGCGTAGCGCTCCGCTGCGACCGGCGCAATACGATGAGAAGCTACGCCAGATTGATCAGTTGATTGAGCGTCGGGATCAACTCTACAAGCGGCACGAAGCGGCGTTTCTGCGTCTGCGGCACCTGGAGCGAATCGAAAAAGCGTATCCCGTTTGGCGTGAGCTCTCGCAGTTGAGCGAGCAGATCGCCGCGCTGACCGGCGATAAGCAGCCGCCGCGGGAAGCAATCGAAAAGTTCGAGTACCAGCGGACGCGTCTACAGTCGCTGGAGGAAGAGTTGTCGCGGTATCGTTCGCAATTGGAACTGCTGACCAAAGAGCAGGCCGAAAGCGCCGCCGCGATCAGCAAAGAACTGCTGCTGCAAGAGGAGACGATCCAGCGGCTGGTCCGTACCGTCTCCGAAATTCAAAACTTTCGCAGCCACATTCCGCTACGGCAACAAGAGCAAGCGGCCGCATTGGCCGATGCCGATCAGGCGATGCGCGAGCTGCATCCCGAGTGGAGCGTCGCCACGTTGTCGCAGTTCGCCCTGTCGCATCCGCAGCGGAAGGAAGTCGAACAAGCCGCCGCTGTCGAAAGCGATCTGCGTAGTCAGCTGAAGGTCTACGAGCAAGACGTGCAGCGGCTGGCTGGGCAGTGCGAGCGAGCCGAACAGCGCCTGAGCGAACTGCCGCCGCCGAGCAAAGTTGATTTCGCTCCGCTATTGCGAGAAGCGACGACCTGGAGTCGACGAACCGAACGAGAAGCCGACCTCCGCCGCGATTTTCAGCAGCAGCTGATGTCGGCGAAACCGCTGAAGAATAGCGTCGCCACGATCCCGGGCTATGACGACGTCACTGTTTCGCTGCTGCCAGCCGATGGGGAGATCGAACGCTTTGCCGACGAGCTGCAACAGGCGGAACGAAAGCAAGGCGAAGCGGCCGCGCGGCTCGCCAGCGAACTGGAGTCGCTCGCGGATCTAGAGGCGAAGATTGAGTTGCTTGATCAGCGACATGCGCTGGTTTCGCCCGAGCAGTTGCAACAGGCCCGCCAGGCTCGCGACGCCGCCTGGGACGAACTTCGAAATTCCCTGGGCGCCCAGAAACCCGACGCCGAAAAGCTGGCCGAGTTTGAGCAGCTATTGAAAGCGCCGGATGCGTTGGCTGATCGGCGCCAGAAACAAGCGGAGCTGCTAGCGAGCCGGGACAAGCTGTCGGATGACCGCGATTTGACGCAGCGCCGGATCGAACGCGCTGGCGCCGCGGCGCAAACGGCCGAGCGGCAGCAACAGACGCTGCGCGAGGAGTGGATCGCACTTTGGAGCGAACTACAAGTCGCGCCGCTGTCGCCGAAGGAGATGCTCGCTTGGTGCGACAAGTTCCGGCGATGGCGGGAAATGGAAGATCGGATCGCCGAGCTCGAAACGTCCCTGGCCGACATGACGACCGCCAACCAATCGTTGGCGGCGCAGATCGCGGCGGCGCTGCCTGAGATCGCTGTGGACGCCGACATCGCCGCGGCCGTCGACGCGCTGCAGAAAGCGGCTGCCGCGGACGAACAGCAACGAAACCAACACGCCCAGGCCACCGCCGAAGCGAAGAAGTTGGCTGCTGATCGTGACACGGCGATCGACGCGTGCGGCCAATTGAAACAGCGTCAGTTGGCGGCGATGGAGACGATTCGCACGCTGTTGGCCGCGGCGCCTGATTTGGGTTCCTCTGACGCCCAGATTATCATCGATCTGCTGTCGCGGATCGACTCGGTCCGCGGCATGCGCGATTCCGCCGCCAGTTTGCAGACCCGCGTTACCGACATGCAGCAAGGGATCGCCGCGTTTGAAGCGGAGGTCGCCGCCTGTTGGGAAGCGGCTGGACTACCGCCCAGCGATCTGTCGGCCGAGAACCAGGCGATCGAGCTTGATCGGCGGTTGAAGGATGTCGTAGCGGCTCGGCAGCAGAAGTCGCACGCCGAAAAGCAATTATCGCGGTTGCGGCAACAGATCGCCGAGTGTGCGGCGCAGCAAGAGACGATCCAAACGCAGTTGGCCGCCTGGCGAGAAGCTTCTGGCGTCGCCGATGACGACGGTCTGGAAGAAGCGACCCACAGGGCCCGCCGGCTGGCCGACTTGGAAACCGAACGCCGGACGCTGCAAGCGCAGCTGACTGGCATTCGGCAATCGGAAGAAGTGTCCGCATTTGAGGAAGCGCTCGCCGCAGCGGATCTCGATCAGGTGTTGCTAGAGCGGCAAGAGAGCGAAGCGGAATCGGCTCGCCTGCATGAGCAACTGGACGAGGTGAAGGAGTCGCTCGGCCGCACCCGCCAGCAGCAAGAGTCGCTGGAAGGTTCCGACAAGTCGATCGCGATTGCGTCGGAACTGGAAAGCTTAAAGGGAGAGCTGCAAGAGAAGGTCGACCAATACGCTCCGCTGGTGTTGGCCCGGGCGCTGGTCGACCGAGCAGTCGCCAAACATCGGGCGAAGACGCAGGGAGACATGCTCGACGCGGTCGGGCGGATCTTCCGCGAGATGACCGCTGGGCAGTACCAAGGGATCGAGCGACAATTGGACGAGGTCGGCACCTTGATGGTGATTCCCCGCGAAGGGAAACCGAAGACCGCCGAAGAACTGAGCACCGGCACGCGGGAGCAACTCTATCTCTCGATTCGGCTCGCCTATATCGAAAGCTACGCCAGCGGCAGCGAACCGTTGCCGGTGGTGATGGACGACATTCTGGTCAACTTCGATGACGAGCGACAGCGCCGCACCTTGGCGGTGCTGCACGACTTTGACCCCCGGGTGCAGATCTTGTTTCTGACCTGCCACCAGACGATGGTCGAAAAGGCGCAAGGCATCTCCAGCTCAATCCCCGTCTTGTCGCTTGGCGACGCGCCAATCGCCACGTCGCCGCCGGCCCCCAAAAATCGTAAACGCAAAAAATCGCAAACCCCCACGCTGTTCAACTGATGGCTAACGAAATCGCAGCGATGTTCGCCTACGGCACGCTCAAACGTGGCGAAGAACGGGAAAAATTGTGGCCCGCTCGCCCGTTGACCGTGGTGACCGCGTTCACCCAAGGCCGGCTCTACGAACTCGGAGAATATCCTGGTCTGGTACGCGGCGAAGATCGCGTGCAGGGAGAGCTTTGGATCTTCAAGCATCGCGACATTCAGCGGGTGCTTGAGGTGCTGGACGAGGTTGAAGACTACCCGCGGCTTTATCTGCGAGAACCGTTCGACTGCGAGACGTTCGACGGCCAGGCGATTTCCGCCACCGCGTACATTTGCGCTCAGACCGATCCGTTGACCGAAGAGATGCGGATCTTGCCCGATGAGCAAGGCATTGTGAACTGGAAGCCGGCCGGCGGAAGATTTCAGTCGATCTTGTAGATCTCGGCCAAGCGTTTGACTCGCTCAGCGACCGCTTTGCGGCACGAGGCGGGGGACAACACTTCCGCTTCAGGTCCTAGCGCCAAGACCCGCGGGATGATTTCCAGGTCGTTGGCCGCTTTGACGGTCAGGATCACGCTGCCATCTTCTTGCGGTTCGATTTTCTGTTCCGGATGCCATGGATCTTCGCGAACCCAGGCGGCGGCGAAGCTGCTGATCCGGATCTTAAAGTTCTGCGGCTTTTCCGAGGCGAAGATGCCGATCGACTGGGCCAAGTGCTGTTCGAGGTCGAAGTCTTTCGGTGGTTTGAAGTAGTCGTCAAGCGCCTCCGCCTTTTTGAAGCGGTCAAGCTTCCAGTGGCGTACCCGGCTTTCCGGATCTTCGACTTCGCGGGCCGCCGCGACAATGTAGATGCTCGATTGATACAGCACCACGCCGTATGGTTCGATCTCACGCTGCTTGGGCATTGGCTGGCCGAGCGTTTGATACGAGATCTGCACGACGCGATGTTGCTGGATCGCCCGGTTGATCGTTTTCAGAACGCCTTCTTGCTCCTTGTACGACTTGGGGGTGATGCCGCTAACGTGCAGCACCTGACGGTACTTGTGGTAGTGATCCCAGATCGACCCAGGCAGCTCTTCCTGAATCTTGTTCCAGAACGATTCGATGCCGATCCAGAAGGGAGTGCCGGCCAGCGGCAACATTAGATCGCGACCCAGCGACAAGGCGATCAGTTCGGTCGCCGAGGCGTTGATCTTGTGCATCCCTCGGGCGCCAGAGCCCATCTTCCAGACGCGACCGCGGGGCGATTCGTGACTGTCGACGTCGACGCCGGCCGCTTGCAAAGCTTCCAGATCGCGGCGGACGGTTCGCACATGCAGCGACGTCAGGCCCAACTGGGTAACCAGATCGTCGCGGATTTCCTCCAGCAGATAGCCGTACCGCGAGGGTTCGAGAATCTGCAAGATTTTGTGCTGTCGAATCAGCTGTTCGTTGCGTGCCACCGGATCAGGTTCTTCCGTGAACGAAGGGGGAGAATCGCACCGCGCGTCTGCGGCGAAGATCGCCGCTCGATTGGCAGTGTAACCCGCCGCCACCCCGCTCGGCAACGGTCGCACGACTAATTCAGCGCGGCGCTCGATTCGGAGAGGAGCAAATCGGCGAATTCGGTCGAATCGACCGCCGTTCCTTCCATGTCGTACTCGTCCGAGATCAGACTGCCGATGTAGGCCTGCAGGCTACGACTGGCGTCCGCTTCGGCATGATGCGTGGCGACTTCGCTGGCGAAATTGACCAGGTCGTAAATGCGGCAGCGGGCCGGCAAAATTCGCTGGCGTTTTTCGCTGAGGGCATCGAGATTCGCCATCCCGTACAACTCGTGCAGGCGTCCGGTCATTTTGTGGAAGTCGGGCATCACGTTCTCGGCCGAGATCGACTTGCCTCGCTCAAACTTGCACAAGATCTTATACAGCGAATTGCATTCGTGCAGCGATGCCCACGAAGTCTGCGCGCTTTCAAATCGCTGCCGTAGCGCCGCGTACCCTTCGCCATTGTCGTAGCTGTCGAGCGCCCGGCTGATGCAATGCCCGATATCCTTTCCCAGGCTGACATCGCTGCGAAAGGCACGGCTGTAGCCGATGGCGCCATTGGAGCAAACCATCCGCAAGAATGAGAGGAAGATCCGGGGTTGGCTGAAGCCGTCGATCGGCGTCTCCATCACAAAGCGATGTTTGAAATGATCGCCGCCGATCTCAAACGTGCAGTCGCCGCTGCGAGGACGATGCGTGCTGGTGATCAGACCGTCGGCGTAGCCAACGTCGCCCCCTTCGTAACGATCGACCAGGTCCATCACTTCGTCATGCGAGATGACGGGACGTTTCGGATTGCTGACCGACAGCAGGCGGCTTTTCCCTTGCGGCGAACGCTCGACGCAGAAGCGGATCGCATCGCTCGGCGTGCGGGCCGCGATCCGCTGAAAAACTTCGCCATGATCGAAGTAGCGAAACACGCTTTCCGAGAACCCGAACCGCTGAAACATCGACCGCCAAAACCGCGGCGTCGGCGTCAGCTGTTCGCCATGCAAGTCGATCGACTTCACATGGACCTTGCCGCTGCGCATGTCACGCTCGGCGGCGACCTGAAAATCTTTGATTCGGGCATATCCGTATTCGAAGTTCCATTTCATCGTGTCGTCTCCCATGCATGGGTGAAAGGATTTGAACGCGTTGATTGATTTTTTGGTGGCATGTTCTTGTCGCGTCTTCGCGAGAAGAGCATGTCTTCGAGACACAACAGCAGGACCAAGGCATGCTCTTCCGCCGAAGACGTCGTAAGAGCATGGCGCCATGGTTTCTACCTAAAACCGTTCGCGAACCTGTTGCCAGAACGGTTTCGACGTGCGGGCGGCGGCGACCACTTTGGGCAGTTTCACTTCGGCGCCGGCGATTAGTTGCCGGGTGCGGCTGCTGATCTTGTTGATCTCGCGGTTCATCTTCAGACTTCGCCAGCCTTCGCCGTTCCAGACGTATTGCTCGGCGGCTGACGCCGTTTTCAAAATCGGATGCGGCGTGTTGCGGCACTGCACCACTTGCTTGAAGGGATGGGCCGCATGTTTGCGGAAGACGCGGCCGCACATTTGAATTGTGCAGGCCCGGCTCGAAGGACGGCAGAAAACGGTTTGCAGATCCGGGCAGTCGAAACCTTCGGTCAAGATCGACATATTGATCAGCACCTGGGTACGCCCGGCGATGAAGTCGGCCAACTGCCGCTCGCGATCGCTGGTGGCGGTGACCACTTCGCTGCGGATGCCATATCCGGCCAAAGCGAGCTGGGCGGCGTCGCATTGCTGGCGGCGATGGAAAAACATGATCGACTTGCCCCAGTGCTGCGGGCTACGAGCATAGTGCTCTGCGACCGCTTCCGGCGTGTATTCCGGAATGGTGAAGTGATGGAAGCGACTCAGGTAGTCGTCTTGAATCAGCTGGTGAATGCCGGCGTCTTTGATCACCGTGTCAAAGCACAGCTTGACCCGATCGCTGCGAAACGGCGTGGCGGTCAGTCCTAGGATGTACTGCGGGCGAACCGAGCAGTGGAGATTCGCCATGCTGCTAGCGGCGTCGTGCTGGGCTTCGTCGACGATCAGCATGTCGACCTTGGGAGGATTCTTGTCGAACATCGAGATCAGTTCTAGCTTGACGTCAAAGCCCCGCCGCAGGTTCTCTTCCTGGGCTTGCTGCAGCAGATTCCGCCGCATGGCGACCCAGCCGATGCTCAGCCCATAGTGCTTTTGCATCCACTGGGCGATTCCAAGCCCCATGACCGTCTTGCCGCTGCCGGTCGGACTTTCGACCAACACCGACGCGGCCGAAGCGGAGAGTTCGGCGAATGGATCGGCCCGATGTTGCTCAAAGGCCGAAATCGCCTTCGAGGCGATCCGCAGCTGATAAGGACGAGGATCGACCAAGGCCCCCTCGAACAGGTCGTCCAAGCAGCTATCGTCAAACGGCGCGGCCGGGGCCGAAAGGACGTCATCGTACAGCGGAGCAGGGGAGAGGAGAGCTTCGTGCTTGATCATGGGAAATTTCCTTTTCGCCGAGGGGCTTGGGTTGCACTTCTTGCGGTCGCCTCGTCGCGACAGGAGAGATCATCGCCCAGGCCTGTGACACGATTGGTCCCGGTCTAGAAATTTTTTTTCGGATCCCCATCTCTACTAGTCCTCCGCGCGGCGGCTAGAATGGTTGAATAGGCATTCTGAGACGTTTGGCGGCAGCCGATCGCGTTACCTAGTCCGGCCGGGGCCTGCTTGCTTTGTGAACGATTTGCCCGAGAAACGACCGCCGCGGAATCCGTCCGATCGGTTCGCGCAACGCAGCCAGTTGCTCTTGGATATGGGACGATACGCAGAAGCTCTCCAAGAGCTGCTCAGGTGGATCGCGATCGAACCAGAAAATCCCCGGGCACACGCCAAGCTGGGGTATTGCTTCTCGCGAATGGATAGGTACGACGAGGCGATTGAGCACGGCCGAATAGCGGTCGCGTTGCAGCCGGATCGATGCGACTTTCATCTCAATCTCGGGATCTGCTTTTTCAATGCGGAGCAGTATGAATCGGCCCACGAATCGCTTCAGACAGCGCTGCAATTCTCGCCCGAATCGTACGTCGCCCACGACCGGATGGCGCGGACGTATCTGCGACTAAAAAAGCCGGAGCCGGCGAGTCGGCATGCCGACAAGGCGCTAGAGCTGCAGCCTACCGCCAGCGGCGCCTTGTTACTGAAGGGACGCACGCTCATATCGCTGGGCAAGTACCAGGAGGCGCTTGGCGTACTGCGAGAGGCGCTTCGGTACAACGCGGAAGAGTCGGACGCCCATTACTTTATGGGCGTTTGTTATTCGTCCCTGGGACTGCGGGAACATGCGCGAGCACGGTACCTAGAAACGCTGCGGATTTGCCCCGTCGATTCGGATGCCCAGGAGAAACTGGCGAAATTAGACGAGGTCAGTCTGCCGAGAAACGCCTCGCCGTTTGAATGGTGGGCCGTCAGCGTCCGCCTGTATGTGAACGGCCTGAAGTGGCTCCTGACGCAGACAACCACCTACGTGCTGATGTCTTGGCTACTCATCGCGTATTGCATCGCCTATTTCTGCTGGAGAGAGATGGATTGGGTTGCGTGGACCCTCAGCATCGCCCCGCTCGTGCCAACGTACCTCATTTCGGACGTTGTGATTATCCCGCTTACCTGTGCGTTGTTTCCGACACAGTCGCTGATGACGCAGTACCCACGCTGGAAAAGGGTACCTCTACGGCTGCTTGGTTTGGCGCTGCTAGGAATCTGGAGCGTCGCGGCTTGGGGAATCGCAGCCGGCGATGGCTCGATCTTTGGGATTGCGCTGACCGCCGCCTATGTCTATCTGGCGGTTGCGCAATACGTACTGGTCGAGCAGCCCAAGGTGGCGTCTCAATCCGCGAGAATCGCGCTTTGCGTCGTCATGCTGGCGATGTGTCTCGCGTTCTTCGTGTTTGTAATCGATTTCGGCGTCGAGACGTGGCAAGCAGGTTTGGTCGAAAACGCCATCGGTTGGCTGGTGGTGATTGGTTGGTGCCGCCGGATAGCGACGATCGGCGACGAGACTACGGCGGAGGAAACGAGTGAGAGTTCGGCGGACTCTGGGGAGTGATATTATCCTGCGAGATCGCTTGCCACCGCATTCCCTCGTTCGCGCTGCGGGCTAATGTTTGGCCAATGCGCACAAAAAAACGCCGCGGCGAATTGACTCGCGGCGGCGTTTTTGATTTCTGTTGGCGATTACGCCTCTTCCTCGTCGTCGTCCGGCTTTTCGGCCGTAGCGACCGAGCCGTTCGACTCGGTCTTGGCTAGGCTTTCGGGGCCTTCTTCGCTGTAGCGGATCAAGGCTTCGGGCAGTTCGACGCCGCCGATGTCTTTCAGGACTTGCATCATCGGGGGCAAGGTTTTCGACATGCCCGAGAGCCAGTCGGCGGTGCTGCTGCGGCCATCTTTGCCATTGCCGCCACCTTCCCAGACAACCACCTTGTCGAACTTGATGTTCGAGATCGCCTTGGCGGACGATTCGGCCAGGTTGTCGAGGTGTTCCAAGAGCAACATCTGGAACGCTTCTTTCGAGCTGCCGCACGCAGCGACGATCTGCTTGAGACCTTCACCCTTCTTGGCCAGCTTCTCGTATTCACCGCGGGCTTCCGCTTCGAGCTTGGCGTAGATCGCGTCGGCTTCGGCCTGAGCCAGGATGCGGCGTTTGGCCGCTTCGGCCGACGCGTCGACTTCCATCTTCGCCTTTTCGGCCTTTGCCGGAGCTTCGAGCAAGGCCCGCTTCTCGGCTTCGACCCGTTCCGCTTCGGCGATCGCCGCTTTGGCCATCGCGCGGTTTTGGGCTTCCAGCACCGCCGCTTCCGCCTCTTTCTTGCGGGTTTCGCCGGCCGGTTTGGTAGGCTTCGGCGCGCTTCACCGCCAGGGCGGCTTGCGACGCGGCGATTTTGGCGCTCGACAAGTTTTCGCCTTCGATCGCGGTCGCGTCCGCCTCCGCGATGCGAACGCGTTTTTCGCGCTCGGCGTCTTTGACCTTCGCTTCCCGTTCGTACTCGGCGGCTCGTTCGCCGATCGTTTGTTCTTTCTGCATGTCGGCGACGCGGATCGCTTGGTCGCGTTCCGCTTCGCGGGTACCGATCACTTGCTCTTTGTTAGCCAGGGCGACCGAGATCAACTTTTGTTTGTCGGCTTCGGCGACGCGGATTTCACCCATCTTCAAGTTTTCGGCGACGTCACCGCGGGCATTTTGAATCGCCAGCGAGGCCGCCTTCTGGCCGATGGCGTCGATGTAGCCCGACTCGTCGGTGATGTCGGTGATGTTCACGTTGATCAGGATCAGGCCGATCTTGTTCAGTTCCGGTTCGAGCGACGACTGGATGTGTTCGAGCAGCTTGTCGCGGTCGCGGTTGATTTCTTCAATCCGCATCGACGCGATCACCTGGCGAAGCTGACCGAAGATCAATTCTTCCGCCTGCTTACGAATTTCGCCGACGGTCAAGCCGAGCAAGCGAACCGCCGCGTTGTCCATCACGCCGGGCGACGTGCCGATGGCGACGGTGAAGCAGCTGGGAACGTTGACGCGGATGTTTTCGGACGACAGGGCGCCGCGGAGCGGGATGTCGATCTGGATCGGCTCGAGGCTGAGATAGGCGTAGTCTTGGATCAGCGGCACGACCAGCGAGGCGCCGCCGTGAATGGTTTTTGCAGCGCTCCCTTTGCCGGTGCGACCGTAGATGACCAGCACGCGGTTCGACGGGCAGCGTTTGTACTGTTTCGCGATGAAGATCATCATCGAGAAGAGGAACATGACGAAGATGCCGACGCCGACAAGCGTCCAAATCATCGTGCTGCCGAGCATTTGGCCGAGTACCAGTGGAAAGTGAGTTAGCATGATGGTCGATCCGGTTCTTTGGGGGTGAACTTCGTGCCTTACTAGATGTACGTTGTGCTAAGCGGGCGCGTATCGCGACCGCAAAGGATTTAGGGACGCAAAGGGTTGGTTTGCGCGGGTTATTCGAGAGACGCCGACTATGCCGACAAGCGGGCGACTTCCAGCGTCGCATCGTCGATAACGCGAACGACTTTTACCGACGTGCCGGTCGCCAGCTTTTCGCTTTCGGAGGTCATCGCCGCGTATTCGACGATCTGGTTATTCAGTTGCATCTGAACCTTGCCTTGGCCCCCGTTCTCGCCAGGGATCGGCACATAGACCTTGGCCGGCTGGCCGACGGCATCGCTGATTCTTGTCGTACCGTCGACGCCAAGCCGGTAGATGAACAGCAACAGCCAGTGGACGACGTACATCGCGGCGATGCCAAAGATGACCGCCACCACCAGCGAAAGGGCGCTGCCGATGTTTGCCGATTCGGCCGCCAAGCCGGCAATGCCGAAAAAGGCGATCGCCGCGACGACCGTCTTGAACGACAGAACGCCGAACAGCCAGGTCGAATGATGGGCCGTGGCCGAAAAGTCGGTATCGTCCGGCAGATCGAGATCGTCCGGGATGTCGGCTTCAAAGTCGAGCGCTTCGCCCCCAATGCCGAGCAAGGTCAGCAGAAACTGGATGACGAAAACCGAACCGCCCAAAACGGCGCAAATTAGAAACATGGTGCTCATTTACCGCCCCTTTCAATCGGAACGAATTCCGCGATGCCTGTATGGTCACCTGGTATTCGCCACGGCGGGCCAAATATTGCGGGAATTCCGTCCCGCCGCCAACCCCCCGTATCTTGGGATTCTGGGCCCAGGTTGTCAAACCAAACAGACGGGAAATGCCGAAGATTCCGCCGAAGCGGGCCCCCCCGCCCATTGGTTAGCACAGGAAGGTCCTCCTTCCTGGGCCGACGAAGTCGGCAGGAAGCATCAGGCCGAGAAAGGAAGGATTGCGGAGCGAGCTACTTCAAAACGCGTGGCGCCAATGGGGGTCACCACTTACGTATTCGGCTTGCGCTGCTCGGGAGACGGAAACGAGGGACCACGTGGCTGGTCATGTTCGTGATTTCGTTCGATCTCCTGTACCGGCTCGTCGGTGAGCCGACGTAGACCAATATCGAAGAGGCCAAACAGACATTCGAGCAAAAGGTGAAGCGGCCATTTGATGACCTGCCAGACAATCATCAGTGCGAATCGAAGAAGCTGTCCGATCGCTTCGGCGATGCCATCCAAGGCTAATAGGATCATAGCGATTCCTGGGGCCGTCTACCGATTCGCAACTTACCACGGAGTGATGCTTCCTGCGGTTGCGCCGCCCAGGAAGGGAGACCTTCCTGGGCTAACCGCAATGGGCTTATTTGCACAAAGTCTTGGCGACTTCGACCAATGTACGGACGCCGAAGCCGGAGGCGCCGCCGTCCATCCACGGTTTGCCTTTCTCGAGGAAGGCGGGACCGGCGATGTCGATGTGGGTCCAAGCGGTCCCTTCGACGAACTCTTCCAGGAACTTCGCCGCGGTGATCGCGCCGCCCCAGCGACCTTCGCCAATGTTCTTGATGTCGGCGACCTGGCTTTTGATCTGCTCGCTGAATTCGGGGAACATCGGCAGCGGCCACATCGGTTCGCCCATCCGCTTCGAGCAATCGAAGATCATGTCTTGCATCGCTTCGTCGTTGGTCATCAGGCCGGCCGTGTCCAGTCCCAACGCTACGACGCAGGCGCCGGTCAACGTCGCCAGGTCGATGATGCGAGTCGGCTTTTCGTCGAGGGCGACGTTCAGCACGTCGGCCAATACCAGGCGACCTTCGGCGTCGGTGTTGAGCACTTCGATCGTCTTACCGCTGCGGGCGGTCAGCACGTCACCCAGTTTGTAGCTGTCGCCGGAGACCATGTTCTCGACCAGACCGACCAGGCCAACGACGTTGAGCGGCAGCTTTAGCGCGGCGATCGCTTTTACGGCGCCCAGAACGGTGGCGGCGCCAGCCATGTCGCATTTCATCGCCTTCATGCCGTCGCTCGGCTTTAGCGAGAGGCCGCCTGAGTCAAAAGTCACCCCTTTGCCGACCAAGGCCAACGGCGATTCGCCCAGCTTGCCGCCGCTGTAGCGAATGATGACCAGACGCGGTTCGCGGGTTGAAGCTTGCGAGACGGCCAGCAGCGAACCGCACCGTTCTTCTTCCAGCTTCTTCTTGTCCCAGACTTCGATCGACAGGTTGTAGTCTTCGGCGACGACCGACGCTTCCTCGGCAAACGTGGCGGGGTAGATGTCGGAGGCGTGGCGATTGACCAGGCTGCGGGTCAGGTTGATCGCGTTGCCGTAAGCGGCGCCTTTTTCGATCGTTTCTTCATCGACGCCGTACCAGAAGATTTCGTCGGGCGTGGTGAGCGCTTTTTCTTTGCGATAGAGATCTTGTCCCTGGATGCCGACGCAGAGCCCGGCGATCGCTTGTTCGGACAGGTCTTTCGGCCAGAAGTCGTCGAGGAAGAAGCCAACCTTCTTTCGCTTCTTGCTGGCAACCAACTTGGCGGCGGTGGCGGCGGCGCCATAGACCGTTTCGGCGCACAAATCGGCTTTGGCGCCCAGGCCGATCACGACCACTTCGATGGTCGGCACGCCGGCCGGAGCGAGAATGCGGGTCGTTTCGTACTTCTTGCCGGTGATTTCGCCGGCCGCTTTCAAACGATCGATCGCGCCGCTTATCGCCGGGTCGAGTTGTTCGGCGGTGGGCGACAATCCGTCGGAATATGCGCCGACGATGATGGCGTCTCCGTCGAACTCTTGAACCGGTTGTTTCGTGGGTTGAATCATCATGTCGGCGTCTTTCTGAGCGAAGTAGCGGTGCGGGAAGCGGTTTTCCTTCGACCAGTTTAATGGGATAGCGGGGGGCTTTACAGGAGCCCCCGGCTGTTATGTCGGCGATTACGGGGTACGATTTTGGGCGGTTGTCGCTAGTGGCGCGTTTCCGGTCGAATAAGTAATATCGCCGCGGCGCTGCGCGGATAGCTGAAAATCTCCCTTTCACCCTTATTTTTTTCTCTTTGGCGAATATGGGCTATCGAAATCTCCGGCAGTGCGTCGAGGACCTCCGCAAGCATGGCCGCCTAATCCAGATCGACGATTGCATCGATGCCCGGCTCGAAGCGGCGGAGATTCAGCGGCGGGTTTACGCCAGCGGCGGCCCAGCCATCTACTTCGCCAATGTGAAGGACTGTCGTTTTTCGATGGTGTCGAACCTGTTCGGCTCGCTCGACCAGGCCCGCTTCCTGTTTCGCGATACCATCGATCAGGTCAAACGGCTGATCGAACTGAAGATCGATCCGAACGAGTTGTGGAAACGCCCGTTGCGCTATGCGGGGGCGCCGCTGTGGGCGATGAAGATGTTGCCGTCTAAGCGTCGTAGCGGGTCGGTGTTAAAAAATCAGACCAAGATTGGCGAGCTGCCGCGGTTGGTCTCGTGGCCCGATGATGGCGGCGCCTATGTGACGCTGCCGCAGGTTTATACCGAGGATGTGAATCACCCGGGGGCGATGAAATCGAACCTGGGGATGTATCGTGTGCAACTGAGCGGCAACGACTATCTGCCCAACGAAGAGATCGGTCTGCATTATCAGATCCATCGCGGCATCGGCGTGCATCATGCCGCGGCGCTGGCGGCCGGCAAACCATTTGCGGCGAATATTTTTGTCGGGGGAACGCCGGCGATGACCCTTTCGGCGGTGATGCCGTTGCCAGAAGGATTGAGCGAATTGCAGTTTGCCGGCGCCTTGGCGGGGCATCGGATTCCACTCGCCTACGGCGCGACCTCTTTGCCGCTGTATGCCGAGGCTGACTTCTGCATCGCCGGGACGATTCAATCGCAGACGAAGCCCGAGGGCCCGTTTGGCGATCACTTGGGCTACTATAGTCTGACGCATCCGTTCCCGGTGCTGAAGGTGGAGCGCGTCTACCATCGCGACGATGCGATCTGGCCCTTCACCGTGGTGGGACGACCGCCGCAAGAGGATACGACGTTTGGCGCCTTGATCCATGAAATCACCGGGCCGATCATTCCGACCGTCTTGCCAGGCGTCAAAGCGGTGCATGCGGTCGACGCGGCCGGCGTTCATCCGCTGATGTTGGCGATCGGCAGCGAACGGTACGTGCCGTATGACGAACGGACGCGGCCGAAGGAGTTGTTGACGCAAGCCAATGCGATTCTGGGGCAAGGGCAGATGTCGCTGGCGAAGTATTTGATGATCGTCGCCGAAGAAGATGACCCGAGTCTCGATCTGCATCACCTCGATCGGTTCCTTGCGCACTTGTTGCAGCGGATCGACTGGCGGCGTGATCTTCATTTTCAAACCGAAACGACGATCGACACGCTCGACTACAGCAGCGGGCAGTTCAATCATGGCTCGAAGCTGGTGATGGCGGCGGTTGGTAAACCGATTCGCGAGTTGCCGGCCGAGCTGCCGACCAATCTTTCATTGCCCGATGGCTTCACGGCGCCGCAGGTTGCGCAGCCGGGCGTGATGGTGGTGCAGGGGCCGAAGTATGGCGACGGTAGTGAGATCGAGCGGTTTTGTGCGGCGTTTGACGCCTCGGCGCCGATCAACCAGTTTCCGCTGATTGTGATCGCCGATGACAGTCCGTTTGCGGCGGCGAGCGAGAACAATTTTGCCTGGACGCTGTTTACCCGCAGCAACCCGGCGGCCGATGTGCATGGCATCGAGTCGTTCACGAAAGACAAGCATTGGGGCTGCCGCGGTGCGCTGGTGATTGACGCCCGGCTGAAGCCGTGGAACGCGCCGCCGCTCGTCGAAGATCCAGTAGTAACGGCCAAGGTGGACGCGCTGGCGGCGCGCGGCGGCGCGATCGCCAAATACTTATAATACTAATAGCGATTAACTGCGTGGCTGATTGCGACAAATTGTCGCATTGCGATATTTCGACGTATCGGGCACACTGAGAGGCTAACTTGCTGCCAGCTCGCTCGAACCTTGGACCGCCTGATGTTGCTACTAGCGGACAGCGCGAATCTGTTGCCGGCCCGCCTGCAAATGGCCTTCACGCTCGGCTTTCATATTATCTTCGCCTGCATCGGGATGGGCCTGCCGATCCTGATCGTGGTTGCGGAATGGCTCTCGCTGAAAAAGAAGGACCCGGTCTGGCGATTGATCGCGCAGCGGTGGAGCAAGGGATTCGCCGTGCTGTTCGCCGTCGGGGCGGTCTCGGGCACCGTCTTATCGTTTGAGTTGGGTCTGCTGTGGCCCGACTTTATGGGGACGTTTGGGCCGGTCGTCGGTTTGCCGTTTACCCTGGAGGGATTTGCCTTCTTTACCGAGGGGATCTTCGTCGGCATCTATCTCTACGGCTGGAATCGGTTATCGGCGTTTCATCACTGGCTTTGCGGCATTCCGATCGCCATCGCGGGTACCGCATCGGCTTGGTTTGTGGTGACGACTAACTCTTTTATGAATTGCCCGCAAGGGTTTGAGCTGGACGCTGACGGCAAGCTGCTGAACGTGCAGCCCTGGACGGCGATGCTGAATCCAGCGACCGGCGCGCAGACGACGCATATGATTGTCGCCGCCTATATGGTGACCGGTTTCTTGGTGGCGGCGTTTTATGCCTGGGAGATCCTGCGCGGCAGGAACACGCTCTACCAACGCCGCGCGCTGACGCTGGGCGTTTTGATGGGTGGGGTCTTTGCGCTGGTGCAAGGGCCGGTCGGCCACTGGGCGGGACATGCTGTAGCGGTGACGCAGCCCATCAAGCTGGCCGCCATGGAAGGGCAGTGGGAGAGCGAAACGTACGCCCCGCTGCGAATCGGCGGCATTCCTGATCCCGAGACGAAAACGACTCCCTATTCGATCGAAATCCCGGCGATGCTCAGCGTGTTGGCGTATGAGAATCCGGCGGCCGAGGTGAAAGGGCTGAATGCCTTTCCGGAAGATGAGCACCCGCCGGTGTTGATCGTCCATATTGCCTTCCAGATCATGGTCGGGATCGGCACGCTGCTGATCGCGATCGGACTCTGGTCAGGCTATCTGCTGAAATGGGGAACGTCGGACTGGAGCACGCGGAAGCTGTGGCTCTGGACGCTGTTTGTCAGCGGTCCGGCGACCGTGTTGGCGATGGAGGCGGGCTGGACCGTGACCGAGGTGGGACGCCAGCCGTGGATTGTGCATGGCTACTTGCGAACGGCCGATGCGGTCACCAAGTCGCCGGGCGTCTGGACAATATTTTGTGTGACGATGTTGATCTACCTGGTGCTGACGACCGGTTGCATCCTGGTGCTACGAATCTTGGCGAAACGCCCCATGCCGGAGTTGACTGATGCCGCCTGAGTTAATTGTCGGAATCGTGTTGGGAGCGGCGACGACCTTGTACCTCGTGCTGGGTGGCGCCGACTTTGGCGCAGGAATCTGGGAAATCAACACCGCGTTCCAATCGAACGAGCGCGAGCGGAAACTGCTGTACCATGCGATCGGTCCGGTCTGGGAAGCGAACCATATCTGGCTGATCTTTGTGCTGGTGGTGCTGTTCGCTGCGTTTCCGCTAGCGTTTCAGGCGCTCTGCTCGGCTTTCATTATCCCCGCGTTTCTGGTCTTGGCCGGCATTGTGTTTCGGGGCGCCGGGTATGTGTTTCGGGCTTATTCGATTGACTCCGGTTCGCATCAGCGGATCTGGCGGGTGATGTTCGCGGGCGCCTCGGCGGCAGCGCCCTTCTTTTTGGGCGCGATCGCCGGAACGCTCGCCTCAGGCGACTCGAAGATCAACGCCGAAGGCGTCTACGAGGGGAACTACCTGACCGACTGGATCACGCCGATGGGACTGTTCACAGCGTTTTTTACGGTTGGCCTCTGCTCCTACCTGGCCGCTGTTTTTTTGACTCGCGAGGCGAATCAGGAAGGGGACGAAGAGCTGACGCTCGTCTGGCGGCAACGTTCGCTGGCGAACGGCATTTGGATGGGCGCCCTGGCGGCGGTCGGGCTGGTGTTTGTCGCGCTGGAAACGCCTGAACTGGCCCAAGGGTTCGTCACTCGGGCCTGGCCGCTGGTCGCGCTCTCGGCAATTTGCGGAACCGCGTCGTTGGTCCTCTTGTTTCTGAAGAAGTACACGCCGGCGGCCGCATGTACGATGCTGGCGGCAGGCAACATCATTTGGGGTTGGGGGATCGCCCAGTATCCGGTGATCGCTCCCCCCTATCTGACGCTCGCCGAGGCGAAGTCGCCTGACTCGGTGTTGTGGGCGATGATCGGCGCGGTGCTGGTTGGCGCGGTGATTTTGGTGCCCAGCCTGGCGCTGCTCTTCTATCTCTTCAAGCTGAAGCCAACCAGCGACGTCGAATATTGACGCGACTGGTCCCGCCCCCGGCCAGGCTCTACAATTGGGCCACCTCGGTAACGCAACATGAGTCGGGCGAAGGATCAAAGCGAGTCGCATGGCGAAAATCACTTTTCACGGCGCCGCCGGAACGGTTACCGGTTCGAAGTACCTGATCGAAGCGGGCCAGGCCAAAGTGCTGGTCGACTGCGGTTTGTTCCAAGGGATGAAGCAACTGCGGTTGCTCAATTGGAAGCAATTGCCGTTTGCGGCCAGTTCGGTCGACGCCGTCGTTTTGACGCATGCCCACATCGACCACATCGGATTCTTGCCGCGGTTTGTCCGCGATGGGTTTCGCCGCAAGGTGGTTTGTACGCCGGCGACCAAAGAACTGGCCAAGCTGCTGTTGCTCGATTCGGCGAAGAACCAAAAGCGAGACGCCGCCTATCTGAATCGCAAGCATCTCACCAAGCACTCGCCGGCGCTGCCGCTGTACGATGTGAAAGATGCCCGGCGAGCGCTTCACCGATTAAAGGCGGTTGCGCGGGGAGAGTGGCATGAGCTGAGCGATCCGATCTGGGTGCGGTTTCATGACGCCGGGCACTTGCTCGGCTCAAACATGATCGAGATGGAAATCCGTGATCGTGATCCGCCGCTGCGGCTGTTGTTCTCCGGCGACGTTGGACGCTACGACGCGCCCCTTTACTTTGATCCCTCACCGCCGCCGCCGTGCGATTACTTGATTTGCGAAAGCACCTATGGCGATCGCGATCATCCGGACGAGGATGTGCTGGAGATCCTGGCCGAGAAGGTCAATCAGGCGTATGCCCGCGGCGGCGTCATGCTGTTCGCCGCGTTCGCCGTGGGGCGCAGTCAGCAGTTGATTTACCTGCTGCAAGTCTTGATGCACGAGGGGCGGATTCCAAAAATTCCGATCTTCCTCGACAGCCCAATGGCGGTCGACGCGACTAGGATCTTCCGCACTTTCTCGAAGGATCACGATCTGAGCGAAGGAGAGCTGGCGCCGCCCAATAGCGTGCTCGACGGGCCGAATGTCGAACTGGTCCGCGAGCACAACCGCTCGAAACAGCTGAACAACGTCAAGGGACCGGCGGTGATCATCTCCTCGTCCGGCATGATGACCGGCGGGCGAATCTTGTTTCACTTGAAGCGGCGGCTTCCCGATCCAAAAAACACGATCTTACTGGGGGGCTACATGGCGGCTGGTACCCGCGGACGCGATTTGCAGCGGGGGCGGCCGACGATCCGCATTCATGGCTGGGATGTGCCGGTCCGTGCGGCGATCGATAGCGTCTCGGGACTGAGCGGTCACGCTGGCCGTAGCGAGCTCTTGCGGTGGCTAAAGGATCTGCCCAAGCCCAAAAAGACGTTCATCACGCATGGCGAGCCTGACAGCGCAGAATCGTTCGCCGCCGCATTACGCGATCAATATCAATTTGAAACGGTGATCCCACAGTTGGGCGAGTCGTTCGAGCTAGGAGAGTAGAGCCGTGGATGGAAAACGGGTGCACGAAAACCTGTCGATGATTTTGAAGTCTCCTACCTACAAGATGGCGGAGCTGGATACTGACTTCCTGCAAAGCGACGAGCTGCGGGCCGTCCGAATGGAGCTGGAGTACTTGAAGCCGGAACTCGCGTTCCGTCGGCTCAATATTCGTTCGACGGTGATCGTGTTTGGCGGTACGCAGATCGTCGAACAGCACGTGGCGGAAGAACGCCTGGAGAAAGCGAAGATGCTGCTGGACGCCGCGCCGACCGATCCACAGAGGATGCGCGACGTTGCCCGCGCCGAACGGATCTTGGCCAAGTCGCACTATTACGAAGAGGCCCGCCTGTTCTCGCACATCTGTTCGACCAACTGTCACATCGACGGTCATTGCGACTATGTCGTCGTCACCGGCGGCGGCCCAGGCGTGATGGAAGCCGCCAATCGAGGCGCGTTCGAGTCCGAGGCGCCTTCGGTCGGGCTCAACATCACGTTACCTGATGAACAGCATCCCAACCCGTACATCACGCCGGATCTTTGTTTCTTGTTCCATTATTTCGCCATGCGTAAGATGCACTTCCTGGTGCGGGCCAAGGCGCTGGTCGTCTTCCCAGGCGGATTTGGGACGCTGGACGAACTGTTTGACGCCCTGACGCTGCGGCAGACCGGTTGCATGCAAGATATCCCGATCATCTTGTACGGATCGGAATACTGGAACAACGTCGTCAACTTTCAGTATTTGGCTGACGAAGGAGTGATTCGGGATTCGCACTTGGATCTGATCAGCTTCGCCGATTCTCCCTCCCAGGCCTGGGACATCATCGCCAAGTTTCATAATCATCCCACTCCGTGCGAAAAGGCCGAATGACTACCAAGCAAGAGAAACTGAAGTCGCTGTTCGGCAACGCCGCCCCTGTCGCCGTGGTTACCGGCAGTGGCGCCGATCGCGTTGGCAAGACTGTAGCGCTGACGCTGGCCGAACAAGGGTACCAGATCGCGCTGCACGCCAATGGTTCGATCGACGAGGCGGAAGCGACTGCGGCCGAGTTGGTGGACCAAGGAATCGAGTCGAAAGCGTTCGCCGCCGATCTGTCGGACGAAGCGGAAATTCACGCCCTGTTCGAGAGCATTCACTTCTATTTCGGCCGGATCGACGTGCTGGTTAACACGGCGGCGATCTGGGATTCGCATCCGTTTGAGGAAGTCACCGCCGCCGATTTTCGCCAGCAGTTTGAAGTGAACGCGGTCGGCACGTTTCTCTGCTGCCAGGCGTCGGGACGGCGGATGATTGATCAGCCGCACGGCGGGGCGATCGTCAACATCGGCGATTGGTCGGTGGTGCGACCTTATCCGGACCATGCTCCCTACTTCGCGTCGAAGGGAGCGCTGCCGACGCTCACGCGCAGCCTGGCGGTCGATTTGGGGACGCGAAACCCCAGCATTCGGGTTAACGCCATCTTACCGGGCCAGGTAATGCAGCCCGAGGGAACGCCGCAGGAGCAAATCGACCGCGATATCGAGCGGACCCTGGTAAAACGCCAAGGAAAGCCCGACTATGTGGCGCATGCGGCGTTGTTTCTGATCGAAAACCCTTTCGTGACCGGAGTTTGCCTTCCGGTCGATGGGGGCCGCACGATCTTTGCGAACAGTGATTTTGGTGCTAGCAGTTAGCTATTTCACCCAAAAATTGGGGTGAAATCGGCGGAAATCGGCGCTGCTTTCATGGCGTCATTTTCCTAGAATTCCGCACGCTTAGTTTGCAAAGGTACGACCCGACGGTCGCACTTCTCCAACGGATGCGGATACGATTCCCGCCGCGACTACATGAAGGCATGTTCGATGCGAAAGTTCCATTTCCTACCTTGGCTTCCCTACATGGCCGTTAGCAGCGCCGCTTGCGCCGTCTTGAGTTTCGCCGGTTGTGGCGGAGGTGGCGACGCGCCTGCCGCCAACGTTCCCGCCCCGGCCGCCAACAGCGCCGCCGACAATTCAACTCCGCCTGCGGCAACGCAGGCCGCCAATCCGGTTCGTCCGGCTCAAGTCTCGGCCCCGGCGACCGGCAATCCGGCCGCGACGCAAAATCCCAAGGCCGGCGGAACCAATCAGCTGGCGATGAAGCAGCCCGGTGACGGCGCGGCTCCTGTGATGCCGGCCCCGATCTCGGCCGCCGAACTGGACGCCCAGGTCGACATCAACAAGGTGCCGCAGAACGACCCGGTTGAACTGCTCAGATACATGAAGGCGGTTGGCGAAACGAGCTTCCCGAACACCGCCTCGCAGGAGGAGCTGCACGGCTTCGCCAACAAGGTTTACACCAACACTATGGAGGCGGCCGATCGTCTGTTGGCTCTGCCTAACGCCACCTCCGAGCAACGCCGCGACGCGCTGCAGTTCAAGTTCCATTCGTACGAAGTGTTGGCGAAGATCAATCCCGATCAGGCCGAAAAGCTGATCGCCGATCGGACCGCGCTGGCCCAAAAGCTGACGCAAGATCCGGATCGCATGATCCGCACCTTTGGCATGCTGTACATGTTTGAATACATGCTGCAGGACTTCGCCTCGGGCAAGCAAGAGCTGGGCAGCATGGTCAAAGAAGACGCCCTGGCGATCATCGGCGATCCGGCCGCCTCGACGCAGCACCTGCAAGTGGCGATGAACGCCGCCAACGTCTTTGGCCAGATGGGCCACTCCGACGTCGCGGTCGAGATCTTGACCAACGCTCGCCAGACGTTCGCCAGAAGCCAGGACAAGGAGCTGGCCGACGCCTCGGCTGGTCTGGACGATCATATCCTGCAGTGGAAGATCTTCGGCGCGATGATGGACGCTGCCAATGGCGACGACGTTCGCGGCCAAGAAATGTTGCAGCTGATGCAGCAACTGGTCGACTCGTTCGGCAAAGAGTCGCTCGAGCCGGTCTCCACGATCCAGGCGATCGAACAGAAGATGGAAGAGTTTAACCGGATGGAGCTGGCCAAGGCGGTCAACGACCTGCTGTTGGCGAACTACAGCAATCACCCGAACAAGCAAGTCGCCGCCGCGATTCGCGAAAGTGCGACCAGCGCCAACAAGCGTTTGGCTTTGATCGGCAATCCGCTGCCGCTGGTCGGGGCGAACCTCGATGGATCGCCGTTCGATTGGTCGCAGTATCGTGGTCGCTACGTGTTGATCGACTTCTGGGCGACCTGGTGCGGTCCGTGCCTGGCCGAGATTCCGAATATCCAGGAGAACTTCGTGAAGTATCGCGAACGGGGCTTTGAGGTGGTCGGCGTCAATCTGGATGAAGACCCCAAGGCGCTCGAAGCGTTCTTCACCAAGCGACAACTTCCCTGGACCACGGTGATCAGCAACGATCCGACCAAGGTTGGGTTTGAGAACGTCAACGCGGTCCACTGCGGCGTCGACGGCATTCCGTTTTTGGTGCTGGTCGATCCGGAAGGAAAAGTGATCGAAATCAATCCCCGCGGCGAACGCTTGGGCGAAGTGCTGGAAAGTATCTTTTCGCAGCAAGCTCCGGCGGGCGGAGGCGCGGCCGCTGCTGCGGCCAACGCCGGTGGCCAGCCGCTGCGTTAAAAGAGCGTGAGCTATCGAACTTTCTAACTGTAAAACGGGGCCATTTCGGCTCCGTTTTTCTTTTTTCGAACCAGCGAGGTATGTTCTCCTACAATGGACGGGCAGGGGCGATCCGTAGAATTGTGGCTCACAACCAACCACGTCTCACCTGATTTGGGGAACGATCATGAAAACGATAATGTCGCTCACAACTTTGGCCTTCGCCGCTATCATGACCAGCGGTCTCGCAGCCGAAGAGTTGAAGGTAGGCGCCGTCGCGCCCAGTTTTGAAGTTGAAACGGTCAACGAGGGCATGATCAAGCTCGACGACTTCCGCGGCAAGAAGCTGGTGCTCGCCTTCAATCGCGCTCATTGGTGCCCTTACTGCATGAAGCAGATCAAAGACATTCAAGCCAACTACGGCAAAATCAAAGAAGCAGGCGCCGAGGTGCTGGTGATCTTCCGAGAAGAGGAAGATGGCGAAAAGGGTTTGGAAGAAGTGAAGAAGACTACCGGAGCCGAGTTCCCGCTGGGACTGGACCTGACGGCGGTCGAAACCAAGCCGTACAGCCAGGAAGGGTTCACCACCTACGTGATCGACGCCGAAGGAAAGATCTCGCAGGTCTTGCCGGGGACGAAACCGGATCGCCCGCTGGCGAACAAGATTTTGTCAGCGCTGAAGTAAACGCCCAAAGTGCAACGGCGCCCGGAATTAATTCGTTGGTGCGGTTGGTTCGACGCCAGGCGGTGGGAACCACTGGACGACCGGGGGCGTGCTTCCGTTGTAGTTCTTGATCGACATCGTCGGCTTGACGTAGTGTTCCGGCCGGCGACTTCCTTGCACGCGGAAGTTGTCCCCTTTCTGCAAGATGGGGCGGGTCTCGGGCGATTCGCCCAGCGGAAACTGATTGGTCATCTCGGCGATGACCCAGCGCGGATCGCCGATCTCCGGCTGCAGGTAAACCTCGGGATAACAATGTCCCGGCACCCAGACGGTTCGCGCCGGGATCTTGGCGGCGCGGCAAAGGGCGACAAACAACGCGGTCATCTCTTCGCAATCGCCGCGACCTTCTTCCAGGGCTGCGACGGCGCCTTTGAGCGGTCCGTTCTCGTATTGGACATGCTCGTGAATGTAGTCATAGAAGGCGTCCAGCTTGTCCCAGTCGGTTCCGCCAGGGGGCGTTAGTTCGGCCGACAGCTTCGTGATCTTCGAGTGGTTGCTTTCGATCGCCGGCCCAGGATTGAGATAAACCCGCATACTGCGATCAATGTCGCGAACCGCCGGCGCCGTTAGCTTTTCCGGCTCGGACGGCTTGATCACATTTCGCCGAGCAACTTCGTAAACGAGAATCGCCTCGGCTTGTTCGTGCGGCGAGAGGGCCCGGATCAAGATCTGGGCCTGCTTCGTTTCGCCCAGCATGTTGAATTTGATATCCGACTCTTTGACATTGACCAGTTTTTTCTCGACCAGGCGAACCGTCTGTTCCGGCCAGTCGGTCGGAACGGGGAAGGTCGCCACGATCCCTTGCGCCAGTCCCGAGACCTGTAGCTTGAAGCCGACCTCGATGCGCTGCAGGGTCACATCGTCGCCGGTCAGCATCTTCCGCTGACCGCCGGCCTGTTCAAATTGAGCGGCGGCGGTGGTCGAGAGCGCGATCCACGCGAGCAGTCCGATTAACGACGTACGCATCGATCTTAGTTCCCTGGCTCTTCGCGAATGAACGTCACCTGGGGGCGGCCGCCATTGGGACTCTTCTTGCCGGTCAGGTATTCGGCGACAAAGCGAACCGGTTCCGTTTTCTCAGGCACGCGGAAGTTGTCTCCCTTCTGCAAGATCGGACGTGGATCGGGCATGTAGCCGAAAGCCCGGGGGCCAGCGACTTGAGCCGGGTACCAGTGACCTTCTTCGTTGGCGTCTTCCAGGTAGAACTCGGCGTAACTGCTGCCCGGCACCCAGACGGTACGCGCCGGAATATCGGCGGCGCGGCAGAGGGCGATAAACAGGCCGGTCAAATCTTCAAAGTCGCCGGTACCTTTGCGGAGCGCCGTGACGGCGGTCGTCGGCCGTTGGCTTTCGTACGAAATGTTTTCGCGAACCCAGTCGTAAATCGCCTCGACCTTCCGCCAGTCGCCATCGACATCGGCGACAATCTTGCGGGCCTGCTTGCGAATCGAACTATGACGCGATTCGATGCTGGGGCTCGAACCGAGATAGCGACGAATGTCGGATGGGGGACGTTTCGGAATCTTGACGCCGGTCAGGTCGACCGGCGGTTGCGCCGAACGAGTTTCGACTTCTAGGGTGATTACTGCGCCGCCGGTCGAACCGCGGCGGAGCGCCGGGATGCTGACCATCATTTGTTTGACCGAGTTCTCAAGCATGCGATAGCCGATGCGGGCTTCGTTGGAGACCTCTTCGTCGATCAGACGAACGGTTTGCTCGGGCCAGTCGGCCGGAACCGGGATCGTGCCATACAGGCCGACGCAATCGCCGCCGACCGCTTCGATCGTCATGCCGACTTGGTATTTGCTGGTGCGAGCCTCGCCCAAGATCGGAGCGTTTTTCGATTCGGAGGGCTGAACCGCTTCGAATTGGGCCAGCAGTTGCGAATTGGTAAGCAGCAACAGAGCGACGACGGCGAAGGGGGGGACTTGTCGCACCAGTACACCTCTTGGGGTGAGAAATCAGAACGGGGAAGCGCATACGATCAGACAGCCGGGGTCTATTCGATTGTAATTCAGAGAACCGAAAGGCCCAAAAAATCGCCGCAATCGGCCAAGGTCTTTCGCAGAAAACCTAGCGCGCTAATAGCGATCGTGCAGAATGCGCGGTAGAAACGGCCCCAGCGAGCGGCCTTGGCCCCGATTCGAAATGAAAAGCGCCTTCGCGATCCACATCGAAATATGGTTCGCGAAGGCGACGTGCGCGGGGGAGAGGCTTGGTGGGTCGCGTCTCGCCGTTAGCAGTCCGTTGATTTTCTCAACGGGCTGCTGGATCGCAGGGATGCGATCCCAAAATAGCGACGTAAGTCGTTATTTTGCGAGCCGCGAAGAGCTATGCTCTGAGCCTGGCGAGGTTGGAAAATGCCACGAGGGCATTTTTCAACAGGCAGTTAGCGAGGCGAGGGCAGGATTTGCGTGGTCGGGCTGGACGGTTGTACCAGGACGGCGTCGCCATCGTAGGACGGGTAGGACGAAATCGCGGGGCCGGAAAACTCGGCGCCACCGCAGCAGGCCGGTTCGGACGGGCGCCAGCCCATACCGCTGCGGCAACCAACGACCGCCACAACCAGCATCGCACTGGCAAGCAACAGCATGGAACGTTTCATTGCAGAAATCCTCCGCAAATGGAATGTTGGCGAGGCGGGAAATACATATTCGAAACTGTGGGTACGCAACACTACATCAGGAACCATGATGTGCAAACGCAACACGCGAAAAAATCGCAACATTCAAGTTGCGACTTTACGACAACCCGCCGGCTAGCCGACAAAGGGAACTTAGTCGGATTACTTTCACAGTCACGCAACGTATGTTGGACCGCGATGCCCCCCCTACGATCCCTCCTACCGCGTCGATCGTCACAAGCGATATTCTTCCTCGTCCTGTTGTTGACGACGGGCGCCTTCACGCTGCCTGCATTGGCGGACTATCGCGATAGTGGCGGCGGTTACTGTTGTCCCAATTATCACCAGGCGATTCGTCCTGGCGACGAGATCTACCTGGTGTCGACTCGCTGCCTGCCTGGCGGCTGCGGCTATCAACTGCCGGTCGAGCAGATGTCGGTGATGCGCTATGACGGCGAAGCCGGTTGGTTGCAATCGTCGATCGAAGAGGCGACCGCCGACGCTCCGGTCGATTGCACGTCGATCTTCGTGCATGGCAACTGGATGGATCGTGGTTGGGCCAAGCGTCGCGGTTGGGCGATGTATCACGAGGTGACCCGCGACTGGACGCCCGATCGTCATATTCGCTACATCATCTGGTCGTGGCCGACGACGCCCAACTCGAAGTCGCTGGCCAGCATCCGCCGCAACAATGCCCGGGCCGACGCCGAGGCGTATTATCTCGGTTGGTTCCTCTCGCAATTGCCTGCCGAGGAAAAGGTGAGCCTGTCGGCGTTCAGCCTAGGGGCGAGCGTCGTTACCGGCGCACTGCGGCTCCAAGCTGGCGGCGTGGTGGTTGGTCGATCGCTGGAGGAGGTTGCGCCCAGAAACTGTCGCGTCGTCTTTTTCGCGGGGGCCACGCCTACCGGATCGTTCTCTCCCTACTGCTATGGCGGAGATGCGATGTCGCGGGTCGAGCGATTCGTCAACTACTACAACAGTTCCGACCCGGCGCTAAAGCGGTTCTGGATGCTCGAAGGGCGGGGCGTCAAAGCGATGGGCTACACCGGCGCCGGCGGCTTGTCGAGCGAAGGTTGGGCGAAGACGACACAGTACAACGTTTCCTGCATCATGGGCCGAGAGCATGATTGGAACCTGTATGCGTGCAACCGCTGCATCATGGACCAATCGCGAGAGGTCCTGCGGTTTGAAGAGATTCTGATGCCGGCGACCGAACCGGTTGTAACGGAGCCTGTCGCTGAAGAGGCCGATCCAGCGAACGCCGAAGTGGCGAAAAGCGACGCGGACGTCAATGATGAGTCGCCGGAAGAATCGAAGTCTGACGACGAGGCGACCAACGTCGAACTGGCGCCGGCCAAAGGATCCGCGGAAGCGACCCAGGCGTAGTTATGACTTGCTGCGGATCGCAAGCGCGCAGCAAAACGCCGCGCTCGGATTTTTCCAGCGCGGCGTCGGTTGTTCGACTTGGTTGCTCGGGCTACTAGTAGCCTTGGCCCTGCAGTTCGGCTTGTTCGGCCAGCGTCTTCTTCATCTGATCCGATTCACGCTGCAGGATAAATTCCGGACCCTTCGGATAGTATTGGACGTCGTCCGTCATGTAGTACGGGCTCGGAAGGGTTTGACCGCCGACGTCGATCTGGCAACCGGTAGAGGCCGCGGCCATGACCGCAATCCCGCCAACCAAGGCGGCTTTCATCCAGGCTTGTCGTTTGACCATTGTGGGAATACTCCGCTGGAATTGCGGTCCGTTGAAACAGGATCGTCGTGACCCCGGTAGTGAATCATTCGAAGGCGGGTCCACACTGACTTCTCGGTAGAATCGCCACTATCCGTATCGTCCGAACGGGAGGGGATACTTAAACCGATTAACCCGAAAAACCGGTCCAATTTCCCAGCTGTCCCTCTGGCACGCCCTAGATTTGAGGGCGGCTCGGCCTCAATTACCGCATTTTTGTGGGTCGCGCATAGGTAATCGTTTATAATGCAATGACTTGCGCACGCTCCTCCCTTCATGCTAGCTACCGGGAATTCTCTTCATGACATCACGGCACGCATCCGGTTGGCTGACCGCTTTCGTTTTATTTCTTGCTGTCATGACGCCAGCTGGCGCCCTCTGCGCACAGCGCGGAGACGCTTCGAAACCAAACAACTCATTCTTCCTTGGTCTCGGTCCTCTCTATGCCGGCGAGTATTCGCAAGCGCTGGAGTTCTATGACCGGGGGGCGTCGACGGCGCTGGTAACGGCCAATGGTCGGTGGGTCGACTCAATCTGCTATGCGACGATGAAGGGAGAGTGCTATTACCAGATGGGCGCCAACGCCAAGGCGCTAGAACAATACAACGCCGCGGTTCTGCTTTACATTCAACACTCTGACTGGCTGATGCGGATCAGCACCGACACGGTCTTGGCGATCGGCCCGGTGACGAACGATCGCCGCGCGTCGATCACCTGGGGACCGTCCGCGCGAACGACGGCGATCGGCAAGTTCCCGGACACGATGCTCTCGCTGCAAGGGAATAGCGCCGCGGAGAATAAACGGGTCGTCAATCAAGGGGGGACCTTGATGGCGCAGCAATACCATCCGGTCCGGGTGACCGAGATCGCCCGCTGTCTGGCGCTAGCGATCAGTCGCCGGCGACAACTGTTGGGGCCGATGGGCGAAAGCGATCCGCTGAATAAGAACCTGATCACGGCGCTACAGCGGCGATCCGCCCCGCCGAATCACTGGCTTGGCGTCTTTGTCGAGATGCAGTTGGGCTTGGCTTACGCGACCGCCGGGAAACTTCAGGAAGCGATTCCAGCCATTCAGCGGAATTTGACGATCGGCGGACAGTATGACCACCCGCTGACGGCGATCGGGCTGATCGAGCTGGGCCGTCTGGCGCTCGAGCAAAAGAATCTGGAAGCGGCCGAGACCTACTTCACCGAGGCGACCTTTCCCGCGATCGCCTTTGACCAATACGACGTCGCCGCCGAGGCGTTCGTCGAACTGGGGAGCGTGCAGTTGGTCAGCAAGCCGAAGTTCATTTCCAAGCAATTGGTCACCGCGGCCGCTTGGCGAAACTTCGGCAAGTATGACGTCCTCAAGGCGTCGGTCATGATCGCACTAGCCGAACATTATTCGTCCAATGGCGATGTGGTTAAAGCGGGTGCGGCCCTCAACGAAGCGCGTCGCGCGATGACCCGCAACGACATCAGCAAAGGCCGCCTCGGCGCCCGGTACGCTTATCAGCTCGCCCTGATGGAATATCAGCGGGGTAACTTGATCGCCGGCAGTGCTGCGCTGCGTGATGCGGTCGCGATTCAGCGGAACGCGTCGCCCCGAATCTTTCAAACGATTCTGACCAACGAATGGTTCGCCGCCGGCGCCCTGACCGAACGCAGCGCCCAGCTGTTGTACGACAATCTGCTGCGGGAACCGACCGACTCGGACTGGGCGACCGATCCGCTCGATACGATCACCTACCAGCTCAATCCCAACGGAGTCGCCCTGGAGCGTTGGTTCTATTCGGCGCTGGAGCGCAAACAGCCGGAGCTGGCGCTGGAGATCGCCGATCGCATTCGCCGCATACGCTATTTCGCGACGTTGCCGCTGGGGGGCCGAGAAATGGCGCTGCGGTGGATTCTCAACTCGCCCGAGACCAGCTTGTCGACGGACGCTCGACTGCAGCGACAAGACTTGCTGACCAAGTATCCGATCCTCAAGACTTCGCTCGATCGCGCGGCGGAGATTCAGAAAGCGCTAAAGCAGTTGCCGGCGCAGGCGGTCGATAAAGATCAGTTCTTCGATCAAGAGAAGCTGCTGCAAGAGTTGGCCCAAACGACCTCGGTGATGGAGACCAAGCTAGGAGAAGTCGCCCTGCGCCGCGATCGCAGCTCGTTCCTCTTCCCGCCGCTGATGACGACCAAAGAACTGCGTGAGCGTCTGCCCGAGAAGCAGGTCGTGCTCGCTTTCTTCAATTCGTCCGGGGGCGTCTTCGCCTTCTTGTTCACCAAGCAAGATTACGTCTACTGGAAAGTTGAGAATCCCGCCGCCTTGAAAAAAGAGACGGTCGAGTTGTTTCGCTCGCTGGGGCTGCTGAAGAAGGATGGCCCGATCGATGTCGATACGCTGGAAGACGACGCTTGGAAGGCGAACTCGGCCAAGTTGTTAACCACGTTGATGCCGACGCTCAAACCGACGTTCTTCGACGACTACGAAGAACTGGTGATCGTGCCGGACGGACCGCTGTGGTATGTGCCGTTTGAAATGTTGCACATGGAAGATGGAGCTGGCGGATCAATCGCGCTGACCGAGAAGATCCGAATTCGCTACGCTCCGTTGGCGTCGCTCTCGGTTCCGGAAGTCAACCAGCGACGCCGCCCGTTGTTGTCGGCGATCGTTTCCGGGCGGCTCTACGTTCGCGACGAGCCGGAAACGACCGACTATTACTACCAGCAGTTGTCGCCGGCGTTTGCAAACTCGGCCCGGCTCGATAAGAAAACGCCCGGCCCGACTAGCTTGCTCGGCAAGACGTGGGACAACCTGGTGGTGATGGACGATATGGAAGACATTGAGAACCTGCCCTATGGCTGGTCGCTGGCCCAGATCGACAAAGGAAAGCCAGGCAGTGAGTTGGGGAGTTGGTTCCCACTGCCGCTGGCGACGCCGCAAGCGGTTTATCTGCCCGGTTTTCACACCGCTGCCGAAGAGAGCCTGAAGCGGGGCGGAAACGGCGACGAAATCTTCTCCGCCGTGATGGGGACTTTCTCTGGCGGAACGCAGACGTTGGCGCTCAGCCGTTGGCATAGCGCTGGCGATGCGGCGATTCGGATGACCGCTGGTATTGGCGCCCGAATCGAAGGGATGCCGGCGAGTCAGGCCTGGCAAGAGGCGATCGCCGAGATCCGCGACTCGCCGCTAGATATCGCTCACGAACCGCGCGTGCGAGTTCTAGGAGAGTTGAAGCCGCCCGCGAAAGCGAGTCATCCGTTCTTCTGGGCCGATATGATGTTGATCGACACCGGCATTGTGCCGATCGACGAAGACCTGCCGTAGCAAATATCCGCTACGCGATCGACTCCGGCGTCGGATTGCGGCGAAATTTCAACCAGCGATGCCAACGCAGCGCCTGGGCCCGCAACATCCATTGGGAGTGGTAGCAGACGCGATAACTGGTCGCCAAACTGGTGCGCCAGTTCGCCTTCACCTCGAGATGGTTGGGGCCGAAATCAAAACGGCGGTCGCCAACTTCGATACTGTCGCGAAGGCCATGAGCATATTGCAGCGTCCCCAGGCCTTCGGTTTGAAGTTCTGGATCGTGGCCCACGCGCATCGCCTGGACTTCTCCTTGATGATGGTACTTGTAGCCAAAGGCGACCATGCGGTCGGCCTGCCTTAGATAGCCGATATCCAACATTCCCAACCGCGTCGCCGCTTCGTGCGAGTCATGGAAATAGTCGCGGACTCCTTGGTGAGAAAGGGTCGTGCCGGTTTGAGAGGCGCCCTGCCAACTGCGGGCGGCAAGATCGATGCATTCATCCAGCAAAGCCCAGCTTTCGTCCATCGAGCCAGCGGGCGAAGGGGCAGGGCGGTAGCGATGGAAGGTAATGCCGGAGAGTTCGCCGCGCCGCATCAATCTTCGTACGTTCTGACGAAATTTTGTTTTGCGCGTCTTCAGATAGTCTTCCCAAGAGTCGGGGAGATCGACCATAGATACTTCTTTCCACGGCGTAATCAGCGGCGTCATGCCGGCCAGCCGAAAAGCGTTGGCGGTCCGGCCTCGGTCGACCGCGTCCATTTCGATCCAGCGCAGATCGAGCAAGTCCCAGTCGCGCGGGCTTTGGGCGATATATCGCAGGCCAATTGCCAACGTCGCAGCTCCGTCAGGCCCGATCGGCCCGTAAAACGAACCCCAGTCGGCCAGTGGATAGGTCAAAACTCGAAAAGAGCCGAGACGGGTTCGCTCGTCCCGCACGATCAGGGGCAAAATGCCGATCGGTTCGCCGCTGGCGTAGGTGATCAGCACGCGCAGACGTTGCTGGCCCCCGAAATTCTTCCAATAAGCGAGCAGCCACGGCAGCGTCTGGAAGAACGTTGCCCGCGGCATGCGGTTAAATAGCGTCTTCCATACCGCCGAGTAGGCGACAAGTTCGCTAATATCGTTGACTTCGATAACATCGGTCATGGTTAGGGTGTTGAGTAAGGAGATGGAGGGTGGAGCATTCCTCTTGGTAGAAGGCAATTTCTGGGCCAGGGGAGCGAAGACTTACGGAGGGAATCTCTCAAACTTGGCCTGCGGAGAGACATTACGTCAATTTTCAGCGGCGCCGCGGGCTCGATTTCGTGTCGTAAAAACGAAACAACGTTCCGTGATGCGTTGTCCGAACGCCACCCGGTCACGGACGCCTTCGCAGCCGGCGAAAGTGTCACATCCACGAATTGGGGGAGTAAGGTTCAATTGTCCACCCGTCCGGTAGGTGAAGCGGCAACCCGCGACACCCTATGGTTTTACCGTAGCCGGATCGTTGCGCACAAAGTAAATCTGGATATAATGCAACCAAGACTGCGGTCATACCCCCAACTTGATTTGCATTGACGATCACCACGGCCCGAGAAGGAGCCCTGAATGCCGGCGGAGTTAACGAGTCTCGTCGCGGAACTAGAAACAAGCATCTCTCGCGTTGTTCTGGGAAAGTCAGAAGTTGTTCGAAAGTGTTTAATCACGTTGCTGGCGGGCGAACATCTGCTGCTGGAAGATGTGCCGGGCGTCGGAAAAACGTTGGTCGGAAAAGCGTTGGCTCGCAGTTTGGATGGCGAATTCTGCCGGTTGCAGTTTACGCCTGACCTGCTGCCGAGCGATATCGTTGGGTCGAACGTATTCAACAACAAGACGCACGAATTCGTTTTCCATCGCGGTCCGATCTTCGCCAACATTGTGATCGCCGACGAAATCAACCGAACGTCGCCCCGTACGCAGAGCGCCTTGCTGGAAGCGATGAGCGACAACCAGGTCTCGGTCGACGGCGTGACGCACGATCTGCCGACCCCATTTATGGTGATCGCGACGCAAAACCCGTTTGAGTTTGAGGGGACCTACCCGCTGCCGGAAAGCCAACTCGACCGATTTCTGATGCGGATCTCGATGGGCTACCCCGATCGAACGGCCGAGCGTCAGATTCTGGAAACGCACCGTCGCGGCGAACCGGTGGCCGAACTTTCCCCGGTGCTCCTCTGCGAACAGATCAAGCAATTGCAGGATGCCGTTCGCGAAATCGACATGAACGACTCGGTTCATGAATATTTGCTCGACATTATTGAAGCGACGCGAGATACTGACGACTTGCAAGTGGGCGCCAGTACTCGGGCCGCGATCAGCTTGTATCGCGCGGCTCAAAGTTTTGCGATGATCGAAGGCCGCGACTTCGTCGTGCCTGACGACGTCAAGCAACTGGCCGTTTCGGTTTTGGCGCACCGGGTGATTCCCAAAGGTTATCTTCACGCCGGACAGCGAGAAGCGGTTGAGACGATCGTCGGTCGGATCGTGGATGAAGTCGCCGTGCCGACCTAAGCGGACGATCGATCCGTCGGACGTTCATTTTCCCCAGCCGTTGTTCAGGCGCTAAAGGAGATCCGGATGTCGTTCTGGAGCAGACAGGGCTCCATGATTACTCGCGAGGGGACCTACTATCTCCTCGTGATGACGTTCATCGTGATCGGCGCCATGATCCGCAACTTTCAGTTGTTGATGGTCCTGGCCTGCATGATGGTCGGCCCTTTGTTGTACAACTGGCGCGTCGTCCAGGGGTCGCTACGTCGACTGAAGTTCTCTCGCAAACTTTCTCATTCGGTTTGCGCCGGCGATCCGTTATTGATTGAGCTGTGCGTCGAAAATTCGGGACGCGGTTCGGTCTATGCCGTCGTCGCTTGCGACGTCATCGAAGCGGTCGATGGTCCCAAGATTGGCGAAACCCGCGATGTGGAGGTTTTCTTCGCCCGCGTCCGGAACAGTACGCCGGAAACGTCGACCTATCGGGCCCGCGTTCAACATCGTGGGCGATATCGCTTGGGCCCGCTGGAAGTATCGACCGCCTTTCCGCTTGGGCTGATTCGCAACACGTTGCGGTTGGGCGATACCGATGATCTGGTCGTCTACCCGCGAATCGGTCGTTTGACCCCAATCTGGCGGCGAATGATCCAAGACGATCGCTCCGGCTATGCCGCCAGTCGCCGCACGCACGGCATGCATGAAGGAGACTTCTACGGTTTGCGAGAATGGCGAACCGGCGATCCCAAACAATGGATCCACTGGCGCACGACGGCCAAACGCAATCAGCTGGTGGTGCGTCAGTTTGAAAAGCAGAGCGAACAGGATGTGACGATCATTGTTGACGCCTGGGTATCGCCCCGCTCGACGGCGGCAGAAGAAGCGAGCGTCGAGCGAATCGTCAGCATGGCCGCTTCGGTCGTCGCCGATCTCTCGGCGGTCGGAGGCTGTCAAATGTACTTGGCCTGCGCCGGCGCCAAATCAAAAAATCTCCATGGTTCGGTTTCGCAGGCGTTCGTGCACGAAGCGATGACCATGCTGGCCGAAGTGACGCCGGCGACGCATGACGCCATTGATCGGGCGCTGCTGGAAGCGCTGCGCGTCGGGCGAACCGGCAAGGTGGTGATCCTCAGCTCACGCAAGCTGGAGCTTTCCGACACCAACACGTTCCAGCAGGTCTGGAACGACCACACGGTGCGGTCCGAGATCGGACGGGTTATGTACCTATCGGACGCTCGGGGTGAGTTAGAAAACCTATTCATCGACGGCGCCCAAATTAACGCTGAGAAGGAGTCGTCATGAAGGTCGAACGGCTACTGCAGATCAGCGTTGCGGTTTTGGCGGCGCTGGGTGCGATGTTGCTGGGCGGGGGTGAGACGGATGACGCTGCATTGCCGATTGCGGCGGTGGCGGCGGCGTTCATTTCGGTTTACGTGACCGACATTCAGCGATGGTTCAGCTTGAACCGCAATCTCGCCAACATCGCCGCCTTGTTGGCGGTCGCGTTCTCGATCTCCGACTTCTGGCCCGGCGACAGTACCCAAAAACTGCAGGCAATCGCCAAGTTGCTGATCTATCTGCAGATTGTGCTGCTGTTCCAGCGGAAGTCGACGCGGGTCTATTGGCATCTGTGCGTTTTGAGCCTTCTGCAGGTGGTGGTCGCCGCGGCGCTAAATCTGAACGTCTCGTTTGGCTTTATGCTGGTCGCGTATATGTTCGCCGCGCTGACGACGCTCAGTTTGTTCTTCATCTATCGCGAAACGGTCCGCGTCGATCCCGTTTTGAAAGCCGAGCACGATGCGATCGACAATCGCCCGGTCTTTGCCTTGTTTGGCGGGCGAGACGAGTTGGTCGACAATGGTGAAGAAGGGGGCGAAGCGGTCGTGCTGCAATCGCGGTTGCCGAAGAACCTGGCGACCGTCTTTTCGAGTTGGCAGATGTTCGTGCAGGTCTGCCGCTTGGGATTCGTTACGTTGATCGCGACCGTCGTCGTCTTTTACGCGTTTCCGCGGCCCAGTCGCGACCAGTGGGGCGGCCGATTTGCGGGCGGCCTGCGTGAGACCGGTTTTAAAGATCAGATTTCGTTCGATCGCATGGGCCGCATCATGCAGAGCGACGAAATGGTGATGCGGGTCGCGTTTCGCAGTCCCGTGACCGACGCACCGCGCGAGTCGCCGATTGAGCCCTATTTCCGCGGAACGGTTCTCAATCGATATCAAATCCAGACCTCGAGCTGGATTACGACCTATTCGCCCGATGACGAGGGGGCCATCGAGTTGCCGACTCCTCCTCCGGGACAAGAGATGGTGCGGCAAGTCGTCGTCTTGAATCCGCGGACGCGGTTGGTGCAAACGGCGCATGGGCATCTGTTGTTCAGCGTCTATCCGGCTTATCGCGATCGGCTGACTTCCAGCGAAATCATCGACGACCGGATGGCCGGGTTCCTGTCGTACGCCACGCCCGACGTTCTGGGCGCCAAACCGTCGCAATACAACGTGCTGATTCCCTGGCGACCCGCGGAAATGGAGAATCGCTTGCTGGCGGTCGTAAGTCGCGGGAAGGACAAGAACAAGCTCGATTACCGCACTCGAGAGTACTTGAACACGCTGGACGACATCGAGGTCTTCGCCTTCGGACAGTTGCAGCAGACGACTCGTCAGGTGATCGCCGACGCCAAGATTGATCCCAAAAATGATCTTGAGATCGCCGAGACGTTGGAGCGATTTTTTACCGACGAGGGGGAGTTTAGCTACACGCTCGAAATCGATCCGCGCGTCCGCGATCCGAATCTTGATCCCTTGGAGGACTTCGTCGTCAATCACCGCTCAGGACATTGCGAGTATTACGCCGGCGCCTTAGCGCTGATGCTGCGGTACCAACAGATCCCTTCGCGGATCGTCGTGGGATACAAAGGGGGCGAGTACAACTCGGTCGGCGGCTACTTCGCCGTCAAGCAAATGCACGCACACGCGTGGGTCGAGGCCTACATCAAACACGAAGATCTGCCGGAGTCGCTTCGCGATAACTATCCGGTCGGCGCGTGGTTGCGACTCGATCCGACGCCCAGCGGCGAGACCGACGCGGTCTACGAAGAAGACGATGGCCTGCTTAGCAAGACGCTCGATTGGTTCGATTATCTCGAACTGATGTGGCGCGATTACGTGGTCGAGATGAATTCGGAACGCCAAGAGAACGCGATCTACAAGCCGTTTACCGATCGCATTTGGCGGCCGCTGGGCGGTTGGTTCAACTACGAAGAGTGGCGACAGTGGGTGAAAGACCAGGCGGCCAAGATCGGCGTCGATATCGAAGGGGAATGGTTTAGTTGGTACATGAGCCTGCTGACGATCTTCTGCACGATCGCCGGTTTCGGCATCTACCATTTAGGCCGCTTCCTCGTGCGGCGGTTTGGCGTCCCATTCTGGCGTTGGGTTCGCCGGCAGTTGCACTTCAATCGGCATGGCGTCACGTTCTACTTACAGTTGGAACGCCGCCTAGCGAAGCGAGGCATGCGACGCAAGCCAGGGCAAACGCCGCATGAGTTCGTCGACTCCCTCCGCGAGCGTCTGACGCCGGTCGCCATGGACGCCATCGCGCCCATCGTCGAAACGTACTACCGCGTCCGCTTCGGCGGCGCTATGCTCAGCGAAGAGGCGCTGGCCGGGATCGACGAGCGGATGCTGATCTTGCAGACGGAGCTTGATCAGATTGATCGAGCCCCACGGTTCTAACCGAACCAGCGCATTCGCATTACGTGGGGTGGGGCAACGGCAGCGACACGTCGCGCGGACGATCCTCAAGCTTACGCCCTGATTTTTCCATGGCGTAGGCCAAGATTTGGTCGCACGATAGTTGCAAGTCCGGCTTGAAGGCGCCATTCTCGTCGCGAAATAGGGAAGCGTCGCCAAACCAGATGTCGGGCCAGAAGACCAAGTCGCAGATATTAGCGTTGGGAAACTGCGTCTCGAGCCACGACACGTAATATTCAGATTGATGTTCTTCGTCAAATCCGGTGGTCGTTAAGACTTCGATGACGTCAGCCGCTTCGCGATAGGTCAGGTCTTCCACTAGCAGCGGTTCTGGAACCCAAGCGCTAAGGACAAACTGTTCCTTGTCGGTTGTCTTCCAATAGTTGGTGAACTCATGCGTTTCGCATTTTCGACTTGTCCGCGCGTGCCAACGCGCAAGTAGCGAAGAGGCGTCATCCCCTGATTCCAATGCATCTTCGATCTGGTCGCAAAGCTCACCCAATTCCGCCAGCTGTTGCGGCGTCGGCTTCGGAAGGCGAAATCGCTCGGGAATCGGCATGACGCTTCCAGTTGCGAGCTACACGTTAAACAAGAAGTGGCAAACGTCCCCATCCTGCATGATGTACGCCTTGCCTTCGACGCGTAATTTGCCGGCGTCGCGAATCGCTTTCTCGGAGTGGCACTGCTCCAGGTCGGCGACCGAGTAGGTTTCGCAGCGGATGAAGCCGCGTTCGAAGTCCGTGTGAATCACTCCGGCCGCTTGCGGGGCGGTGGCGCCAATCGGAATCGTCCAGGCCCGCACTTCCTTCTCGCCGGCGGTAAAGTAGCTTTGCAGGCCCAGCAGCTTGTACGCCGCCCGGGCGAACGCGTGCAGAGCCGGTTCGGTCAGGCCAACGCTTTCCAGCATCTCATTGCGGTCGGCTTCGTCCAGTTCAGACAATTCCGCTTCGAGCCGGGCACAAACTGGGACGACTTCGCCCCCTTCTTCTTCAGCGCGAGCCCGCACTTTGGCGACCAGATCCCCTTCGCCTGCTAGGTTGTCTTCGTCGACGTTGGCGAGGTACAACACCTTCTTGGCGGTGATCAAACCGAGTCCGCGAATTCGCTTGGCGACTTCCGGATCAGTGATCGACATCGAGCGAATCGGTTTGCCGGCCGCCAGAACTTCGTAGCATTCCGACAACAGCTCGATCCGGGCCTTGGCTTCTTTGTCGCCCGACCGGGCGCCCTTGGCGGCGCGTTCTTTCGACGATTCGACCGTTTGCAGGTCGGCCAGCATCAGCTCGGTGTCGATCGTTTCGATGTCCCGAATCGGATCGACCGAGCCGTCGACATGGATGACGTCGCCATCGTCAAAGCAGCGAACCACATGCACGATTGCGTCGACCTCGCGGATGTGCGACAGGAACTTGTTACCCAGGCCTTCCCCTTCGGACGCCCCCTTAACGATGCCGGCGATGTCGACCAGCTGCAGCACCGCCGGAATCACCTTTTGCGTCTTGATGAACTGCTGGATCGTCTCCAGGCGGGGGTCAGGCACCGGAACGATGCCGACGTTCGGCTCGATCGTGCAGAACGGGTAGTTCTCACTGGCGATGCCTGCCGCGGTCAAGGCGTTGAACAGCGTCGATTTGCCGACATTGGGGAGACCGACGATTCCAGCTTCCATAGCTAACTGACTTCTATCTGAGGGAGTGTGATTGTTGCGCCAAGCCGTTGATTTTACCCGAAAACGCCCCACCGGTAAGCGGTGCTGCCGAAGCTGGGCGAACCGATCCGCGGCGGGAAACGGAAAAAGCGTCGATCGCTGGGCGATCGACGCTTTGACTTGGCTGATTGGCCGCGAGCGAGGGGCGACTAGTACGAGCCGCGTCCCAGGTTGCGGGGGCTGCGGGTCGGCGTGGCGCTGCGGGTCGACGTTGAGTTCGACATCGAGGTCGGGTAGCTCTGCGTCGTGTAGGTCGGCTCGGCATAGGTCCGCACCGAACGGCTGCTCGGCTGCGTGTAGACGTGACCGCCGCCTTGGCTGCTCATCGTCGTCTGCGACCCTTCATAGATAATGTCCCCTTCTTGCGGGCCGGCGTAAGTCGGAACGCCATGGCTGATGTGGGCGCCATGAGCATTCCCACAGCCGCAATCCGGGCCGCAATCGCCGCCGCAGCTCGAGCCGCAGCCGCACGAAGCCTGGCCGCACTCGCAACAGCGGTTGCCGTAGCGGACGCCCAGGATGCCGGGATGGCAGATCTTGTGCGGGTTCGGGCCGATGTAGTTGCCGTGGCAGTCGCACGGGTCGCACTTCGGCGGATCGCTCCACCATTCGCCCCAGTAGGTTTCATCACTGCAGCCCGAGCCGCAGGTCGCTTTCTTACGCAGGTAGCTCAAGATCACCTTCGGCGGAATGATCGGCAGGCAAAGCTTGAACGGCGAGCAGTTGGCCTTGCCGCAAGTTGGCGCACAGGGGCTTCCGCAGCTCGAACCGCAGTCGCTGCAGGGCGCCTGATGGTAGTGCTGGGCGGCGCCGGTTTGGGCGGAACCTAGGATGATCGCCATCGTGATGACGGCGAGGATGGCTGAAAGTCGCATCGGCGAAATTCCTCTTGGCTGACGGCGGGGGAGCAGGCACAGGCCCACGGAGTAACGTCCGTTAACCCTCTCTATCGGCGTTACTCTTCCGCTAATCGAGAAAATCCGCATAACCGGCAAAGTTTTCCACCCGGCCGGGGCTAGCAGCTGGCGGCCGTTTTCTAGGCCAAGAAATAGAAAAAGGCCGTCGCGTGGGGCAGGAACGCGACGGCCCTAAAGAAAGGGCGAACCCCTTCTTTTGTGTTGAAATCATAACGCTATTTATCGTCAGGAACTCGGTTGCGGTTCATCGCAATTCTCAACTTTTGCCTTTACCGCGCGGCCAAAAAACGGCCAGCGCCGATTCTTCCACATATCCCGAATTTTCGTCAGCGCCGACCAATCGACCGTCTCCCCTCCCAAAATCTCCGCGAGCGTCTCCTCCTGGCCGCGATACCCCGGCGGGAACCGCAAAATCACCTGCGAGCCGCTTTCGGTCTTCCGCGCCGCCAAAGACGCCAGCGTTCCTTTGGCAATCTGCAAGTCGCCCAGCTCGACCAGCGTGTCGACCCGCGGCCCAAGCAAAAACCGCCGATAGCAAAAGTGCCAGCCATTCTCTTTCTTGATCAACTGCCCCAGCGTAAACCACGGCGTCCGCGGCAAGCTGATCATGGTGAACGCCGACAGCCTCGTCGTTTCCAGAGTCAGCGGATAGCGGCGCCACGCCACCAGGTCCCACATGATCCGCACGCTCAGCTTCAGCGCTTGCAGCGAACGGTTCATCGTCAGCGCGGCGATGATCAAAATCGGCAACGCAAACATCAGGCCCAGCGCCGGGTGAATCCAGCACAAGAGGTACATCACCAGCACCACGCCAATTCGCAAGCACCGCAGCGCCGTATCGACCAGCGGAAACGGCGACAGCAAAATGATCACTTCGACCAGGTTGCCGAAGATCCAGATCGCCGCATAAAACCCCAGCATCACCACAATCGTCAGGTACGTCAGCAGCTTCTCCGTCAGCGTCGGATCGGTCCCCAAGTCGGCGCCCAACAAATAGATGATCAGCCGCAGCCCAAACAAAAAGCCGACGAAATTGAAGACCGCCCCCAAGATGTTCAGCGGCGTCTTCAAATAACTGGCGAACGTCAGGATCGTGTCCTTGAACAACACGATCAAACTGCAGATGCCGGTGATGATCCAAAACCACGGCTGGTAAAAGAAGAACAGCTCGCCCCGCTGGTCCGACTCGGTCATGAAGTAAACGACCGGCCCCGTCACCGACAACACCATCAGCGGCGACAGCCCGGTCGCCGTCACGCCGACGACATTCTCCATGCCGCTGGTCAGCAGACCCGATCGTCGCCGCCCAAAGTATTGCGAAAGAACATGCGTCGGCGAGGAGTAGATCTCGTCATGCTTCTCCACCGCCGGCGATTGTTCAGCGGCCGGCACAACCTCCTCGGCGCCGATCGCAAACGTCGGCAATGCGATCAGAACCAGCAGCGAGACCAGCGCCGATTTCATGGTTTCCCCCCTGCACAAAGGTAAACAAACGCCCAATTTACCCACTATTCGTCACGAGATGGCAAATCTCAGAGTTTGACCCTGTTAATTGCCTTGCTCGCCCAGTTATACTATTTATCCTGCCAAATCGGATGTTGCCAGTAAGTACGATTCTAAACCTTCCCGCCTTATGACGCCTCCCTTGCCGATCCGCCGGCTGCAGCACATTGCGGTCGCCGCCGCTGACGCCGTCCAAAGCCGCGACTTTTATCGCGACGTGCTCGGCTTTCGTGAAGTCGAACGCCCGCCGTTTGATTTTCGTGGCGCCTGGTTGTGCGGGTACGGAATCCAGATCCACGTGATCGAGCGGACCACGCCGCTCAAGACGTCGATCGGCGACATCGACACCCGGGCCAGCCACCTGGCGTTTGAGGTCGAAGACCCCGCCGCAATCACCACAATTTTGGAAGGCCACGGCATTCCTTACATCCAGCGGGTCAACGCCGGCAACATCCACCAGACGTTTTTTCACGATCCCGACGGCAACCCGATTGAGGTCGCCGTTTACCCAACTGATCCACCGTTTCTCCCCTAGTCGAGGTTGATCGGCCGCTCGGTTTGCCTGCCGCGAAGGTGTGGCGATCCGAGCCAAGCCGCAGACCTCACATCAAAAAAATCCCACCTAAGGAAAATCTTATGAACGCCAAACGAATCGTTCTGCCGCTGGTCGTCGCTCTTTCGGTCGTGATCGTCGCCGACGTTCAGGCAGGCATCTTCGGCCGTCGCCGCGAGCGGATCAAAGCCGAAGTCGCCGCGCAGCTCCGCTGGGAAATGAATGGTCAAATCGAACAACAAGTCGCCGCCGCCAAGGCCGAAAACGCCGCTCAGCTGTCTGCCGAATCGAGCGAGCAGATCCAGGCCGAAGCCGCCGCGCTGAAGGCCGAACTGCAAGCGGCCGTCGCCGACATGCGCAAGTCGGCCAAAGCGATGCTCGCCGCCGAAGCGAAAAAGCTGCAGCAGGAAACGGTCGCCGAAATCGCCAAGCTGCGCACCGACGCCGAAGCCAAAATCGCCGCCCAGTCCGACAAGCTGAACAAACAGTTCGACGTCGCCGTCGCCGACCTCAAAAAGCAGGCCAACGCCAAGCTGGATGACGTCGCCAACCAAATCAAGACGCAGACCGACAAAATCGCCGGCCAGGTCGAAGCGAAGCTCGAGCCGAAACTCAAGGCCTCGCTGATGACCGCCCTCACCGAAAAGTCGCCCGCCGCCCCGGCCGACGACCAGCCGGAAGAGGAAAAGCAGGAAACCCCCGCCGTCCTGACCAACGAAACGACGGTCAAAGAAGAAGCCCCGACCGAAACCAAGTAGCCCCCACGGCTGCCAGCCCAATCAACCTCTCCCAGCCGTCGGCGACGAAAGTCCCGGCGGCTGTCTTGATTTCGAACCCAATATTGAAATTCCCAAAAACACGAACCCGAGTGCGCAAGCCGAGGGAATGCGGCCGCAATGTAAATGACGAATGCCGAAACCAGAATGACGAATCAAACCCGAATGAGCGAATGATTAAAAGCGGAAAGCGGACCGGACCGGACCATGTTCCAACTTTTTCTTAACCTGGCGCCATGCTCTTATCGCGTCGCACGCGCGATTGAAGCATGTCTTCGCCCTCCGTTAACAACCTGGACCACCGGACCGGACCATTTCGTTTTTTCACGCCGAGTGGACTCGGCCGCAGCTTTTTTTCTTCAGCGCCACCGGGGCGACCTAACCCGAGCCTGCACATCACCTTCCGCCAAACCGGGCGCGACCGGACCGGACGATTCCCTTTTTTTCGCACACCAAGTGGACTCACCCGACTCCTTTTTTTCCCGCCTTCACCCATCCACGACCACCGATCAACTGGACCGGACCGTTTCGCTTTTTTTCGAACGGCAAGCGTCTCCTCCTGGGTGCCACTGGCCATAGCCAGTGTCTTCCTCGGCTGCAGCGGCGATCGCTGCTCGCCATCAGCAAGCGGACCGCCGGACCGGACCGTTTCCCCTTTTTCGAAAGTCGAGTGGACTCAATCGCGTCATTTTTTTCCCAGCCCGACCCTCCTGCCAACATGCCCAAGACAAGCGCACACCGAGATCGCAACCGCCCAGCCATTTCGCCCGCGGCAACTCGACCTCAGTGAGAAAAATCGGAACCCCAGATTTTCCCAAATATCGAGCAATTGAGCAAACCGATTTGGGAGGGTGAAGATGCCGCCAGAGCGACCGGCAAGAAACGAAAAAAGCCGCCCTGTACGTGACATGACGGCTGGTTGCTCCGTAGAGCAGTGCCTGCGAATTTTTCATTCTTGTTACGAAAAGAGTCGCAAGCAGAAATCAGATACACTGCTGTTCAGCGTACCTGCCCAACGGTGGGTCGTCAACCCTCCAAATTTTAGGGGCTGACGTGCCCTAAGCTGAAAATCTCGCTCCTTGGACCAATTCGCAACTGAAAGCCACCGTGGTCATTGTTGTAGTAACTACCGGAACTTTCATTCTCCCCAGTGTCATCGGGGCTAGTTGTATTATAATTAACCATCGGTGGCTTTCAAGATACTGGTTGACATGGCCGGACTTTTCGATACATTTATCTCTATCAGGCCAAAAGAAAGGAAACGTCACAGAGTTGCACCTCTGTGACGGTCGCCAATCTTGAAACGCATTGAGAACTGGCTCGGCCGACTGTATTTGCGAAACAGTTCCTGGTCCTAGGCTGATATGTGAGAGTACGCTGGCTCGAAGGGAGGGGTGCATCTCTCCCGGATGGATTGCCGAGATCTGTCGTGTGACGCAGCACGAGGGCTAGTGTACTCGTTTTACTTTTCCACAGCAAACACCGAGGGGACTATGTCAGATTTGGTCCTAGGTCTCGACATTGGCCCAACGTCTTTGGGCTGGGCTCTTTTTTCCAAAGACACTCTCATCGACTGCGGCGTCCGCATCTTCCCCGAAGGGGTCGATCGTGATCAGCAAGGGGGCGAGAAATCGAAGTCCCAAAGTCGCCGCGTTGCCCGGGGAATTCGACGTCAGGTCCGCCGGAGAGCGCAAAGAATGCGACAGTTGAAGGACGCATTGATCAAAGCAGGGCTTTTTCCTGCCGATCTAGAGGCGCAGACCGAAATTCTAGCGACCGATCCCTACGAATTGCGGGCCAAGGCGCTGCTGGAGGAACTGACGCCGCACGAGATCGGGCGAGTCTTATTGCATCTCGCCAAGCGGCGCGGTTTCCTTTCCAATCGCACCACCGATCGCGGCGGCGGAAGCGAACTGAAGGGGATCCTGGCCGCGATGACCCAGTTGCAGGCAGAGATTGCCGAACGGGGCTGCGAAACCTTAGGACAATATCTTCATCAACTTGGCGTCAGCGACGAGGACGCACTGCCGCGCTTGCGCGGTCGCCATACGTTGCGGGCAATGTACGAAGACGAGTTCGACAAGATCTGGGAAAGACAGTCTTCCTTTCATGCGGAGCTTCTGACCGAAGCGCTTCGGTATGGCTCAGAAGGAAAAAAAAGTTATCCGCTCATTCCCGAGGCGCGGCGCAAGGAAGAAACCTTGCTTAAGCGATTCGGTTTGCACGGGCTCATCTTCTTTCAACGGAAAATGTATTGGCCGAAAAGCATGATCGGGCGTTGCGATCTAGAGCCGAAAGAGAAACGCTGCGCGAAAGCGGACCGCCTGGCGCAACGTTTCCGCATTCTGCAAGAGGTCAATAATTTGCGGCTCTTTTCGCCCGCCGATCGCAAGGAATATTCCTTCGTCGAACTGGTTGGGGCCGACGCTGACAAGAAGCTCGTCGCTTATCTTAGCGAAGCGAAGGAGCGCACCTTTCCGCAAATTCGAAAAAAGTTCGGGCTGCCGGAATCAGTGGCGTTTAACTACGAACGAGGTGAGCGTTCGAAGCTGAAGGGACACGAAACCGACGCGCTGTTCAACGGCAAGAACGGATTGGGTAAGAAGCGATGGAATAATATCGCCGACGACGTAAAAGATGAGATCATTCGAATTGTTCTGGAAGAAGATCGGGAAGATGTTGCGATCGAAAAACTGACCAACCAGTGCGGTCTCACCAGCGACGAAGCGGCTATCGCAATCGCCCTTCACCTCCCCGCGGGATATTCGAACTATTCCCGAGTCGCGATCCGCAACTTGTTGCCTCATCTGGAAGCCGGCATGCCGCTGATGGGCAATGACGCGTCTGACTCGGCGCTGCACGCTGCGGGATATCTCCGTCCGGATGAACGCGAGGTTCGTCAATACGAAAAACTTCCGGAGCCGCCCGAAGTGCCCAATCCGCTGGTGCGGCAAGCGTTGTATGAGGTTCGCAAGGTAGTGAACGCGTTGATTCGAGTACACGGTCGGCTGGGAACGATCCGGGTTGAATTGGCCCGGGAAGCGAAAAAGTCGGCCGAAGAACGAACGCAGATCCGAATCGCCAATGCGAAACGAGAACGCGAGAATGCCGCGATCGCGAAGACGCTGCAAGAGTTGAAGCCGCCGGTTCGTTCAACCCGTCGCAATATCCAACGCTATCTGCTTTGGCAGGAGCAGGGAGGCGTTTGCATTTACACCGGAAAGGCGATCAGTCAGGCGCAACTTTTCGACTCCGGCGAGGTTGACGTCGACCACATCTTGCCTCGGTGGCGCAGCCTGGACGACTCCATGGCGAACAAGGTAATTGCGCATCGCACGGCAAATAACGAAAAGGGAGACAAGACGCCGTGGGAATGGCTGGGGCACGACAAGAGTCGTTTCGACGAACTGCTATTGAGGGCACAACGGCTTTCTTATGGAAAGCGTCAGCGTTTTGTGCAAGAGCATGTCGAACTTTCGGAATTCGTTGAGCGTCAACTTCGCGATACGACCTATATTAGTCGCTTGGTGGTCCAATATCTGAAAGGACTTGGCGTTCCGATCACGACGGTGAAAGGGCCGATGACGGCGGAACTACGTCATCAATGGGGACTCAATGCGTTGTTGAACGCGGATGGATCGCAGCGGAAGAATCGCGCGGACCATCGACATCACGCAATTGACGCGGTGGTCGTCGGGTTGACTGACGCGAAACGGCTGCATGCGCTGGCCAAGGCGCGCGGCAGGGACATGGAATTCCCATGGCCGAAGTTTCGCAGCGATGTCGCGGACGCTTTAGGGAGACTGAAGGTCTCGCATCGAGTTCGACGCCGGATTCAAGGCGCGTTACACGAGGCGACGATTTACGGCGCTACCCAGAAAGCGGAGACGCCGAGGCCGCAAGCGGACCGCCCGTGGGCGAAGGGGTGGGTCGAAGATCCACAAGTCGTCGTGCGTCGTAAGGCGGTGACCGATCTGACGAACACGAAACACTTGGAGAAGGTTCGGGACGTGACGATTCGCCGCATCCTGCAAGATCATTTGCGCCAGCGGCAGATCGATCCTACAAAACCAGGAGCCATTCCCAAGGACGCGTTTAGCGGCGAGAACGCTCCCCAAATGCCGTCCGGAACGCCGATCAAGAAAGTACGAATGGTTGAGGAAGGGCAAACGTTCAGGCCGCTGCGCGAAGGAGACCGCTTGCAATTGACCAAGCCCGGCAGCAACCATCATATTTCTTACTTTGCGGTCGAAGAAAAAGGGGAAGAGGTTTGGAAAGGAAGCGTGACGGTGATGTGGGACGCCGCCCGCCGCGCGAAAGACGCCGAAGCTTGCGGTAACATGGTGGCTCGCGATGATGGCGCCGAGGGGCGATTTGTGATGTCGTTGTCGATCGGCGAGATGTTTGAAATGACGCAGGACGACGGCGAGATTATCTTGTGCGTTGTTCGCAAGATCGATCAGCGTAGTAAACGCGTTTACTACAAACGACATACCGATGCGCGGCCCGTGGCGGAAATCAACAAAGACAATCTTTATTTGACCCCCAAGAATTTGCAGCAACGTGAGGCGCGCAAGGTGACCGCCACGCCGCTGGGACAAATTCGGGACGCGAACGATTAAACGCGTTGAATCGCATTTTTGCCCAACTACAATGCCAACCAAGCGTTTATTGCGTCAAGGATGACCCAACTTCACTTTCGTTGAATCGAAGTTTGGGTTCTTATGATCAAACGAACGGTCGAGATTTCTCGCGAGGCGGTGCATTTAGGGCTGCGGCACAAGCAACTCACTTTCAAACGCGATGGGGAGATCGTTCACTCGATTCCCTGTGAAGAAATCGGGATGGTGGTGGTCGACCATCCTGGAACGACCTACACGCATGCAGCGCTTCGTCATCTGGCCGAGTCCAATGCGGCGGTCGTGATTTGCGGCGTCAATCATTTGCCCGCGGCCATCTTGCTTCCGATCGCCGATCATAGTGAGGTCGTTTGGCGATTGCAGGAGCAGATCGCTGCGCCGAAACCGGTTTGTAAGCGACTGTGGCGACAAATCGTCTGTGCGAAGATTGACGCTCAAGCCGCCGTCCTACCTGATAGTTGTGGCGGGCGGCAGCGTCTCAAGGCTTTGATTTCGCACGTGAAGTCAGGCGATACGTCCAATGTGGAAGCGCGTGCCGCCAAAATCTATTGGCAATACTGGTATCCGGAGGTTGAGTTTCGGCGCGACCCGGATCGAGGCGGGCTCAACGCACAACTGAACTATGGTTATGCCGTCTTGCGCGCAGCAATCGCCCGGGCGATCGTTTCGGCAGGGCTAACGCCAGCGATTGGCCTGCATCATCGCAATCGCGCCAACCCTTTCTGTTTGGCGGACGATCTAATCGAGCCGTTTCGTCCGATGGTGGATGAGCGGGTTCGCGAACTTCATCGTCAAGGCTACGATTCGCTTTCACAGGAATGCAAGGGAGAGTTGCTGAAACTGCTCACCCAGCAGACCACCTTGGGAGGTGAGAAGGGGCCATGGATGGTTCAGTTGCACCGGATGCTTGGCTCTTTGGTGCGCTGTTTGAGGAAGGAACAGACGGCGCTGGAGATTCCCGTTCCATGCGAATAAGCGGGTACCGAGCGATGTGGATCATGGCGATGTTCGACTTGCCGACCGATACCAAGCAGGCGCGAAAGGAATATGCCTTATTTCGTAAGAAACTGCTTGAAGATGGCTTCTATCGAATGCAATACTCGATCTATCTTAGGCCTTGTGCCTCGAAAGAAAATGCCGAAGTCCATTTGCGGAGACTCCGCGCATTTCTGCCGCCGGAGGGAGAGGTCGCGGTCCTTTCCATTACCGACAAACAATACGAACGAATGGAATTTATGCTGGGAAAACTACGTGAATGTCGCCCAGGAATGCCCAATCAGCTCGAACTTTTTTAGCGAATCTCGCACGCAAGTCGTGTTGTCACAGTCGTTTAGCAGGCAGGTAGTGTATCTGATTCCTGCTTGAGACCAATCCGCAACGCTTCCTGGCGAACATGATAATGTATCGCCAGTGTATCTGATTCCTGCTTGAGACCAATCCGCAACGCAATGGATCCAAAATTGAAAGCTGCGCTGAGTGTATCTGATTCCTGCTTGAGACCAATCCGCAACAAAAACGAAGGCGACCACCTCCCATATCGTAGTGTATCTGATTCCTGCTTGAGACCAATCCGCAACGAAGAGAAGCTACGGGCGGCGGCGGACTACAGTGTATCTGATTCCTGCTTGAGACCAATCCGCAACTACCAATGTCGCATCGCTCCGGTACTATTAAGTGTATCTGATTCCTGCTTGAGACCAATCCGCAACCCGATCTCCGAGAATTGCCGCAGCTGCAGAGTGTATCTGATTCCTGCTTGAGACCAATCCGCAACTGACTTCCGCAATCAATGACTATCGGGACGAGTGTATCTGATTCCTGCTTGAGACCAATCCGCAACATTGCGCGAAAAGTCGTCAGCGATCAAGGCAGTGTATCTGATTCCTGCTTGAGACCAATCCGCAACGCCTCGTTTGGTGGTTGCTCGCGTCGTCGGAGTGTATCTGATTCCTGCTTGAGACCAATCCGCAACACAGGTCCTGACGCATTCACAGGTCCTGCGAGTGTATCTGATTCCTGCTTGAGACCAATCCGCAACACAGGTCCTGACGCATTCACAGGTCCTGCGAGTGTATCTGATTCCTGCTTGAGACCAATCCGCAACTATGTACGAATAGGCCGTTTGACCCATCGTAGTGTATCTGATTCCTGCTTGAGACCAATCCGCAACTACGGATACGATCCAACACGCGAAGCGCAGTGTATCTGATTCCTGCTTGAGACCAATCCGCAACCGTTGGTGCTCGTCAGCCGCAAGATTCTAGAGTGTATCTGATTCCTGCTTGAGACCAATCCGCAACCACGACGGAATGGCAAAGCTGGCGGTTTCGAGTGTATCTGATTCCTGCTTGAGACCAATCCGCAACTAGCCAATTATCAAGCTTGCGTTGGTCTGGAGTGTATCTGATTCCTGCTTGAGACCAATCCGCAACACCATTTTTACGTTTGCGGTCGCGGTTGGAGTGTATCTGATTCCTGCTTGAGACCAATCCGCAACTGTTCAAACTAAGAGATAAGTCCGGGTAGGGTGCGTCTGGACGCACCAGAGATTGCGCGTGCGGACTGCCTTTGCCTTGCGTGGCAACGCACAGAAGTAACGTCTGCGTTGCCACGCGAAGTGGAATCTGGCGTTGGTTAGCGGGGCTTGGTGCGTCTGGACGCACCCTACTTTAGACTTCGGCCGCCGCGGCCTGCCCTACCGGATCTTCTCATCCGGCAGGCCGGATTGGATGCCTTGGTCGATGGGCATTTCGTCGGGTTTGCCGTTGCCGTGGACTGCGATCAGGCGGTCGAGTTCTTTGCGGAGCTGTTTCACTTTGGCGGCGTAGGCGGGATCGTTGATCAGGTTCTTGTCTTCCTGCGGATCGGCCTGCAGGTCGTAGAGTTCGGCCATATGTCGGTCGGGCGAGCCGTCGCCGTGTGGGTAGCGGATGTATTTGTACTGGTCGGTCCGCAGAGCCCGGACGTTGGGGGTGTAGGGGAACTGCTGTTCGTAGTTGTACTCGTAGTAGAAACTGTCGCGCCAGCTGGCGTCGTCGCCTTGGGCTAGGCGTTTCCAGCTTTTGCCATGGATGTTGTCGAGCGGCCGGGCGCCGCAGATGTCGAGGATCGACGGGGCGAAGTCGATGGTGGCCGAGATGTTGTCGATCACCTTCGGCTGGTCGGCCGGCGTGAGCCCGGGATAGCGGACGACCAGCGGAATGCGGATCGACGGCTCGTGGCCGGTCCGTTTGTCGACCATGCCATGTTCCCCTTCGAGCAGACCATTATCGGAGGTGAAGACGATCAGCGTGTTGTCGAGCTGGCCGGTCTTGTCGAGATAGTCATACAGCCGGCCAACGCTGTCGTCGACCGAGAGGATCGTGCCCCAATAGGCGCGGACCATGCGGGCAAAGTCGGCGACCGCCTCGGGACTGTCGTCGGGGAACTTCTTGCGCCAGTCGAAGAGCGGGCCATAGATGCCGTGCCAGGTATCGAGTCGCTTCTTGAACCAGGCCGGTTTGTCTTCGAGATGGAAGGCGGTCTCGGGGTATTGGATGTCGACCTGGTCGAAGGTCTGTTCGTACTTTTCCTCGGGCAGGTAAAAGCTGTGGGGCGCCTTGTGCCCGACCATCAGACACCATGGCTTGTCGCCGTCGCGCTTGCGGAGCCAATCTTCGGCCATGTCGGTGACGACGGTGGTGTAGTAGCCCGGCACGACCTTGCGGCCCTGGCCATTAAAGTTGAACTCGGTATCGAAGTACTTCCCTTGTCCCTTGTGAGTGACGAAGTAATCGAAGCCGGGGCGGGGCTCGTCGTTCTCTTCGCCCATGTGCCACTTGCCGAGATAGGCGGTTTCGTAACCTTCCTGCTGCAGCCGCATCGGGAAGCTGACGAAGTCGGACGGGTAGTCGGTAAAGTTGTTGACCACGCCATGGGCATGCGCGTAGAGGCCACTAAGGATCGAAGCGCGGCTGGGGGAACAAAGCGAAGTGGTGCAGAAGTGGTTCTTGAAGAGCAACCCTTCATTGGCCAGTCGGTCAACATGCGGCGTCTTCAGATGGGGATGCCCCATGCAACTGAGGGCGTCGTACCGCTGATCATCGGTCAGGATGAACAGCACGTTGGGACGCTTGGCGGACTTGGTAGCCGCGTCTTGGGCCAGCAGCGAGCTGGTCAGCGCGCAGAAGATCAGGAAAGAGGCGAGGATTCTCATGCGATCGAGGCCTTGTGAGAATTGTGCGGGGGCAGGTCGTCGGCCCATTTTGCCGGCGGACGGGTGTTTTTATCTTACCCTGCGGCAGTGGCCGTTTTTACCCCTGGGCAAAATTCGCTCGCCCGGCGCCGATGCTCAGCCGAACAGAATGTACGACTCGAGCTCGCCAGGCTCAGACCGTAGCTCTTCGCGGCTCGCAAAATAGCGACTTACGTCGCTATTTTGCGAGCCCATCCCTGCGAGGTTGTTTGAGGGGGAGAGTACGCCAATAACGAAAACAAATGGTTAGTTTTGCGATAGATATTCAGCTGGCGTGCAATAACGACTTTTCTGTTAGGTGCTCAAAATTGCGGAAAAAGGGCGTCTACTTTCGCGACAAGAATCACGGTCAGATTTTGTTTGTCTATGGATTTGGTGAAAATCAATGCATTTGGGGGAATTTCCACCCTTGGCGTTGGGTCGTCTTCAGTAGCGCATCGGCGGCGGGTGCGTCTTCAAACCGCTGGGCGGCATCGTTCCAAGTAACGCGCTGGTTGAGCCGAACGGCGACATTGCCAAGCAGGCAGAGAGACGTCAGCCGCGCCCCATAAGAGAAAGGACAGTCGGTTGGTCCGCCGCTACGAATCGCAGCCAGCCACTGTTGATGGTGGTTGCTGGGGTCTTCCATCGTCAGGGGCGAAAGTTGAAAGCCGTCTTGCGCAGTCCCGGGCACAATCTGGGGCATCCCGCCAAACTTGCCGGCGTAAACCTTGGATCGCTCGGCGACGATCAAAATGCCGTCGTCCGGAACGCGGCGGACGCCAACCACTTCGGCCGACGGTTTTTGGCCGCCGTCGTACCAGGTCAGCGGAATCGCGGGCGCACCGGTGCAGGCGACCTGGTATTTCACCACGCTCCAGCTCGGCGGCGATTCGTTCGAACCGTCGCCGGAGGTTTTGACCTCGATCGTCGTTGGCGCCGTGATCGGCAGACCGCTGACGATTGGATCGAGCAAATGGCAGCCGTTGTCTCCCAGCGCGCCGCTACCAAAAGCCCAGTGTCCGCGCCACTGCAGCGGATGATAGCCGGGCGCATAAGGACGCATCGGGGCGCCGCTGATCCAGAGATTCCAGTCGAGATATTCGGGGACCGGATAGTCGCCGGTAGGTCGCGAAACGCCTTGTGGCCAGAAGGGAGCGGTTGACCAGGCATGGATCGCTTTGATCTGGCCGAGTTCGCCTGCCTGCAAGATCTGCCGCAGCCGCCGATAGCCCCGTTTGGCGTGATGCTGTACGCCGAACTGGGTGACGACCTGGGAGTCTTTCGCGGCGGCCGCCATCACCTGACAATCGTCGTAGTTGTTGGAAAGCGGCTTTTCGCAATAGACGTGCAGCCCCTGTTGCATCGCCAGCAAGCTGGCCAGGGCGTGCGTATGGTCGGGCGAACTGATGACGACGGCGTCGAGATTGGCCGAGGTCAGCATCTCGCGAAAGTCGCGAAAGCCGGCCGCCGCGGGGAATCGCGCGCTGGCTTCGTTCAGGTACCGCGCGTCGACGTCGCACAGGGCGGCGACTTCTTCGTCCTGGCAAAGGGCCAGGTTGCTGAAGCCTTGGTTGCCGACGCCAATAAAGCCGAGCCGGAGTCGCTCGTTGGGGGATCTTGCCTGGGCTTGCTGCGGCAAATGGGGGGCGATCGCGGCGGCAGAGGCGCTCAGCAGCAAACTTCGACGGGAAATACGGTTGCTCACGCGGCGGTCCCCCTCTTGTCGCCAAGGGCCGCAGGGCCGAATCTAGTAGATTGGTTTTGGTCGCTTACTTGAAGAGAATCGCTTTGAACGAAGTTCCCCCGCCTGCCCCGAAATTCGACACGCTCCAAGAAGCGCTTACCGCGCATGGCGCTCCGCTTGACCCGGCGATCGCCGCCGAGCTCGACCGTTACGTGCAGGTGGTGTGGGAAATGAATCAAAAGCTGAATCTCACGCGTCATACCGACTACGACCGCTTCGTGGCGCGAGACGTTCTGGATAGTCTCGCCCTGGCGGGGCAGCTGAAGCCGGGGGATGAGATCCTTGATCTCGGTTCCGGCGGCGGCGTCCCCGGCGTCATCATCGCCATTCTACGTCCTGACGTGCAGGTTTCTTTGTGCGATTCGGTGACGAAAAAAGCGAAGGCGCTCGAAGAGATCGTCGGCCAATTGGGGCTTTCGATTCCGGTTTATCATGCCCGGGCGGAAGATTTGCTCGAAGATTTCCGGTACAACGCGATCGTTTGCCGCGCCGTCGCCCCGCTGAAAAAGCTGCTCACCTGGCTGGCCCCCCATTGGGCCTCGTTTGATCAGCTTCTGGCCATCAAGGGGGGGAAGTGGATCGAAGAACGCAACGAAGCGCGGCATTTCGGCCTGTTGGGGGATCTGCAACTGCGGAAAGAGGTCGAATACGAGAACCCCGGCAACGATCACCCGAGCGTGGTTTTGAAGATTTGGCCGGCTGGGCGGAAAGAACCGTAAAATTCGGCGCTTCTTCGACTTACCAATCGGTTGACGCGACTACGGTTTCCGAAGCATGATACATGATGAGGGAACTCGTCCTCGGGGATGATGCGCGACGTCCAAAGCTATTCTGATGTCGTGTGATTCCTTATATTCTGACTTTTCGTCAATAACTGCGCTCGCAGCGACCTATCGCGTTCGGGAGGATTGCGCCTTGGCTGGAACACTCGGAGACTTCGCGGAAAATCTGATTCGTCGTGGCATCGTTGGCCCCGATCAGTTGGCCGAAGCGGAGCAACTAGCAGACAAGAAGAAACTCCAGGTCCACGATGCGCTCGTCCAACTCGGATATGCGACCGGCGCCGACGTGATGAAGGCGCTCGCCCAGGAGCACGGGCTGGAATATATCGACCTCGACTCGGTGTTGATCAATCCGTCAGCGGTCGAACTGGTGCCGGAATCGGTCGCCCGCGAAAACGTCATCATGCCGATGTCGGAAGAAGATGGGGCGCTGCGGGTGATCGTGAGCAATCCGTTCGACCTCGAGGCGTTCGATAAGCTGCGGTTTATCTTGAACCGTAAGGTTGAGATCGCACTCGCCCCCCGCGAAAACATCCTGGAGTCGATCAACCGCTATTACGGCCAGCAGGAAGGCGAATCGGCCGATACGATGCTCCAGGAATTCACCGATACGGCGATCGACTTCACCGACACGATGCAGGAGGATACGCAGACCTACGCCGAAACCTCGGCGGTCGACGATAACTCGGCCCCGGTCGTCCGCCTGGTGCAGCTGATGATCAACGAGGCGGTTCAGCTGCGGGCTTCCGACATTCATGTCGAGCCGTTTGAAGACCGCGTCCGGATTCGCTACCGGATCGACGGCGTGCTGGTCGAGCGAGATAGCCCCCCCCGGCGGATGTTGGGCGCCCTGATTTCGCGGATCAAGATTCTGGCCGGAATTGACATCGCCGAACGCCGCCGTTGTCAGGACGGCCGTATCAAGGCGGACATTGGTACCAAAGAGATCGACCTGCGTGTCAATGTGATACCGACCAACCATGGTCAGTCGATCGTCATGCGTATTCTGGATAAAGATAGTATTAAAGTGGGGGTTCGGCAGTTGGGTCTGTCGGAAGCCTCGTTCCAGAAGTTTCAAAGTCTCATCAAGCGGCCCAACGGCATCATTCTGGTTACCGGACCGACCGGTTCCGGAAAAACGACCACGCTCTACGCCGCGCTCAACGAGCTGAACCGTCCCGACAGCAAGATCATCACCGCCGAGGATCCGGTTGAGTACTACCTGCCGGGGATCAACCAGACGCAGGTCCGCCACGACATTGGGCTCGACTTTGCCCGGATCATTCGGGCGATGTTGCGTCAGGCGCCGAACATCATCCTTGTGGGGGAAATGCGCGATCAAGAGACGGCTTCGATGGGAATCCAAGCTTCTTTAACTGGACACTTGGTTTTCAGTACTCTGCATACGAACGATGCGCCCGGTTCCATTACACGTCTCGTTGACATGGGGGTTCCCCCTTATCTCGTTGCGAGTACAATCATTGGGGTGCTTGCACAGCGTTTGGTGCGGATCATCTGCGACAAATGCAAGTCGCCATTTACCCCCAGCGACGCGGTTTTGGAAGAAGCCGGCATTTCGCCCGAGGACGCGGCCAACGCCACGTTCATGAAGGGACGAGGGTGCGGCAACTGCCAGCGAAGCGGATATAAGGGACGCCGCGGTATCTTTGAATTGATGCCGATGTCCGCCAAAATCCGGGAGCTAGCGTTCGAGGGAGCGTCGACTCAGGAGATTCGACGCGCCGCCGTGGGGCTGGGGATGGCGACCTTGTATGACGATGGCATCGCCAAGGCGATGAAAGGACTGACCACCCTGGAGGAGGTCTTTCGCGTCGCCAAGCAGGTGGAGAAGTAATCGCACTCCTAGGATCGGCGCAACCCGCCCACTTTTCGCAGCGGGTGTAGATTACGTCGCATGGCCGGGGGAATCCGTTTTTACGAAATGCGCCGCGATTCCGACCATTTCCTGGATTTCATCGGCCGCGCGGTGACAATGACAACGATCCGCCAGCTTTCCTATTCCTTTTCCCCTATCCTCATCCACGCAGCAGAACGGATCGCACGACGACTTCCGGCCTGATCAGGTCGGAGCCAGCAAGATCCTGATAACGGCGTCCAGACAATCCCTATATCCCTCGTCTGGAATCGCAGTTGTCTTGAAGCGCCACAAGCAAGGCGACGCTTCGTACGCTGGATAGCTCGACCGTGATTCATTCCTATTAACAACCCAAACCGGCTCCTGACGCATCTCGCAGACGAGATTCGTTCACGCGAGTCGATTTCGTTTTGGCGTCATTCCTGCCGAGGGGTGATGCGCCCTCTTGTTGAATGTAATTAAGGATTCGTATGGCCACGATTCTGATCGACAAGTTGTTGCAAGCCGCCGTGAAGCAAGGCGCGAGCGATATTCATATAACCGTCGGACAGCCGCCGGTGTTTCGCTTGCACGGCAGAATGCGACAACTCGATACGAAATCGCTCACTCCGGAAGACACCGTTTCGCTGATGAAAAGCATCTCGCCGGAACGGTGCCAGCGAGAATTGCAAGAGTCAGGCAGCGCCGACTTTGGTTTCGCCTTTAGCGACCTGGCCCGTTTCCGCGTGTCGGTGTTTCGCCAACGGGGCAACATCTCGATGGTGTTGCGTCAGATTCCGAACTCGATGCTGACGCCGGAGCAGCTTGGCTTGCCTGAAAAGGTGATCGAGCTGTGTAAGCGGCCCCGTGGTCTCTTTTTGGTGACCGGGCCGACCGGTTCCGGTAAGAGTACGACGCTGGCCAGCGTGATCAACAACATCAACGAGACGGTCGACCATCACATCATCACGATCGAAGACCCGATCGAATTTTATCACTACCACAAGAAATCGACGGTCAACCAGCGGGAAGTCGGCGTCGACGTCCCGTCCTTCGCCGAAGCGATTCGTCGTGCGTTGCGTCAGGACCCGGACGTGATCCTGGTGGGCGAAATGCGCGACTTGGAAACGATCGAAGCGGCGATTACCGCGGCGGAAACGGGGCACGTCGTGTTCGGCACGCTCCATACCAACAGCGCCGCCGGTACGATCAACCGTATTATCGACGTGTTTCCGACCAATCAGCAGGATCAGATCCGCACGCAGTTGGGCGAAGGTTTGATCGGCGTGTTGTCGCAATCGCTCTGCCCCAAGATCGGCGGCGGTCGTTGTGCGGCCTACGAGTTGCTCAACTGCACCTCCGGCATCAAGAACCTGATCCGCGAAAACAAGGTGTTCCGTATTCCGTCGATGATTCAGACCGGCGCCAAGCACGGGATGATCCTGATGGACGACTCGCTTTACAACTTGTGGAAAGCGGAAAAGGTGTCGCAGGAGGAAGCGCTGGGCAAGGCGCACGATCCGACCTCGCTGGCCAAGCGCATCGCCGACGCCCGTCGCGGCATGGAATTTGACGAGCCGGCCGAATCGTCGGCTCACTAACGGCGTAAGACGACAGAGACTTATCACCAACCAGCTTTAGCCAAACAGCAGCAGCAAGGACTTATCTATGGCGATTCGACGCCTGGGACAGATTCTGGTCGACTTAGGGTTCATCAGCGATGAACAACTGGTGCTGTTGCTGGAAGAGCAGGAGCAACAGGCCGAACATCAGCCGATCGGCAAGATCGCTGAAGACATGAATCTGATCACCGACGATCAGTTGGTGCAGGCCTTGGCCGAACAGCTGGGGATGCAGGTCGTCAGTCTGGACGACGTCTCGATCGCCGGCGATTTGTTGGCTCGCGTGACCGAGCCGATGGCGCAGCTGTACAAGGTGATTCCGGTCGCGTTTGACGAAGACATGAACGAGCTGACGGTCGCCACCTGCGAACCGCAGAACCTGTCGACGCAGGACGAACTGCGTCAGTTCCTGGGGCACTCGATCCGGATCGTCGTCGCCACCGAGCGGGACATCCAGAAGACGCTCGATCGCTACTACTCGGAAGATACCGAAAGCTTCGAGAGCCTGGTGCACGATCTGGAGACCGACGCCAACCTGGCCCAAGCGGCGGAAGCGCTGATGGGGGATGGCCCGATCGACATTACCGACGCCGAGGCGTTGGCCGACAGCGCGCCGGTTCGCAAGCTGCTGAATATGGTGTTGCTGATGGCGATCAAGGATCACGCCAGCGATATTCACTTCGAGCCGTTTGAAGAAGAGTTCCGCATTCGCGTGAAAGCGGACGGCGTGTTGTTTGAAATGGTTCCGCCGCCGCGCCACTTGGCGTTTGCGATTACGACCCGCATCAAGGTGATGGCGAATCTGGACATCGCCGAACGCCGCATGCCGCAGGACGGACGTATCGAATTGACCGTCGGCGGCCACCCGGTCGACCTGCGGGTTTCGGTCTTGCCGACGATGTTTGGCGAAAGCGTCGTGATGCGACTCTTGGACCGCAGCGTCGTGTCGCTCGATCTGGAAAAGGTCGGCATGCATCCGGTGACGCTCAAAGAGTTTCGCAAGGTGATGGAGCGTCCCAACGGCATCGTGTTGGTGACCGGCCCGACCGGCTCCGGCAAGACGACCACGTTGTATTCGGCCCTCAGCGAAATGAACGAAGTCTCGGACAAGATCATTACGACCGAAGAGCCGGTCGAGTACGACATCGACGGGATCGTGCAGATTCCGATCGACGCCGACATTGGCAATTCCTTCGCCAACTGTCTGCGGGCGATTTTGCGGCAAGATCCCGACACGATTCTGGTTGGTGAGATCCGCGATCGCGAGACGGCCGAGATTGCGATTCAAGCGTCGCTGACCGGGCATATGGTGTTCAGCACGCTGCACACCAACGACGCGCCTTCGACGGTGACTCGTCTAAAGGACATGGGGATCCCGACGTTCATGATCACCGCTACGGTCGAAGCGATCTTGGCGCAGCGTTTGGTCCGTCGCATTTGCAGCCAATGCCGCGAAGAGACGATCCCCAGCAAAGATATGCTGTACGAACTGCAGATGAAGCCCGAAGAGCTGGCCGGCCGCAAGTTCTTCAAAGGAGTCGGTTGCGAAAACTGCAACAACACCGGCTACAAAGGACGCATCGGCCTGTACGAACTACTGCTGATGAACGACGACATCCGCGACATGATCATGCGGAACTCGTCGACCGACGAAATTCGCGAGGTGGCTCGCGGGTTTGGAATGACGACGCTTCGCGACGCCGGCATGAACTTGGCGTACGACGGTTTGACGACGATTGAAGAGGTCGTTCGCGAAACGGTGCTTGAAGCGTAACCGCTGCGAAACGTCTCGCTCTCGCGTCAATCGGACGCCATCGCGAGAAATTGAAGAAACCTACACGTTGAATTCACAAGAACTGAGCGACGGTGCGAAATAATCGCCAGACGCCAAATACCCTTCGAGCATTGCGACCAGCCGCGCCGCTCGACAAACCCAGGCTGCAACGCGGGAAACGATCATGCCTACCTATCAATTCGAAGCGATGGACACCGAGGGTCAGGAGATCCGCGATGTGATTGATGCGCCGACCGAAGATGAAGCGGTGGCCACTATACGCCAGATGGGCTACTTCATTACCCGCATTTCTGAAAAGAAACAGCGGGCGGCGGCCGGCGGTAAGCGGGGCGCTAAATCAGGCCGCACCTTTGCGATCGGCGGCGTCAGCAGCCGTCAGCTGACCACGTTTACGCGTCAGTTGGCGATTCTGCAAAACGCCGGTCTGCCGATCTTGCGGAGCCTGAAGATTCTCGAGAAACAATCGAAGCCGGGCCGCTTGAAGAACTCGCTGATGGACGTCTGCGAAGACATCGAGTCGGGCGCCGGGCTCTCCGAAGCGATGGCCAAGTGCCCCAAGTGCTTCAACCGCTTGTACGTCAACATGATCAAAGCCGGTGAGGCGGGCGGCGCCTTGGAAATCATTCTGCTGCGTCTGGCCGACTTCATGGAACGTGACGAAGACCTGAAACGTCAGGTCAAAGGCGCCATGATTTACCCGGCGGTCGTGATCACCGTGGCGGTCGGCATCTTGACCTTCATCATGATCAAGATCGTGCCGGTGTTTAAGACGATCTTCGACGACTTCGAGCTGGAGCTGCCGCCACCGACGCAGTTGCTGATCACCATGTCGACGGCGATCGTCAACTACTGGTATGTGATCCCGCTGATCCCGATGGCGATCGTGCTGTTCATTAAACTGCTGCGGAAGTTTAAGCATGGCCGCATGGGCTGGGACTTGTTCTTCCTGAACATCCCAATCGCTGGACGGTTGCAGGAAAAGAACATCCTGGCCCGGACGACGCGAACCCTCGGAACGCTGATCGCGTCCGGCGTGCCGATTTTGGAATGCTTGAACATCGCCCGCGATACGTCGGGACACGCGATGTTTGAAAAGATGTATCACAACGTCGCCGAGTCGATTAAAGAAGGCGAATCGATCTTCAAACCGATGGAAGAAAACGCCCGGGCGCCGTTTCATCCGGTCGCGCTCTTCCTGTGGATGCTGTTTCCGGCGCTTCCGGCATTCGGCCTGATGGTCGTGCCGGGCGACGTGGCGCAGTACGCTCCGCAAACGATCGCCGTCTGTGCGGTCTGCGGCGCCCTGTGGTACTTCATGCGAATGAAACGCCGCATCGTCGAATTGTTCGTGACGAACATGATCGACGTGGGTGAAGAGACCGGTGAACTCGATACCATGCTTTTCAAGGTGGCCGACACCTATGACGAAGACGTGAAAGTGATGACCGAGTCGCTGACCAAGCTGTTGGAGCCGATCTTGATCGTGTTCCTCGGCGTGTCGGTCGGCTTTATCGTCGTCTCGCTCTTCCTGCCGCTGGTTAGCTTGATTCAGAACCTGTCGTAAATCCTTGTAAAAACCGAGAGAGGACGCTCGCCAGCCGTCCTCTCTCGACTCCCAAAAACAATCTACCCATACACCATCGAACGGAACCGCGGCATCGAAGCCGACGCGTTTACCAGGAAAGGTTCGCCATGAAAACTCGGGCATTTGCACAACAGCGACGATTCCAGAAGCCCGGCTTCACGCTCGTCGAACTGCTGGTCGTCATCACGATCATCGGCATCCTGGCCGGCTTGGCGCTGGTGGCGATCCCACGAGCGGTCGGTACGGTGCGGGAAGGGGCGATTACCGCCGAGCTGGCCCAATTGGAAGCGGCCGTCAAGCTGTACAAGTCGGACCACGGGGCCTACCCGCCCGATTTGAACGCGGCGGTGTACGGCACCGGCACGCTTCGCCTGGCGGAGATGACTTCTCACTTGCGGAAGATTTTTCCCCGCTTGTCGAACTTGGATAAGCCGTCGAGCAACGGGCTGTTGGAGTGGAGTGACGCGGACGATCAGCAGGCGATCAACAATATGATCGCCGCCGGAGTGATTTCGCCGGATGCGTCGGGCAACGACGTCGACCTCGCCACGATCGGTCCAACCGAAGCCTTTGTCTTGGCGCTGATGGGATATAGCTCCGACGTGGAGCATCCCTTGACCGGGGCAGGGGATCGTAAGAAGTATTTCGAATTTGCGATCGAGCGTTTAGGAGACCAGGACGGCGACTACTGGTACGAGTACTACCCGCCTTCCAGCCAAGCGCCGTACGTTTATTTCAACTCGCGCAGCTACTGGGATGGTTCGTCCGTGGTGGCTCGCTTTCCACTCGATCCGTCCACTTACTCCGTTGATATCGGGCAAGCCCGTCCCTACTTTCAACAGGTTGGGGCGACGTCTGGCTTCGTGAATCCCGATTCGTTCCAAATTATTTGCGCCGGGCTCGACGGTCACTTCGGCGACTACTCCGACGACTACAGCGCGAATCCCAATCCGCTGTTCGCGAAGGTCTATCCGACCGGTTTCGGCAGCGCCACCATTACGCCGCTGACCGCGACTCCCTACACCGTCGATGATCGCGACAACATCACCAACTTCGCTCAGGGGCCGTTGCGAAACAAGGAGCCTGAATAATGTTGCGTAACGACGCGCGAACAACACGCCGCGGCTTTACGCTGGTCGAAATGCTGGTCGTGGTGACGATCCTGGGCCTGTTGTCCGGCATGGTCCTGGTCGCCTTGGCCGGCGCCGCCGAAACGGCTCGCGAAGCCCGCACTCGCTCGCAGATCCAAAAGCTCAACGAGTTCCTGATGAACCGTTACGAGAGCTACCGGACGCGGCGCACGCCGCGGCCCGCCACTGGCAATGCGATCATTCAAGCTCGGGCACGCGTCGATCAGATCCGCGCCGTGATGTTGCAAGAAATGCCGGATCGTAAGACCGACCTGTTTGTGGACCATCGTGGGCTTACGTCGGGCAAGTACTCGGCGACCTACGCTCGCCATCAGCGCGCGGTGGAGGCCTTCACCAACAACGAGGGAAACTGGACTGCCGCCTATGCCGCCTGGACGGCCGAAAACCAGCACGCCGAGTGCCTTTATCTCATCTTGGCGTCGATCAACGATGGTGAGACGAGCGCTCTCGAGTTTTTGCACGACAGCGAAGTCGGCGACACCGACGGCGACGGCGTGCCGGAAGTGCTCGATGGCTGGGGGAACCCGATCGCGTTCATTCGCTGGCCGCAGGGTTACGTGAACCCCGACA
>NZ_SJPF01000005.1:300000-460941 GCF_007859755.1 Blastopirellula retiformator | reverse complement strand
AACTCGCAATGTGTATCAAACGCGATAAAATAGGCCACGGCCGGGCTCCTTGTTGGAAGGCATCGAGACGTTGAACATCTTCAAATGCTAACCCACATTGAGCCCCGGCTTCCTATATCTTCATGCTTCCCCCATCCGACCTCTCTAAGATCCCGCGTTCCCGATCTGGTGCGACTGGCCCAATCGGAATCACACGCCCCAGCAAATGCATAACCAATAGTTGGGGTATCGACCCAACCGCCCCTGAAAACCTGTTGAGAAATCCAATGCGCAACGTACGTCTCCACTCGCTTGTAATCGCTCCGCTCGTTCTCTGCGCGACCTGCGCAACCGCTTTCGGCCAGTGGCCGGTCGACGAAGCGAAGGTGAACGCCACCGTCGAGCGGCTGATGCAAGAGAACGCCATCCCGGGCGCCGTCGTCCTGTTCCGCAAGGGAGACCAAGAATGGACTAAAGCGTACGGCATCTCCGATCTGAAGACGAAAGCGCCGATGGAAACCGATATGGCGTTCCGGATCGGCTCGAACACCAAGACGATGACCGGGACCGTCATCCTGCAGTTGATCGACGAAGGGAAACTGAAACTGGACGACATGGTTTCCAAATTCTTCCCCGACGTGCCGCGCGCCGACGAGATCACGATCGCCGATTTGCTCTCGATGCGGAGCGGTATTCCGACCTATAGCGAACTGAAGTCGTTCAACCGCTTGATGGACCAAGAGCCCAAGCGGGTCTTTAAGCCGCAAGAGCTTATTGAAATCGGAAGCGAGCAGAAGCCCCTCTTCAAGCCCGGCACGGGCTACGACTACTCGAACACCAACACCGTGATGCTGGGCGTGATCGCCGAAAAGCTGACCGGCAAGCCGCTGGAGGACGTTCTCCAGCAGCGGATCTTTGCGCCGCTGAAATTGACTCGCACGTCGTTTCCCGCCCGGACCGACAACCAGATGCCGGCGCCTTACTCGCGGGGCTATTTGTTCGGCACCAACGAAAACCCCGACCTGAGCGAAGCGGACCAACAAGCGGCTCTGGCCGGTAAGTTGCTGCCGAGCGATCACACCAACGACAACCCATCCTGGGGCTGGGCTGCTGGCGCCGGGATCTCGACCGCCCAGGACTTGGCGACCTACGTCGAAGCGCTGGTCGGCGGCAAGCTCTGCTCAGAAGAACTGCACAATAAGCAGCTGGCGAGCCTACAGCCCAATGAGCCAGGCAACCCGCAGAGCGCCAGCTATGGCCTGGGGATTGCGAAGCTGGGCCCGATGCTGGGGCATGACGGCTCGCTTCCCGGCTACCAGTCGTTCATGGGACATGATCCCGAAAGCGGCCTGACGATGATCGTCCTGTGTAACCTGCAGTCGGCCCCGTCGGGTCAGACGACGGCGATCAACATGGCCAAGACGCTGCTGGAAGGAAAGTAGGCGAGCCAAGGCTCGCGAAAGCGGAAATTTTTCATCGAACACCACCTGCCTGTTGAAAAATGCCATCGTGGCATCTTCCAACCTCGCCAGGCTCAGAGCATAGCTCTTCGCGGCTCGCAAAATAACGACTTACGTCGTTATTTCGGGATCGCATCCGTGCGATCACGCAGTCCGTCGAGAAAATCAACGGACTGCTAAGCGCGAGGCGCAGGCCGAGGGAATGTGGCTGCAAATTCAGCGGACGACCGAAACTGCCAAATAAGAATTCCCCCAGGGGCCGCAACCGCGGCCCCTTCTTTCTTTTGCTTGACAAAGCGCACGGAATTCTGGTCGATTCGGTAAACGCCGTAGGGTCCGCTGTGCGGACGGGGGAAGCGCGTTCGACTTGGCCTAACCAATCGGCACTTCCCTGGTCCGCACAGCGGACCCTACGCCGGGAAAAAATTTGCAGAACGGAGTCCACTTTTGGTTCGGAGGCAAAGCGACCGACGTTCAAAAAAAAACGTTGTGGTCCAGTCCAGTCCCTGTTCCCAATCGGTCGGGTGCGTCGCGATGCCCCAGCCCAGAAAAATAAGATCGGTCCAGTCCACTTCGCTGCAGAAAAAAACGAAACCAGTGGTCCAGTGTTCATCAGCAAATATTGATGCGTCTGGCTTTCGACAGGACACAAAAAAGAAGCGATCGAGTCCACTGCCGCGAGAAAAAAACGAAACAGTCCGGTCCAGTCGCGCTACCTCGAAACAAGAAGGAGACGTAAACCGTTGGCGCCATTGCATTTCCACGCGTTAGCAATGCCAGCCACACCAACAGGTTCCCGGTGCGTCCCGACGCACCCTACGAAAAAAGGAAATCGTCCGGTCCAGTGAATCCAAACGTTAGACATTCGTGATTCGTCATTCACCCCAACGTGTACCCGAGCGTCGCCGCGCGGCCCCGCCGTCGCCCGATCGACCTTGAACCGCGCCGGCAAATTGGGTATTCCCCACAATGCATCTACGCAGGGGGGAAACTGCGGTAGTTGGGCCGGTTTGATGATACGACAACTTGATCGCGTCACGTTTTCGCTTTTGGCGTCCGTTTTGGTCGTGGCAACTGCCGCGGCGCAGCAGCCGCAGCGCGCGGTAATCGTGGCGAAGGTCTCCGACATATACAGCGGCCCTGGCGAAGACTATTACGTCTGCGACTTCCTGGAGGAAGGCGCCGAGATTGAGATTTACGACCAGGCCGAAAATGGCTGGCTGGCGATTCGTCCCCCGCACGGCAGCTTTAGCTGGGTGCTAAACGACGCGTTGATCCCGACCGACAAACCGAACCTATTAGAAGCGTCCCGCGATCAGGCGCCCTGCTTTATCGGCAGCCGCTTGGAAGAGCGACGCGACGCCGCCCACGTACGACTGATGCGGGGAGAGATCGTCCAGAAGCTCGGCAGCGGGCAGTCGCTGAACGCCGAGACGGGCCAGGTCGAAAAGTGGATCAAGATCGCGCCGCCGGCTGGCGAGTTTCGCTGGATCCAGGCCGAGACTGCCAAGCTGGCGTCGGAACTGCCCAGCGAGGCCGCGACCGCCACCACAACGCCGGACGCCAAGATGAACCTATCAGCCGGGGGCTGGAGCCAGCGCTCCGGCGATTCCCCTTGGACGCTCGACGATGCTGAGCCAGAGCCGGTTCGTAATAGCACCTTTCCGATCATGCGGATCGCCAAGCAAAACAACCAGATCCCGGTGACGCCGTCACTGCCGCCGGGGCCGCTGAATCACGCCAAGGCGAGCGCCGTGGCGATGATCCCAGGTTCGCAGACAACCGCCGCCCCGGCGACGATGCCCAACTTTGGCGGCGACTTTTCGGCCGCGATGCAGTGGCTGGAAGCGGAGCTGACCAAGACGGTGGCCCTGCCAATTGATCAATGGAACCTCAGTTCACTGAAAGCGGCCGCGCAGCAGTTGCGTTTCACCGGGGCCACGCCGCTAGAGCGCGGCGAAGCGCTGGTGATCGCCGAGAAGATCGAAGAGTTCTCGCAGCTGCAGGCCCGCAAGCGGCAAGCGGCACGCATCGAAACGACGATGCCGATCGACAAGCCGGCGGCCGCGGTCGCTTCGGTGACGATCAGCGAGGACGCGAAAAAACAGGTGAGCGCCATCGGTACTGGCGTGTTCGTCGGCGACAGCGACGCTCAGTATGACGGCGAAGGTTGGTTGATGCCGGTGATCAAGCGAGCGACCTCGTCCCGCAACTCGGCTCGCTACACGCCGCCGTTTGCCCTAACCGACGAAGATGGCAACGTGCTCCAGTTCGTCACGCCGTCGCCGGGGCTGAACCTGCGACGGTACCTGAAACAAAAGGTCGGCCTGTACGGACAAGTCGCCGCAACCGAAGAGTTCACGCGGCCCCATTTGACCGCCAGCCGAGTCATTGTGCTGAGTCGGCATGAGAAGGCGAACGTCGAGACGAAGTAAAGCCAAGTTCAACCAGTGACCTAGTCCCATGCTCTCACTGCTGGACAAGCCAGCAGTGGCACCCGTTTTCAAGAAGACGTTGCGAGTTTAACCCGCGTTGCCGATCGTTTCAAACTCGAGCGAGCGAAGCTGGTCGGCGACGTCGTCGATTGTTTCTGGACGGCGAAGAGGATCTTTCGCCAACATGCGAGCGACCAATGTCGCGAGGTGCGCGGGAGCGTGCGGCAGAAAGCGGCGAAGCGGGGGAGGCGATTGCGCCTTGTGAGCGGCGATGATTTTCGCCAGGTCTTGGGTGTCGAACAGGCGGTGCCCGCTGAGCAGTTCAAACGCCAACACGCCGAGGCTGTAGATGTCGCTGGCGTCGGAGGCGGCGAGCGTCGAGGTGAACAGCTCTGGCGCCATATAGCGTGGGGTTCCCTTTTGGTACTGAGCGGCGTCGACTTCATCGACGCCAATTTGGGTGGCGAACCCGAGATCAATCAGCGTGACGCGGCCAGTGGCGTCGATGATGACGTTCTCCGGCTTCACGTCGCCATGTCGCCAACCGGCGGCATGCAAAGCGGAGAGCCCTTCCGCCATTTGACGTAAAATCCAAATCCGGGCGGCGAGCGGCCCGCGGCGCGGAACCAAATGATTGAGGGTTACCCCCGTCAGATAGGGGAAGACGACGTACGCCTCTTCGTCGCCGGCGAAGTCATGGGCGAGCACCGTGGCCAACCGGGGCGAGGCGACTTGCTGCGAGACGCGAACTTCGCGACGCAACATTTCGAGCGCCAGCCGGTCGTCGGCATATTCGGTGCGAAGCGTTTTGATGGCGTAATCCCACGCGATCCCTTTGCCGCCAACGGGCTGTGCCCGGGAAACGTCGCAAAAGGAACCTCGGGCGACGAGATTACCGATGCGCCAATCTCCCACGACCGACGGGCGCGCGGGGGTGCGAAGTTGACGTTGAACGAGAGTCGACTGCATAAGCTTCTGCGAAGGGGGAAGAAAGGAACGACCTTATTTCTAATAGTCGGCCAGGACGGCCGAACAGCACGATGGAGCGCCGGCGAATCTTGTTAGCCTGATGGCGCCGATTTTACCGCTCTAAATTTTATTGACCGGGCTAATGGAAAAAAACGCGTAGTTGAGTAGCTCATTCGCATTCATTAGACTGGCCAATACGTGGAAATGCTCAATTTGAAGAAGGGTTACGCAGATGAAAATCATGAAGACTTTGATGGTTGCTGTTGTTCTGGCCTCTTTGGCCGCTCCGTTTGTCGGTTGTACTCCGGCGGAACCGCCGACCACGCCTCCGCCGGCCAACACCAGCAACTAGGCTACCTATTTCGACTTCCCTGCGGGCCTTGGGGTTCGCTGCGGAAATGCGAAATTCCGACGCACGTCCTTCGGGACGTGCGTTTTTCTGTGCGCGGAACCGAACCACCCGGCCATAACGGGGCGCTTCGGCACGTTATTAAAGCCTTTGCTGGGCATCAGTTGCCTCTGCCTTGACGTCACTCTAAAATGGCGACTTGTTCGCTTTTGTATCGCTCTTCCCTTCTCCGCTTTGGGCCAGCACTTATGAAACGTCGTCTCTTTCTGAAGGCGTGCGCCGTCGCCGCCACGGCAACGCTCGGCTGTCGATCTGAGTCGAACTCTGGGGGGGGCTCCAGCAGCGCCGCTCTGCAGTACGAGTTCCCCGTTTCGCACGGCAAATACACGGTCGTCGCCCTCCGTTCGGACAGCGGAAATCATGACCGGGCCAAGCAAAACGCCGAAGCGGCGATCTCCAAATACCCCAATCTCAACTGCATGGTCGGCCTCTACGCCTACAATCCCCCCACCATTTTGCGGGCCGTAGAAAATGCCGGAAAGCTCGACGACATCAAAATCGTCGGCTTCGATGAAGATATTGAGACCCTCAAAGGAATCGAAGAAGGAAAGATCTTCGGCACCGTCGTGCAGCAGCCGTTCCTGTTTGGCTTTAAGTCGGTCGAGTATCTTTCGGCCTTGATTCGCGGCCAACAGGTCGATGTACCTGACAGTCAGATCATTTACATTCCGCATCGCGTCATCACGCCCGACAACGCCAAGCAGTTCAAGTCGGACATCGAGCAGATGATGGCCGGCAAAGCCCCGGCGCCCCAGAGCGAGCGAGACGACTACGACACCAGCCGGCCGGTCAGCCTGGCGTTCTTGACCAACACGGTCGACCCCTTCTGGGAGTTGGCCGAACAAGGAGTGCGATCAGCCGAGCCGATTTTCAACGCCTCGTGCGACGTCTATCACCCGCCGACCGCCAGCGCCGAAGAGCAAAAGCGGTTTATCGAGCGGAAGCTGAACGACGACTGCCAAGGCCTGGCCCTGTCGCCGATCGACAAAGAGAACCAAAGGCCGCTGATCAATCGGGCCTGCGAAAAGATGAAGGTGATCTGCCACGACAGCGATGCCCCTGATACCGAGCGGCTATTCTACATTGGCACCGGCAACTACCTGGCGGGTCGCGCCGTCGGCAAGCTGGTGAAGAAAGCGATTCCGGACGGGGGCGAAGTGGCGATCTTTGTCGGCAAGCTCGAACAGCTGAATGCGCAAGAGCGCAGCTCCGGCGTGATCGACGAACTGCTCGACAAGCCGATCCCGGCGCAGTACGCCATCGGCGGCGCTCCGCCGGCCGAAGCTGACGAGAAACGGTCCGAGTAGCGGCCGCCTGCCCGCTTCAGCTCTTTGTGCGAAAGGCCTCCGCGTGCCGCTGCTTGAAGTCTGTAACGTCACCAAACGATTCCCCGGCGTCAAAGCGCTGAAAGGGGTCAGCCTCTCGATCGCCCCCGGTGAGTCGGTAGCGGTGATCGGTGAGAACGGCGCCGGCAAAAGCACGCTGATGAAGATCCTCGCCGGGATTCAAACGCCCGACAAAGGCGAGATCAAAATCGATGGCCGGCCGGTCGAGATTCGCACCGTCCGCGACGCCGAGAAGCTCGGCATCGCCCTGATCCATCAAGAGCTGAACCTGTGCGACAACCTCGACGTCGCCGCCAACATCTTCCTCGGCAAAGAGCCGCGGGCATTCGGCTTTTTAAAACGTCGCGAAATGGAGCACCGCGCCAGCGAGGTGCTGCGGCAAGTCGGGCTCGACGTCCCGCCGACCGCGTCGCTCGCCAGTCTTTCGATCGGGCGTCGGCAGTTGGTCGAGATCGCCAAGGCGCTCGCGTCGAGCGCCCAAGTGCTGATCATGGACGAACCAACCTCGAGCCTGTCGACCGGCGAGGTGGAGAACCTGTTCCGGGTCATTCGCACCTTGCGCGAACAAGGAGTCAGCGTCGTTTATATTTCGCACCGGCTCAGCGAGATTCACCATGTCGCCGACCGCGTCGTGGCGCTGCGAGACGGCCGCAATTCGGGCGAACTTGCCAAAGATCAGATCACGCACGAACAGATGGTGCGGCTGATGGTCGGCCGCGATCTCGATCAGTTCTTTCCGCACACCCCACATACTGCAGAAGAGACTGTGCTCTCGGCCAAGGGTGTTCGCGTTGCTGGCAAGAGCGGATTTCCGATCGACCTGCAGTTGAAGGCCGGCGAGATCGTTGGTTTGGCGGGCCTGGTCGGCGCTGGTCGCACCGAGCTGTTAGAAACGCTGTTCGGCGTCCGCCGAGCGGTCGGTGGATCGGTCGAAGTCGCCGGCAAGCGGGTAAGTCTGCGGAGTCCGCGTGATGCGATCGCGACCGGGCTATTTCTGGTCCCGGAGGATCGCAAGCAAGACGGCTTGGTGATCGAGATGACGGTCGGCGAGAACATCACCTTGCCGGGCCTATCGCGAGCGTCAACAGCTGGCATCTTACCGACCAGTTGGGAGCGATCAACCGCCGCCGAGATGATCGAGACGCTGCGGATCAAGACGCCGGGACCGGGGCAGATCATTCAGTTTCTCTCTGGCGGCAATCAGCAAAAGGCGGTCATCGCCAAGTGGTTGGCGATGGGGCCGAAGGTGCTGCTGCTGGACGAACCTACCCGTGGCATCGACATTGGCGCCAAACATGAAATCTATGAGATGATGGAGCGTCTGGCGCAACAAGGGGTGGCTATCCTGTTCGCCTCGAGCGAGATGGAAGAAGTGATCGGCATGTCGGATCGGACGCTGGTCATGCACGAAGGCCAGTTGGCCGGTGAGCTGCGCCGCGACCAATTGAGCGAAGAAGCGATCATGCGCCTGGCGACCGGCGCAGCGATCGCGAGCACCACGTAGAACAACATCAGGCGACGCAAAGGGCTGGCGAATGAATAAGAGTTGGGGAATGCTGATCCTACTGCTGGTGATTTGCATTGTGACGGCGATCTTTCGCCCCCGCTTTGTCGAGCCTGGCAATCTAGCCAACATCATCCGCTGGACTTCGCTGTACGGCGTGATGGGAATCGGCGTGGCGTTTGTGATCATCACCGGCGGCATCGACCTGTCGATCGGCTCAATGCTGGCCTTGGTCGGTTGCTTGTTCGGCATCTTCATGGCCGATTACAACTTGCCGCCAGCGGTGGCGATCGGCTCGGTGATTGCGATGTCGACGCTGCTCGGTTTGGTCTATGGGCTGCTCGTCACGAAGCTGAAGTTACAGCCATTCGTCGTCACGCTGTGCGGACTATTGATTCTCCGTGGTTTGGCGCGAGCGACGGCTGGGGGAAGTTCGGTCGGCGGCTTTTCCAAGCTCGACTTCCTCATCAACTACGAATGGGGCAGCGTGCCGGTTCCCTTCTTGCCCTGGATCAACGAAGGCTACTGGAGCTTTCACAAGTGGGTCCCAGGCCTGGGGGATCAACCAGGGCACTTCGCCCTGAACGACGCGGGAGAGCGAATCGCCCTTGGTTGGTACGACTGGGTCCCGCTTCATCCGCCGCTGATTTACTTGACGGTGATCGCGATTGTGGCGACGGTGTTGCTTAACTGGACCGTCTTCGGCCGCCACCTGAAAGCCCTCGGCAAGAACGAACAGGCGGCTCGCTTCAGCGGCGTCCGGACCGACGCGATGGTGATCCTCAGCTACATGATCTGCACTTGCCTGGCCGGAATCGCCGGCGTCCTCTTCTCGATCGACATCGGCAGCGTCATGCCCAGTACCTTCGGCAACTTCTACGAACTGTACGCGATTGCGGCGGCGGTGCTAGGCGGATGCAGTTTGCGCGGCGGCGAAGGTTCGATCGTCGGCGTCGTCATCGGCACCGCGATCTTGCGGGTGCTGCAAAACTCGATCGAAATGTGGTCGATTCAGGAGTTGGAGTTCGCCGTTGTCGGCGGCGTCATCTTGATCGGCGTGATCGGCGATGAGATCGCCCGGCGCATCATCGCCGCTAGACGGGCTCGCCAGGAAGCGGCGCTGTTGGAAAAGCAAACCGCGTAGCAACGCATTAGAGCGGTTTTCCTCCATCTGTATCGTTCTGGCTGGTTGCGGCCGCGCTGGTCGGCGTTGACCTGCATCGACGAATCTTGAGGATTCGCCTGCTTCGGTCGCCTTGACCAGCTTGCCTCACTAACGCCAGAAACGCTACTGCTATCAGAAAAACGCCCTAGAAGTGCGTTACCACGCGTGGTTACATCTAATGCCTCTAAGCAGGGCGTGGTGCGTCTCGACGCCCCACGCCCTGGAAGCGGTTTACTCTTTGTCTTTCGGAAAGAGTTGTTGCTTCAGGAAGGTGAAGGCCATCGTGGTCATGAAGGCCGACTGGCGATTGTTGGCGGCGCCGCCGTGGCCCCCTTCGATGTTCTCGTAGTAGAGAACATCCTTATCCCAACCTTCCATCTTGGCGAACATCTTACGGGCATGCCCTGGATGAACGCGGTCGTCGCGGGTCGACGTCGTAAAGAAAACGGTCGGATAGTCGACATCCTCTTTCACGTTGTGGTACGGCGAATAGGTGCGAATAAACTCCCATTCCTCGGGCAGATCTGGGTTGCCATATTCAGCCATCCACGAGGCGCCGGCGAGCAGATGGTTGTAACGCTTCATGTCGAGCAGCGGCACCTGGCAGACGGCCGCTTTGAACAGATCTGGGTACAACGTCACCATGTTGCCGACCAGCAATCCGCCGTTTGAACCACCTTGAATGCCCAGATGTTCGCGCGACGTTACCTTGCGCTCGATTAGGTCCTCGGCGACCGCGGCGAAGTCTTCGTACGCCCTCAAACGATTTTGCTTTAGCGCCGCTTGATGCCAACGCGGACCATACTCGCCGCCGCCGCGAATGTTGGCGACGACGTACACGCCTCCCTGGGTCGACCAAGCCCGACCAACGGTCGCCCGATAGCCAGGCTGCAGCGAGATTTCAAAACCGCCATAACCGTAAAGCAGCGTCGGGTTGGCGCCGTCGAACTTCATCTCTTTGCGATAGAGCATGAAGTAGGGAACCTTCGTGCCATCTTTGCTGGTGGCGAAGTGCTGCGCGACGGTCAAGCCGGTCGCGTCGAAGAACTCCGGCATCGCCTTTAGTTCTTCGGGCTGTTTGCCAACTTCGCCCATGTACAAGGTGGTGGGCGTCAGGTAATCGGTCGAGGTCATGAAGTAGTCGTTCGACTCGTCCGAATCGACCGGCGAGACGCTAACCGTACCAAGCGTCGGAGCGCCAACCAACGGCGTCTTCGACCAACTTCCGTCGGCTTGCGGTTGCATGACGAACAACTTGCTGGCGACGTCTTCCAGCACGTTCAGCAGCAGGTAGTCCTTCGTGAAGCGGGCGCCCGCCAACGCGTTGCGGTCAGTCGGCTCAAACAGGACGGTGAAGTCCCGCTTGCCCGCCATGAAGTCGTCAAAGTTGGCGACCAGCAGCGAGCCTGTCTTGTAGGTCTTGTCGCCGACGGTCCACGGCTCGCGCAGTTCAAGCGTCAGATACTCGCGATGGACGCCCTTGCCGGCAGAGTTGGGCGTTTCGATTTGGGCGAGCGAGCCATCCTCTTTCAGCAGGTAGATTTCGTTGTTGTAAAAGGCGATCGCACGGCGAACGAAGTTGCGTTCAAACCCCGGCGTGCTGTCGTGCGAGGCGCTGATCGACATATCGGTCATCTTGCCTTCGTACACCACCTTGGCGTCTTCCAGCTTTTCGCCGCGGGTCCACAGTTTGGCGATCCGCGGATAGCCCGAGTCGGTCACCGAGCCGGGACCAAAGTCGGTCGAGATGAAGACATGGTCAATGTCGATCCAGCTCATGCCCCCTTTCGCTTCGGGACGATTGAAACCGTCTTCGACGAACTTGCGGGTAGCGATGTCAAACTCACGGGTGACGTCGGCGTCGGCGCCGCCGCGCGACAAGCTGACCAGCGCCCGGTTGTACTCAGGACGCAGCACTTGGGCGCCGCTCCAGACCCAGTTCTCTCCTTCGGCCTTGGCCAGTTCATCCAGATCGATGATCACTTCCCACTTCGGCTCAGCCTTTTTGTACTCGTCGAGCGTCGTGCGCCGCCAGACGCCTCGCTCGTTCTTCTCATCGCGCCAGAAGTTGTAGTAGTACTCACCGCGCTTGCGGACGAAGGGAATCCGATCGTTGGAATCGAGGATCGCCAGCAGGTCGCTTTGCAGGGTCGAGAAATCGGCGTCGCTTTCCAGCTTGGCCTGCGAGATCTTGTTGCGGGCCCGCACCCAGTCGAGCGTCTCTTCGCCTTCGACATCTTCCAGCCAGATGTAGGGATCGGTTTCGCTACTCACGCTTTCCGCTTTCTTATTTTCTTCGGCGCCCTCGGCCAGTAAGACCATTGGAGCCAACATCAAAATCATCCAAGTTGCTGCGGCAGCGGCCGCGACTCGCACCATCATATCGAGAATTCCCCGTTTCGACTGCGACATTCCAAGCGAAGCTTCCGTCGCTCACCATCGAGCGACATCCCGTAATCTTAGCCCAAACCGGCAAGTCGGGTCGTGGCGAAATTCGCCGCTGGATGGAGAGGAATCGCCATTTTCAGGGCTGACCGTCGCAGTGAGAGTGAAAAGGATCACCAAGCGGCGGGAAAACCTCCTAGTAGGATTCTACCGATTTCACGGACGGGCAAGACAGCTCGCTCTTCGATAGGGTTGGTCGTGGCGGCCGACTTGCGTGCGTATCCATCCCGGCAGGCACGGCCTGCCCTACCCTTGGTTAACGGCGCGGCATTCGCATTCGCTTGTTGAGATAGTCGGCGAACATGCCGGCCATATCTTCGCGGGTGTCGACCAACACGTGGTCGCAGCCGTTTCGCTGAGCGATCTCTTCCAACTGGGCGTTGAAGGCGCCGACCGCCTCGAGATAGCCGGCTCGCAGATCGTCAGGCTGCGCCAAAAACTGCTCGGCAGATTCAAGCCCCACAAACCGGATCATGCCGTCCATGTCGAAATAGAGTTCGTCATGGTGCATCACCTGAAACAAGACGACCTCGTGCTTGCTAAACCGCAGCCGCTGGATCGCCGCTTCCAGCGATTCTAGCTCGCCAAAGAAGTCGCTAAAGATCATTACGATCTCGCGGCGCTGCATCCGTTCGGCCAGTTCGCTTAAGCATTGGGCGAGATTCGTCTTCTCGATCGCGTCGACTTCGTCCAGGTGCTGCGTCATCTTGACCACCTGGTGCATCGAGTTGCTGGCCCGGATGTGCCCGCGGAGGTGCGTGTCGAACGTCGCCAGCGAAACCTTGTCGCTCTGCCGCACGATGCTGTGCCCCAGTATGGTCGCCATTCGGGACGCGTACAGCAGCTTCTGTTCGTCCCCTTCTCCGTACCGCATCGAAGAACTGATATCGAGCAGCAGATGGCACGTGAAGTTCGTCTCCATCTCGTACTGCTTGATGAAGTACTTGTCGCGGGTGAAATAGACCCGCCAGTCGATATGCTTCGGATCGTCGCCAGGGACGTATTCACGATGCCCGGCGAACTCAACGGCGAAACCAGACGCGGGCGAACGGTGCGCACCGGCGAGGTTTCCCATCACCAGGCCGCGCGGTTCGATACTGCGACCGGCGACGCGGCTGAGAACTTCGGGATCGAGATAACGGGCTAAAACGGAACTAGACATCGCTGCACTTCATCGGTTGGCTAAGCGGCGGGGCGTTCGTACTTCTTGTCGGCCGGAATCGCTTCCAGCAACATCCCGATCAAATCTTCGCTCGACAGGTTGTTGGCCTGGGCGGCGTAGTTGCCGGCAATGCGATGCCGCAGCGCCGGTTTAGCAACCGCTTGCACGTCGGCGACGCTGGCATGATATCGCCCGTACAGGATCGCCCGCGATTTCGCACAGGTCACCAACGTCAGCAAACCGCGCGGCCCGGCGCCCCACGCGACCCATTTGTTGACAAACTCCGGCGCTTCGGGCTGGCCAGGACGAGTCGCACGAATCAATGCCCACGCGTAACCGAGCACTTGATCGCTGACCGGCACGCGGCGCACCAGATCTTGGAACGCGTGGATCTCGTCCCCCGAAACGCAGGCCTGGATCTTACCCATCTGGTTGGTTGTGACGCGACGGGCGATATCCCATTCCTCAGCGCCGCTGGGATAGTCGACCTTGATGTGCAGCAGAAAACGGTCGAGCTGCGCTTCCGGCAGCGGATAGGTGCCTTCTTGCTCTAGCGGGTTTTGCGTCGCCAGCACAAAGAACGGATCAGGCAGCCGATGGACCGAACCGCCGGCGCTGACCTGACGCTCTTGCATCGCTTCCAGCATCGCGGCCTGCGTTTTGGGCGGGGTACGGTTGATTTCGTCCGCTAACAGCAGGTTGGCGAACAGCGGCCCCGGCAAAAAGCGATAGGCCCGCTGACGCGTTTCGGGGTCTTCCTGAATCACCTCGGTGCCGGTCACGTCGCTCGGCATCAAGTCTGGCGTAAACTGAATCCGCTTGAAGGTCAGATGCAGCGCGTCCGACAAAGAGCTGATCAGCAACGTCTTGGCCAAGCCCGGCACGCCTTCCAGCAGCGCGTGTCCGCGAGCGAACATCGCCACCAGGACTTGCTCGACGACGTCGTTTTGCCCGACGATCACTTTGGCCAGTTCGTCACGAATGCGTCCATACGCCTGTTCGCACCGCTGCACGGCGGCGACGTCATCCTGCGAAATCGGTTCGCTGCTCATCGAAAGCTCCTCAAAATGTCAGGCGAGTTATTCGCCGGTGGTCTTGTGTTGTTAGGGGTGCGGCGACTAGTCGACGTTCTCGAAGTAGCGACGCAATCGTTGTTCGTAGCCGCGCGGCGGTTGGCGACGACCGCCTGCCTGGATCGCTTTTTGCAAGCCAGGCGGCAGCTTCGCGAACCACGGCTCGTTGTCGAAGCGGCGCGCTTGGGCGTCGCTGTCTCCGTCGGCCAAGTTAGCTTGCGAGTCGCCCCCTTCCGGTTCAGGCGAAAGCGACAGCGGCATCTCGGCGCCATCCTGGTTTTCGGTTTGTTGTCCTCCCTGCGAAGTTCCGCCGGCGGCTGCGACGCTGGAGCTGGCGCCTTGCTGCGGCTTTTGTCCCGGCGTGGCGGCGTTGGCGGCCGAAGGAGACGGCGCCTGGGCGGTCGGACCATCCCCCACGCCCGGCTTGGGCGCCCCAGCCACTTGCCCCGGCATGCCGCCTTGTTGTGGAGCGGCGGGCATCGCTTGCAGGGCTTGCTGTACCGCTTCGCCTCCAGCGATCGCGTCGGCGGTCGTCTGCGGCGAGTTCGGCACCAGGCCGGTTCCCAGTTCGCTAGAGGTCTGGCCCAGATCCTGGCTCATGCCGGGCATGGCCTGCGAGGCGGAAGCGTCAGCCATTTGCTGGCCCGGGCTTTGTCCTTGGGCGGGCTGACCAAGTTGCTGGTTGTTCGAGGCAGGCTGGTTCCCTTCGCCTCCGGGAGTTTGACTGGAGGAGTTCATCTCGCCCCCAGACTCTCCCATCGCCAAGTCGCTCGCCGGCGGCGCCGGAGCCAGCGACTGCTCGGGGAGCGGAAGTTGTGACGCCGCTTCTAGACCTTCTCGTAGAGGTTGGTTGGCGACTTCCTGCTGACCCGAGATCTGTTGGGCGCCTTGTCCGGCGGCGGTTTGCGCTTCGGCGAATTGTCGCGAGGCGTTTTGCAGTTGCTGCGCCGCGGCTGCCGCTTCCGGCGAAATCGGCGGTTGGGCTTGTCCCTCCGCACCTTCGCCTATCGGCGAAGCCGGCATGTTGTCGGCCAAAGCTTGCGCCGAGCTATCGATCGCGTCGCGAGCCGCTTGTTGCTGCTCAGCCAGGGCGGAAAGCGCTTCGGCGATCGACTTGTCGCGAGCAAGCTGTTGTTCGCGAGCGGTTAGCGCCGCCGCCGCTTGTTCTAGACTACGCTGAGCGTCATTCGCCGCTTGTTGCGATTCGCCTGGCGATGGCGTCTGTGGGGAGCCATCTTGGGGGCTGGCCATCTCGGCGCCCTGCGCGCTCGCTTGTTCCGCTTGGCGAAGCGCCGAGGCGGCGTTCGGATCAACCATCCCGGCATCTTGCGCTAACTGATCGAGCTGCGGCGCCTGCTTACCCAGGTCCTGCGCCAATTGCTTGGCGGCTTGGTCGATGGCGCTGGCCAGTTTCTCGGCAGCGTCCCCCAAAGACTTGTCGGCGGCAGCTTGGTTGTGGGCAGCGCCTTCTTCCTTGCCCGCGGCAAGATCGCTGGCGGCAGCCTTGGCGGCGTCGGCCGCTTGCTGCGCCGCGGCGGCAGCTTCGGGAGCCGCGTCAGCGGCCATTTGCGCCGCTTCGGCAGCCAGCTCGGCCGCTTTGGCTTGCGCGGCGGCGTCGGCTTGACCGGCGGGCTCGTTCGATTTCTCGGCAGCCATCTGTTCCGCTTTTCGCTGGGCCGAGGCCAACTGGGCTGCCGCCTCTTCGCGAGCAGCGGCCGCCTTGTTGGGATCACCGCCCAGCGTTTCCTTGGCCGCCGTCGCGGCCGCCTTCTCTGCGTTTTGCAGCGCTTCGGCAATCGGGCTGGCGGCGTTTTCGCCTAATGCCTTGGCCAACGATTCGGCCTGGTCGGCGACCTGCTGTTGTTTGGCGGCGGCGTCGACCGGTGAGTTCGACTTGCCCTGGTTAAACTCCGCCGCCGAGTTGTCGGCTTGCTGTTGCATCTGAGCAAGCTTACCGATCTCTTGGGCCAGCTCCTGCGCTTCGGCGGCGGCAGACTTCCCTTCCGCTTTCATTTGCTCTTGCTGGGCGGCGGCAATCTTCTCTTGGGCCGCTTGCAGTTGCTGCAGGTTGTCGCTGGTCGCGGCATTGTCGAGCGACTGCTTCACCGCTTCTTTTGCGGCGGAGGTCTGCGCCAACTGCTGGCCTGTCATTTCAGCCAACTCTTTCGCGGCGGCGCCCGCTTCTTTGCGAAGTTGTGCGGCCGCATGTTTCAGCGAATCGCTGGCCGACTCGGCGCCCTTGGCCGCCTCGTTCAGCTCATTCTTCGCGTTGTCGGCGTTTTGCTGCTGCGCGGCCGAGGCCAAATCTTTCGCCGCCTGAGCGATTTGCGGCTCCGTATTCTTTAGCATCTCAGCGACTTTCGGCGCCGTGTTCTCAAGCCCCGCGGCAACCTCCTTGGCGATCTTATCGACTTGCTGCTGCGTTTCGGCCAAGTCAGCGGCGGCCTCTTTCGCTGCGTCCGCGGGCATCGCGGCCGCTTCTTTGGCGTCGGCGGCGATATCACGCTCCGCCGCCGCAGCCCGCTCAAGCGCCTCGGCCGCCCGAGCCAACTCGCCCACTTCGACGGCCAGTTGCTTTCGTTTCAGATCGGCCAGTTGCGCGGCGGTTTCGGCCTGGGCTTTTTCAATCGCGTCGGTCGCCTCGGCGATCGCCTCTTGAGCCGACTGCATCGCTTCGGGCGACGCGTTTTGCTCTTGAGCGGCCTGCAGCGCATCGGCCGCTTCGGCAGCCGCCTCTTGGGCGTCCAGCAGTCGCGATTCAACTGGGGCCGGCGAGGCGTCATCCGCCAAGTGGGCCAGTTCTTCGGCAACGCTGGCCTCCTCCTTTTGCGCGGCGGCGGCGTCTTTCATCGCAGTCTCAGCCGCTTCGGCCTGATCTTTGGCGGTTTCGGCCAGATTCTCTTGTAGCTCTTCCAGCTTTTTGACTTCTTCGGCCAACTCGTCGGCGCTCTTCTCGGCGTCATCTTTGGGAGCGGCGGTATCCAGCTGGTGCGCTAGTTCGGCCAGAGCGCCTAGCACTTCGCTTTGATCGGCGAGCGCCTCGGTCTGGTCCCCCTCAAACAACTCCGCCACGGCGTCGTGGGCGGCCGCTTTGCTTTGTTCCAGTAGCGGCTGAAGAGGCGCGAAGTCTTCCAACTGTTGCGCCAACTTGCCCAGGTCGTTACGAATCTCTTCCTGCTTCTCGGTCAACGCGTCAGGCGTCAACTGCGAAAGATCGGTCTCTTTGGTCGTTTCGCGCAGCTCTTCCTGCTTCCGGGTAATCTCGGCGATCAGCTTACGGGCGGCATCTCGATCGCTGCTGATTAGCCCGCGGGTTTCTTCCAGCTTTTCAAGTAGCCGCTTCAAACCCCGAATTACCTCGGCCTGCTCGTTCCCCGCTTCCGAGTATTGCCCGGTCGCTAGATTTTGGTCGGCCTGGTCGAGATGAACGCCTGTTTGGGCCGCTTTCAGAATTCGGATTCCATCCGCGGCGCCAGCGCCGACTTTGCCGCCCCACTGGGTCACTTCGCTCAAGTCGTGCACCAACTGCACGAACAATCCGGCCACGTCGCGCTGATCCTGGATCACGGTCAGGGCAATCGATTCGCGATGCTGTACTGGTTGGTCAAGCAGTCCCACGGTGCGGTCGTGGGTCCGATCTTCGATCTGAATCAACTCGCGAACCTGCGCCGCCAGCTTTGCCACCTGCAGGCGACGATACAGCCGTTGCCGTTCAGCCATCAGGGCGAGGACAACGTCGCGAATCTGATCGCGGGCCTCATTGAAATGTTTCAGCCGCGATGCGTCGTCCCCCGCTTGCGCTTTCACCAACAAGTCGACGACCGTCTGCATTTCCGAGCCGACAAGCCCATCAACGTTGTCGCGCATCGTTTTGATTTCGAGATAGACCGGCATGCTCTCCAGGCCGTTCTCTTCAAACTGACGCAGCTGGATATCGAGAATACTGGTCACCAGATCGCGGGCCATCGCTTGAGCGCGCTCTTGCGCGATCTCGCGCCGCCGCAAGGTGGTCGAGTTCAAATCCTGGGCGCTGATCGTACCTACGCAGGTCAGACCGATCGCGATCACCAAGGCTGATAATCCGTATCGACTCATCGCGCCTCTCCAATTCCGAGTTGACGTTTGATGATTTCGGTGAGTTGTTCTTCCGAACGCTGATCCGACTCCGAGATCGCGGCCAACACGCCGCTTTCGTCCGAGACCTCCAAGACCAGCGGTTCGCTGATCGCCACCGCCCCTTCGCCCCGGCCGCGCCAATCGCGGGCCTCGAGCGTGACGCTTAAACTGTCCCCCTTTTCCAACTTGAGTTCCGACAGCGGTAGTCGGAATTCTCCGGAAAAGGGAAGCTGACTCGCTTTCAAAGGACTATCGAGCAGCTCGTAACTTTCCATGGCAAACTCTTCGTCTTCGCCCCGCTCGACCTTCAACTGCAGCGTGATCGACGCGACGCCATAGTCGTCGCTGGTGCGAAACGCGATGACAGGGGTCGCCGTTGGCAGCACAACACGGTGAATCGCACTGGCGGCTATTTGCGGCGCCCGATCATTCTTCAGACGGAGATATCCCCTGGGAATAAACTGCGGCGCCAGGCCGTCTTCGTCCTGCATTTCCAGTTCGAACCGAATCGGCGCGGCGACGCTGGCGAAGGGCGTGTCGGCCTGCGGCAAACTCCAAACCAATTTCTGATCATCCGCGGCGACCATCTCGATCGTTTCGCTCTCTTCTCCGACCGTCAGTTGAAGCCGTGCGATCGCCAGCGGCTTGCTACTGGTTACCTGTAGCGCGACTTCGCTCCCTTCGAGCACCGCTCGCTGGAGCCCGCGAGCCGATTCTCCGCTCTCCAGTCCGATCGCATATTCGGGCGGCGTAACCGACATTTCGGTCTCGATCGTCGGCAGCGGCATCACTTCGATCTTGGCCTTATCGGTCCAGCAGTCGCCAATCGCAATCTGATAGACGGCCGGCTCCATCAGCCGCGGCAATTGAGCGACGAATGGGACGTCTCCTTTGATGGCTTCTGCGAGAGGAAGCAACTCCACCTCGGTGGCGCCGCTCTTGCCCGCAAGGGAGAACATCCCTTTCGTCGGCACAACGCCTGAGGCGGTCACTTCGACGTCGAACGGCTGGCCATACCCGATTTTCACGACCGTATCGGCGGCATGCGACGGGTCAATTTCGACGGCGCCAATCCGGATCGACTCGATCGTTGTCTGAGTGGGATAATGGACGTCGCTTAGCGCCAGTCGCTGCATAAAAGTAAACAGATGTCGCGGAGCGAGCAGCGCTGTGACGATCGCGATCACCAGTACGATCGCCGCGCCAGTCATGCGGCGACGTAGTGGGCCGCTATCGAACCCGTCGAATACGTCAATGTCGCCGCCAAGTTCGGCAACATAGTCGATAACCGCCGTTTCCAGTTCGGCCGATCCCCACTTCGTCGCTTCGGGGGATTCAAACTGCAAGGCGCCAACCAGATCGCTTTCGATACCATGACGCCGTTCGACCATCATCGCCATGTCGAGCGTTGACTCGCTGCCACCCAGCCATGGTGCGGCGAATTTTCGCCAAGCCCAAATCAGCGTGGCGATCGCAATTGCGAAGACGATCACTCGCTGGAAAGCGTTCATCTCGAGCGTCACGTCAAGCCCGAAGACAATCAGCAACGCCAACAGCAGGCTGCCGACGATCACCGCCAGCGCACTCCCCAGTCGTACGCTGCGACGGGCCTGACGCAGCTTTTGGAGCTGCCAGCGAAGTTGATTCAGTTTGCTGCGGGTCATGCCAGGTTCGCCCTCTTCCGCGAGTACCATTCGCCCTGCATCAAGCCGACGACCAAAGTAAACCACAAAGGCGTTCCCCACAGCGGTTCGTTGCGGGTCACTTCCTCGCGGACATCCTTCAGCTCGATCTTGTCGAGCAGCGATTCGACGTCTTCCAGTTCCACGGCCAGGCCGCCGGATTGCTGGGCAACTTCGTTCTGCAGGCTCACGTTGCGAACTGCACTGCGAAGCTCGGCCGAAGCGCCCGTCGCCTGAAAGCGGACTTCGCTCACCTTATCAGTCACCGGATCTTTGACCCGCACGACGTATTGCCCTTGGCGGCTGACCGGAACGCGGATCTCAAATCGCCCGGTTCGTAGTTCTGGAATCATGATCTCGCGCGGCGGCGATGCGCGGCCAAGATCGTCAGGCGTTTCGATTTCGCCTTGCAAAGCTCCCCCGGCCAGCGTGGCGGCCGAGAGCGGCTCGAAGTTCTCGTCGTACGCTTCGACCGAGATGAGCGCCTTCTCGTCGACCAGGTATTGATCTCGTTCGGCTCGCACTACGAAACGTTTCTGGGCGCCAAGCGCGTGGCTTAGTCCGAGTCGATTGATCAGCTGCGACCAGAATTGGCGATAGTATTTTTCGCCATTGAGACGCCGCAGGCGCCACAGTTCGTTAAAGCTGACGTACACGACTTCGCCGGCGCCATAGCGACGAATCGCGATCAACGGTTGCGGAGTCTTGCCGTCGGCACACAGATCAAACGGATGTTCAGCCAGTACGGTCGCTTGCGAGTGAACCCCTTGCACCGGCTGGTACCACGGCAACTTACCAAGCGATTTCCAGGCGGCGGCGTTTTCCCGCGCGTCGGTCGTTTCGCCCAACTGCATGAAATCGGTCTGTTGGCCAAGCGGCGTCAGGCGCGGCTCAAATTCTTTGTCGTCCCGAATCGCCAGCGATGCGTCGACCTTCACCGGCAACATGTCGGCCAGCGGCGTGCCGTTCAATTGCGAAGGGCCAAAGCGGGGTCCGGCGATGACAACCAAACCACCCCCGAACTGTCCCACAAACTCTTTCGTCATTTCGCAGAAGCGGTCGCTGAGAGCGCCCGCCGGCATGTCGCCGAGGAAGATCACATCGTTGGCGAAAAACTCACTGCGCTGTGGGGTAAGCGTCGGCAGGAACAGCTCGTTGTTTTGGCGGACTTTGGGGTCGGCCGAACGGAGAAACGTACGGAAGCCGCGCATTCCGACCAGCCGATCGCGATGGAACACTTCTTTGACGAATCGCCATTCCCACGTCGGTTCGTTCTCAACGAACATCAGTCGCAGGTAGTCATCGATGATGTTCACAGCGCGAACCGAGGTGTTGTTTTCGAGCGTCGCTTCGCCAATTTGCGGTTCGACTTCGGCAATGAAGGCGAAACGGCCCGCTTGCTGCGGTGTGAAAGGCATGTCGACGTACATCACGCTGGAATCAAGCGTCAGGGTGGTCGTGCCGACCGAGATTCGCGACATGCCGCTCAGCGAGTCGCCTTCCAGCGGCTCGGCGTAGACGCTGACGTCGACCGTTTCGCCGGTCAGGCCCGACTGATTCACCCGCACGGCGATCGTCGCCCGTTCCGCCTTTTTCATCTTGGGCGGGGGCTGCACGTCGACCGCGATATCGACGGCCGACTGCACGCCAAGACCGATCGTGTAGATCGGGGCGCCAACCCGCTCGACCGGGCTCAATCCGCTGCGGGCCGCATTCAGCGGCGGCGTACCCGCGTTTTGCGCGAAGTCGCTAAATAGCAGCACGCTGGCCAGTCGACTGGTGCGATGCTGCGTCGACAGGTCATGCAGCATATCGCCAAGCGCGGTGACGCGGCCTTCGGTGGTTAGCTGAGCGGCGGCGTTCGACAACTCGGTCGCCTCCGACTCTTCCTGTTCACCTAGTAGCCTTCGCAGTCGGCTGGTGTTTTGACCGTCGAAAATGAACGGCTCGACCTGCACGCCTCGCTCGTCGGCCAGACGAGTCAGCAGGTTGCCATCGGGGTTCTGCAGATACGCTTGCAGCCATTGGGCGCGCGAGGCGGCTGCAGACCCAGAGGTCCCCAGCGCTGCGGAACTCCCTTGCGTCTGTAGTCCCACAACGGCAGCCAACGCCTCGCGCGTTTCCACAGGCAGGTCATCCGCGATCGTCATGCTCTCGGTCCCGTCGAATACGGCGTAGACGACAGGCTCCGGATCATTGGTCGCAGTGACCTGCAAAATCGGGTCAGCCAAGGTGAAGATCAACAGCGCCAGCAGCATACCGCGGGTCGCCCCCAGCGCGTAGCGAGCTGATCCGGCGAGTCGCGGATGGAACTTGGCGTAAAACCAAAGCGAAGCGACCAGCGCGGCGGCGCAGCCGAAGATGACCCAAAAGGCATTGCCGCTCGCCCACGGCGCCGCCAAAGAAAGATGGACGCGATCAATCGACGACGCGTTACGTACATTCAACAGCCAGCCAAGCGTTTCGGTCATTACGAACGAGCCTCCTCGCTGACAGGCGTGGCGCCGCTGTTCTCGGCGCGAGACAACAATCGGTCGACCCAAGCGGGACGAGCGATCAGTAGCATTTCCAGCAACAGACAAGCGAGCACGAGCCCGATCAGGTACTTCCACCAGTCTTGTCCCCGAATCTGGGCGCCGGCCAGGCTGATGACTTCGCCGGGGGCGAGCCATTTAATCTTGTCCCCCAATCCGCGCGACTCAAAGTCTTCGTGCGAGAGACGTTCGATCTGCGACTCGGTCGCTTCTGGCTGAACGGCCAACACCATCGTTTGCGGCGGTTCTGGAGAAAGGGTCGGATCGCTGCTCACTTGACGTTGACTGATCGTCAGTTCGTACTTGCCACCCTTCATCAGCTGCGGAACGGTCACGCCGCGGGTTTGATCATCAAGGAACCCAATCGGCAGTTCTTCGGCCGCGTCATCGCCGGGCCGCGTCAGTTCGACCATCGTCGTTGTCGATGCCGATTCGAGCGGCAGCGAAACTTGGGCGAGCGTCGCGAAATTCCGCTGCGGCAACGTTGTTTCCAGCATCCCTCGCAACAAACGATCGAAGATCAACACGGCGTTGGTCCGGGGCAACGTGTTCCAAAGATTGTCGATGCCGGTCGTAACCAACAGGACCTTCCCTTCCCCGATCTGACGCTCAACCAGGAAGGGTTGATCGTTGTCGAAGCTCGCCAGGATTCGCGGCAGCAAGCGCCGATCAAACGGCTTTTCCTGTTCAGCGGCTGGCGACTCCGCCGCGTTATTGACGCTCGTTTCCTGTTCCGCCGATTGCGAAACGCTGCCGGTCCGCGTGACGTCATTGCGCCACAAGAGCCAACGATCGGCGGTCATATCTTCTTCGTCGGTCGGTTGGTTCGCCTGAGCCGTCGCCGCTTTCTCGACGGCGGCCAGCGTCGTCTCGTCCACGCGGGGCGTTACCGACTTGAAGAAGAGAGGCTCGGCGTACAGATCCAACAGCTGCGAGTCGGAAAGCCCGGACAGTTGAAAATAAGCGTTGTCCTTCATGCTGTCGTACGACAGCCGAAATGGCTCAAGCCGGTCGACATTCGCATCGAGCGAAACGCCATTGGGAATCGGATCGAGTGGCGCCGGCAAGACGCCAGCGCCATCTCGCCAGGCGACTTGCGTCCAGCGAGCCGGATCAAATTCGCCGCCCGCGGAAATCACCAACTGCCCACCTTGGCTGACAAATTCGTTTAAGACGTCGACCGCAAACTCGGGCGGCTCCGAAATTCCTCCCACCACCGCCAACCGGGCGTCTTCCAGCAGCGCACGCAGGCTCGGCGCATCGAGATCTTCCAAGCGACGATGCCGAACCTGAATTAGCTGACGTTGTTCTTCGCGACGACTGGTAACCGGAGCCAACAGACGACGCAGCGCCCAGGTTTCTCCATAACGATTACGGCGAGGATCTTCGTCGGTTTCCGACATCGAATCGAGGAAGACCACCGGCAGCGCTGCAACGACCGATGCGACAATCGTACGTGAGTCGTCGGCCGGCAACCGATCGGGCGGCAAGGAAACTTCGATCGCGATCGAAGAAGCCTTGCCTGGTTCGATCGCCATCCCATCAAACAGGTACTCAAACGTCAACTCACGTTCGCTGTTCGGAGGAAGCGAAATCATCTGTGAGTCGACTTCTTCGCCATTGACGCTAAAGACGACCGGTACGTCGTCACGGGGGTTCTCACCGGCATGGGCGACGCGGACGACAAAGGTCGACGGCGTATCGACGTCGGCCAACGCGTCTTGCAGTTCAAAACCAGTGATTGAGGTATTGGTGGCGTCGTCAGCGCCGATCTCCACCACTTGCAGCGGCGGGAATTGTTCCCATTGCCCGGGCGAACGAAAGTCGTCCCAGGCGCTGGCTTGCTGATCGGTAAAGTAGATCGCCCGCGGCGAAAGCTGCGGCGTGTGGGCGGCGGCGACCGCGATTTGATTGCCGATTGAGATCAGGTCGGCCTCGCGGTCGGTTGGATCGATCGCGGCGATCGCGGCGGCGGCGTCTTCGCGGGTTCGATAGGGATCAACCGCCGGAGAGCGGCTCGAACCGCAGGCTGCGATCACATTAATGCGGCTGCCAGGCGGGAGTTGATCGAGAAAATCAGCGGCCTGGCGTTTCGCTTCGTCAAGCAACGTGCCGTCGAGCGACTCGACGCCCATGCTCATACTGTTGTCGATCGCCAAGACCGCCAACAGCGGCTGCGAAGCGTCAAAGTCGCTGGCGCCTACCGACAGAAACGGCCGAGCCAGCGCCAGGCCGAACAACAGCACCGCCGCGGTGCGCAAGATCATCAGCAAGATGTCGCGCAGCTGCAAAATGCGGCGGTTGCGTTTCATCGCTTGCTGCAGAAAGTCCATCGCTCCCCAGTGGACGGTGCGATAGCGCCGACGATTCATCAAGTGAATGATGATCGGCCCCGCCGCGCACAGCAGTCCCGCAATTGCGAAACCGCCAGCCGTCAGTGAGGGAAGAAAGCTCATAGGAACTTACCTGATAGGTGCGAAGAACGAGGCGGCGTTAGTTCGAGTTAAACTGCTGGGAGAGACCTTCAATGCGGCCTTCCTGCAAGATCGGCAGATAGCGATTAGGCATCGCCAGAATAAAGCAACCGACGGCCGTGCCGTACAGTTCGCTGGGCATGCCGCCCAAGTGAGCGCCAGCGCTCCACTTGCCATGGTCGCGGGGACTGTCAGGCCGAATCACCTGACTGGCGACCACTTGGTCGCGCAGAATCGGGTACGATCTCTTCCAGTCGTCGCCGCCAACCTGATACAACGCTTGACCGACGTAGTACAACGTGTAAGCGTCAAATGGCAGCTTGCCGTTGTGTCGCTCCTCACGACCTTTGACTTCTTCGATCTTGGCGTTGATGATGTCCATGTTCTTGCGAATCCGCCAATCGTCGTACTGACCAAACTCTTGCAGACAAACGACCCCGGCGGCCGCCATGGCGGTCGATGATTTGCCGCCGTTGCGCGAGTAAGTGAACTGACCAGCACGCTTCATCTGTTCGGTTTCGGGCGCGTTTCGGGAGATCCCTTCCGGTTCATAATGATCGCGAACGCTGGCGATCGCCATCTGGATCACCTCCGGCGGCACTTCCAGACCGCTGTCGACGGCGCTGCGCAGCGCTTTGGCCTGCATCACGGCCAGGCTAAGGTCGTGACCATGATCCTGCCGCCGGGCTCGATAGTCCCAGCCGCCATCTTCGCACTGCGTATTGGCGATCAGCTTCAGTGACCGGTCAAGCGTCGAATTGATGCGCGGATCGCCGGTCATCCCATGAGCCTGCCCCAGGACGAATGTCGCCAGCCCATGGTTGTACATATCACGCTGCGCGTCGGCGACATTGAGTAGCCCGGACGGTTTGGCGTTGGTCAGCAGATAATCGACCGCACGTTCGACGGTGCGGCCATATTTGCCCCGGCCGGGCGCATGGCCGTCGGCGAGAAACGCCAACGTCCCCATCGCGACAAGGCCTAGGTCGTTCGACTCCCAGTTCCCTTTCGGGCCTTGGTTTTTGGCTAACCAGTCGAGCCCGCGATCCAGCGCCGCTTCGCTCTCGGGCGTCAGTTCCCATTCCCCTTGTGCAAGTGCAGCTTGCGGCAGAATTAGCACGCAAATCGCGGCTAGCAGCCATCCGGGGAAAGGTCGGTTTTGCAACGAAAAGGGGTGCACGACAGGTCTCAACATCCAAGGAAAAACGCCTCTTTCCATGGTATGTAAGGTGACGTGTAAAACGTTACGCGGAAATTCGGACAACCAGGCCGTTTCGCCCAAAATTGCCTGTCCGAGCTACTGAATCGTTAAATCCCGCACCAAGATCTTACCGCTGCCGGTCAAACAGATTTCGATCAACTCGTTGGCCTGACGATTGGGGGGCACGTTGATCGAAAATTTCGCCAGATCCCCATCTTCGTCCATCGGACCGTCGAGCAGCAACTGCTGGCCGCAGTGGACGACGGCGCGAATCGCTCGCTTCGCCTCGCGACGATCGACCGTCAGCTCCAGCAACTTTGCGTCGCCAACCGGACGAATCCATGTCGTTTCGTTGATTGGATGAAGATTGCACTGGAAACCGAGCTTGCCCTCGCGATCGACGATGGTTTGGCCGCCAGAGATTTCCGCGGTCGCGAATCGCCATCCAGGAAACTTCCCCGCCCAAGCGGCGGCGAATATCGGGTAGATTTCTTTGGCGCCTGGCACTTGGCGGTACTCGCCTAGCGGCAGCGGCTGGCCATCAGCCGCCAACCGATGCAACCGGACGTCCAAGTCCCGCGCCTCTTTACGATGGCTGACGAAAGTTCCCTGCGGATGAACCAGTAGCTTGCCAAGGTGCGGATCTTTGTCGGTTAGTTTCGACAGCGGCGCCCCAGCGACCCATTGGCCACTCTCTAGCGACAGCCAGCGAATCCACGGTACGATCTCCTTGCTGTTGCCGTGGTGTCGCCCTTCTCCCGCGACTTCGATCAGGTAAGGCCCGGCAATCGTGGCGCCGAAAATTTGCCAATCGTCGGCGTTACTCCAAGCGACCTCGCCGTTGTCGGCGTCAAGCGCCACCGCCTCGCGACGATTCAAATAGACGAACTTCCCGTCGGCGAGCCCCACGCTTCGCTCCATGTCAGGCGCGAAGTGGGACCAGAGAAGTCGCCCGGTCGCGATATCAATGCAATCGATCGACAAAGCGCCGACCTGGCGAACAATCACGTGATTGCCAACGACAATCGGCGTCATCTCCTGCTGACGCACCAAGTCGCTGTCGGCAGTGGTTGGAATCGACGTCTGCTTGCGGACCCAACGAACGCCGCCCGATAGGTCGCAGGCCAACACCGCCCCGCCCAAATCAACGACAATCACTTCGCCGGCAACGGCGGCTGTGCAAAGATGACGCTCACCCCAGGACTGACGCAAGCGAACCAGCGGATGCCTGCGTAAGGTCTCGCCTGTCTCGGCATCGATGCGGGCAAGCTGTATCTGCCACAGATTTTGCGAGTCCTCCTCACCGACAATGGCGAACAACTCCCCCTGAATCCAAAGCGGATCGGAGAGCACCGGAATCTCGCTCTCGGCTCGCCAGATCTTTTTGCCGTCGGACCGAGCAAAGCAATACAGCTCGGGGCGATTCGAGTGGAGCAATCTCACAAAGATGCGATCGCCCACCACAACCGGTCGCATCGAAGTGAGCGGCCATTTGTCGTGTGCTCGGGCACGATGATTGTCGATCCGCGCCGTCTTCCAGCCAATCTCACCTGACTCTGGCTTGAACTCAAACATCTGAAAACGGTTGTTCAGAAAAATGCGATTCTCGGTTGCGGTCGCCGCCAACGTCTCGGCGACCCAGTCGACGTCTTTCGAGGCGTAGAGGTTATCGCGATCTTGCGATCCTTCGCCGAAATCGAGTTGCAAGCGAACGCCATCGCTGATCTTGGGATGGGTTGGAGAAAAATCGAGCGTCGACGCGTCGATCGCCGTTTCGCGAGCAGCGTTCCAGTTTTCGGAAGCGGATGACCGACGCTGCTCGCCAAACTGCTTGATTGCATCGGCCGACAGCGATTCGCCTCCAATGGCGACCGATGTCGAGAGCGGCTCCGTTTCTACGGCGCCGATCATCGCGGAGGCCAGGGCAACCCGAGCCGACAACATCGAGTGGTCAATCGTCGAATGTTCGCTTCCGGCCTGACGATAATGCGCGATTGCCCTGGCAACTTGGCCAACGGCAAGCGCTTGATCGCCGAGCCACAAATGAGCCTCCGACGCGGCCTGCGTGCCGTAAAACTGCAACGTGACCAACTCGACCGCTTCCACGTCGCCCGAGTGAATCTCGGAACTGGCCCGCAACCGGGCGACGTCCGAGAAGTTCTGATTCATCTCTTCGCACAACTGCGGGTTACGGCGCATCGCCATCGTGATGGCAGCTGGCAGCGAGAAATAGAGATCGGGATCGTCGCGATCAGGCGCCAGTCCGCTGGCGCCATGCAAATTTACGCCATTGATGATGCGGCACGCATCCGCCAGCGCATTGCTGTCGATCGCCGCCGAAAGATCGGCGCTGACGTTATAGGCGTCTTTGCTCAACTCTTCTAACAGCGGTGAACGGTAACGAGCGTCAATCGAAGGCCATTCCCCTTCGAGCCGCACGTTCCCTTCCCGCGTCGCCGCGTTGTAAACCCACATCGGCAGTTGAAAGTCGCGGCGCATCCGATAGTCGTCACGGCCCGAATAATTGCGTTGCCGCAAGCAAAGCTCGCTCGCTCCGCTCCAGTCGCGCTCGGCGAGTCTCCGCAGCATCTCTCGGCGAATCGCGGCCTCATCGACCAGATTCACGCGATCGCGCATGTCGATTGGCAGCGACAACATCGTGCGGCGCATGTCGTCGACGTCGAACGTACGTCCGTCGGCATACTGGCGGCCGATCAGACTGGCCGCAAAGTCGCGGTAAAACTCGAACAGCTCTTTTTCGGTTCCGCCTGCTGGCCAACTCTTGTTGATGTACGCGAACTTGCGGAGTCGATCAATCGTCGTTTCGAGCGATGCAGGATCGTCGAGCAGCGGGACCAGTTGCTTGAAGATGTTGGGATTGTCGGTTCCGGCGACGATGGCGTTTTCGGCCGCGGCAGCCATCCATTGCTCTACCGGTACGTCGGCGGGGCGAATGGCGATCGTCTTGGCAATCCAGTCGATCGAATGCCGGACAGCGGTTGGCGCCGCCGCCAGCTTGTCGCTAGAAACCAATTCTGGCAAGACGTCGACGCGGCGAACGATCACTTTTCGCAGGCGCGTCTTACGCGGCTTGTCTCCGCCCGCTTTCACGGAGATGCCGAACTGGGTCATCTCGCGTTCGATGCCGCCAACGCCAGCGGGATAAATCGCCCAGTTCCGACCATCGGCGCTCAGCCAAAAGCGAGCCTGGCCGTCGCAGGCCAAGATCCGAATCCAAAAGGGCGGCGCAACGTCGGCGATTGGCAGTTGCTGCGGTTTGCGATCATCCTTGCGACCATCGTCTCCCCACCAAGAGAAGAAGGGAAACACTTGCTTCGTGCCGCGGTTATAGCCAAACGGGATCGCCAGGCCTGGATCGTAACGCGGAGTCTCTTCATCAGGGTTGGTGCGAAAAGCGAGAAAGATGGAACTGCCGACTTCGACATTCTCAAGCAGCATATCGACGACGCGAATTCCTTCGCCAGGGATCGGCGCGGTGATGAACCCCTCCCCTTTTTCGGCGACCAGCTCGACGGCGCCGTCGACCAACTTCTGAAAGGTTACGCCGTCTTCGGGCAGGCGTTCGGTCCAGTTGAGATCGGCGGGTCGATCGATTTCGGCGACGACCGGCAGTTCGATTCGGTTGGTCGGCGGAAGCTCGCTAAGCCGTTGAAAATCGAGACCGCGGAGCCAGGCTCGCCCTTCGAAGATCACTTCGGTCGGCGGCCCGGCCAAAGGCGCCCGCAACAGTTCAACTTCTCCCCGAAACAACACGATCTCTTGCTGCGACTCGTCATAGTAGTACCACGTGATGGGCGCCTGGTACAAATCGGAGCGCCGGTCTGCATAGTTATCGTTGGCGGCCAGCGCGTAGGTTTCGACGTTCTCTTGGCCAGCCGAACGCGTGACGACGTAAGCATTCCAAGGATCGAAGTCGCGGTTGTGGTGAACCAGCGAAATCCCTTGGTCGCCATTCATGAAGTGAATCGCATATTGCTCGGCATCCCACACCGACAACCGCAGCGCGGCTTGCTTGGGCCAGGGAGCGTTCAGGCGAAACGCGCCGAACATTCCAGTTCGCACCGTGTTGTGATGCTTTTGCGTCTCGAACTTTCCACCCTGCTTTTCCAACGGTGTGAACCACTGACGAAGCGAGTCTTGCGTCGGCGCTTCCCGAGCAGGATCAAAGTCGTGATACCACGCCTCGGCAAAGCGAACCGGCGGACGTTCTAGTGATACGTCCCATGGTCCACGTTTCGGCGCCGCGTCTGGGTCTCCGCTGTCGGTCTGGCTTGCCTCAGCTGGCATGGCGGGGTCGCCGCCGCTTTCGGCAGCGTCTGGCGTGCCGGTCGGCTCTGGCGCCGGCTGAGCCGGATCTGGTTTCGACGGCTGAGCGGATTCCGGTGGCGCGGGTTCGATCTCCGCTTCGGCGACCTTGCGATCTGGCTGCAGAGAGTAAATCACCGCGGCTGCCGAGGCGAGAACAAGCAACGCCAACACGCCCCAGATCGCCCGCGCCGTACGGTGGCGGCGTTGATCTCGGTCAAACTTCTCGAGCAGCGTCTCGGCGGAGAAGCCGATGCGTCCGAGCGCGTCGCTCAGGTAGTGCTCCATCTGCAGTTGGTCGATCAGCACCCGGCGCAGTTCAGACGACTCGGCGATCCGCTGGCGCAGCAGTTCAATCTCTTCAAGCTTCAGTTCGGCCGGCGTATGCGACTGAACCAGCTCGATCAGTTCTTCGTTAGTCATCGGCGCTGACGTGGATCTTTCGCGTGATGCAGTTCTTCAGCGCTTGGCGAGCGCGAAAGACGAGCAGTTTAACGGCCCCTTCGCTTCGCCGCAGCTTAGCGCCAATCGCCGACATTTTCATCTGTGCGTAGTAGTGCATATCGAGCGCGTCGCGTGCGCTCTTGCCGAGCGAGTCGAGGCATTGTTTCAAGAAGCCTTGTACGGCCGAGTAGTCGTCATGGTTGTTCTCGGCAAGCGCGTCGATTTCTAGGCAGAGTTCGGTCCAAGCGACTTCCTTACGACGGTTTACCTTGCGCACATGTTCGCGAAGCACGTTGCGAGCGACGCCCAACAGCCACGGACGAACCGGCACGTTTTCAGGAAAGCGAACCTTGCCGATGAAGCACCGCAAGAAGACTTCCTGGCAAAGATCCTCGGCGTCGGACGGTTCAAGCATTCGTGAACGCAAGTAACCGAACACGAAGCCTTGCTGCCGCGAAACGAACGCCGCGAACGCTTCGCGGTCTTGCGCTTTGATCGCGTCCATCAACAATGCGTCGTCATCAGCCGCGACGCGTTGACGATCGTCGCAAACGTTCTGCTCAGTCGCAGCCCGCAGGTCAAACGGCAACGTCGCCGCTTCAGGCAGGTAAGTTGTCGGCTGGCCAGGCGGCATGTCGATGGTGGTGGGCAGAAGGAAGATGCGGTAGGAAGACGACAGATTCCATGTTATCGCAAAACCGCAGAAAGATGCAAACAATCCGTCAATCAATGAGCAGAGGCGCATAAAAAAGAGGAGAGTCGCTACCAGAGCGACTCTCCTCCCTAATTCTTACCTTTTGCGACGGACGCGCCTTACAGCGAGTAACCTTCGCGATACTTCGGATGGATGATATCCGCAACTTCCGGAGCATTCTTGGCGACCATGTTCTTGGCGTCCCATTCGATCTTCTTACCCGCCCAAACCGACAGGTTGCCGAGCAGGATCGTCTCGGTCAACGGGCCAGCGTAGTTGGGGAAGTTTGACATCGGTTCAGGACCGCCCTTGATGCCTTCGGCGAATTCCTTGAAGTGACCCGGCGAACGCGGAATCGATTCGGCCGGTCCTTCGTAATCCTTGTAGGCGTCTTCCGGCAACAGTTGGAAGCTGGCGCCGTAGTCGCTCGACGAGTACAGACGCCCCTTGGAGCCCACCACCAAGCAACCGCTATCGGCCACTTTGCCGTCGCCGTTGCGCGGCACGCCGTCCAGCAGCGCGTTGTCAGGCATTTTACCGCCGTCGTACCAGTACAGATTAAGCGCCGGACGACCATCCAGTTCCGGGAAGTCGAAGGTGATCGTCGACCATTTTGGATAGGTGATGCCGTTGTGGCCCGAGGTGACCGCTTCGACCGAGACCGGGTCACGCAGCTTGAGCGCCATGTACGGCATGTTGACCGTATGACAGGCCATGTCGCCGAGGGCGCCGGTGCCGAATTCCCAGTAACCGCGCCACTTGAACGGGTGAATGTTCGGGCGGTACTCGATCATCTCGGCCGGGCCGATGAAGTTGTCCCAGTGGACCGTCTTCGGGGTCGGTTCGGCGGCGTCGTAACCTTGACCTTGCGGCCAGATCGGACGATTCGTCCAAACGTGAACTTCCTTCACGTCGCCGATGGCGCCCGATTGGATCACTTCGACGGCGCGACGCAGACCAGCGTGCGACGTACCTTGGTTACCCATCTGGGTAACGACTTTGTTTTCTTTGGCGATTTCGCCCAAGCGGCGAGCTTCCCAAATGCTGTGCGTCAGCGGCTTTTGGGCGAAGCAGTGCTTACCGCGCTTCATGGCGTCGGCGGCGACGACCGCGTGGCAATGGTCGGGCGTGCTGACCGTCACCGCGTCGATTTCCTTGTCCATTTCGTCCAGCATCTTGCGGAAGTCGTTGTACTTTTTGGCGCCCTTGAACTCACGACCCGCCTTTTCCAGGTTGTTGTCGTCGATGTCGCAGATACCGACGATGTTGCCGGCGCGGCTGGCGTCACGAGAATCGCTCGAGCCTTTGCCCTGCACGCCAATGCAAGCGAAGTTGATTTTTTCGTTCGGCGACTTGGTTTCCGCCGCTTGCATGTTCGACGCCCAATAGCCGACGCCAGCAGCCGCCGAAATCTTCAAAAAGTTACGACGGTTGTTATTCATTGTCATTGAGGTTAGCTCCTAATCCGGTGGTCAACATCAACCACAAACGATGAGGCAGGTTGCGCTAAATAGGTGCGCGATCGATGTGGTTCAAAGAGAGGTGGGTGGAACGTGCTTTGACGGAAATAGCTTCATCAAGCCGCCCGTTGGTGCGCACAATTTACCACCGTATTGATCTACGATACCCGTTAGGCGAAAGTTCTGCAATTCAGCAAAACCGCCAATCCGGTAAAATTCCTCAACTAATCGTGGAGAATCAGCCGGTTTTTCCGGCCCCTTCTTCGGGTGCGTCTAGCCACGCAAAGATTCTCAAAATGGAAATTTATTTGCCGATGCAAAACCGGCTGAAAATGACGTCCAGAATGTCATCCGTCGCGATCGCTCCGACCACGCGGCCCAGCTCGGCGAGCGCCATCCGAATTTCGACGGCAACCAACTCTTCCCCTAAACCGCTGTCAGCAGCGGTTAACGCCGCCGAGAGCGAACCGGACGCCTGCCCGAGACTCGCCCGACAACGGGCCGCGGTCGCGTCCTCGGTTTCGGGCAGCTCAGCCAGCTTCTCACCAATCAGGCGGCGAAGCCGATCGATCCCCTCCCCCGTAGTCGAGCTAGTTGGCACGCCCAGCACGCTGGATCCGGTCGTGAGATCCCACTTGGTGTAAACCAACAGCCGCCGGTCTGCCGGCGATCGCTCCCACAAATTTTTCTCCGCGGCGGTCGGCTCTCGCGTGGCGTCCCAACAAACAATCCGCAGATCGGCCCGCTCGATTTGCTGACTGCCGAGTCTTTGTGCCGACTGCAGCGGCCCCGCGACCACTTCCTCTTGGCCCGCCGTATCAATCAGCGCGATCTGCCGGCCGCCGATCGTCACCGAGCAAACGAGCGCGTCCCGGGTTGTGCCGGCCAGGTCTGCCACGATGGCCGCCTCTTCGCCAACAATCGCGTTGAACAGACTACTCTTGCCGACGTTCGGAGCGCCACAGAAAACGACGCGAATCATTTCGTCGCCGGCGTCGCGATCGGTCAACTGAGCGAGAGCATGGTCCACGCAGTCGCGGGCCTCCTGCAGTTGCCCGCACAAAGCTTCGGTAGAGATAAACTCAATATCTTCTTCCACAAAATCGAGGCCTGCTTCCAGGTGAGCGAGCAGCTCCAGCAGTTTGGTCCGGGCATCGGCAAGCGGCGTCGACAGTCCGCCAGCCAGCTGCGCGAGCGACTGCTTCAACCGGGCATCTCCTTCGGCGTCGATCACGCCTAATACCGCTTCGGCCTGGGTTAAATCGAGTCGCCCGGCAAGAAATGCCCGCAGGGTGAACTCGCCCGGCTCGGCCATCCGCGCCCCATGGCGACAGGCGGCGGCAACCATCTCCTCTAGCAACGGACGCGAGCCGATCGTATGGATCTCGATCGAAGGTTGCCGGGTATAGCTGCGCTGATTGGGCCAGTAGTAGAGATCACACGCCAAGCGACGATCCGCGATAATGGCCGTCGCCGCCGATAACGCGGCGGCGCTACCGAACGCAGCTGGCGGATCCTGAAGTTCGATCCAAGTCCGCACACAATCAAAGGCATTGTCGCCGCTGATGCGTACAACTCCCCGCAGCGCGCCGTTGGCTCCGCTGCCGATCGCCACGATGGCGTCTTCCAATGCGGCCGACATAAATGCGTGTCGCAATCGCTAGAGACTACTTCTTGCCCGGCGGACGTTTCTTCGGCTTCTTCGGGATCGAAGTCGCTTCGATCGTTTGCGGCATATCGGGCAGCTTCGGTTTCGGAATCAGTTTCCGTTCGACGATGCCCCAGACGCTTTGCGTGATGAAGTAGATGCACAACCCCGACGGCACGCGGAAGAACATGAAACCGATGAAGACCATCATGTAGGTCATCATCTGCTGCTGCATCTTTTGCTGCTCGTCGACCGCCGGCGGCATGAACATCTTTTGCTGCACCAGGAACAATACGATCGTCACTAGCGGCAGGATGTTGAGATACGGCCCCAGGAACAGGAAACTGGTCGGGAAGCTGCTGGAAGGAACGCTCGTCATGAAGTCCGGCAACACGCCGTCCCAGTACCAGAATTGGTCCGGCGCCGCCAGGTTCGAGCACCATTGGATGCCCGGAATGAACGGAGCCTGACGCAGTTGGATATCAACCGCCAATGCCCGGTACAGCCCCAGGAAGATCGGCAACTGCAGGAACATGACGCCGCAACCGCCGAGCGGATTGAAGTTGTACTTGGTAAACAGCTCTTGCTGGGCCTGACGCTGCTTGATCGGATCGTCTTTGTACATCTCGCTGATCCGCTTCATCTCTGGCGCAAGCTGCTGTTGGATCAGCATGTTGCGGGCCTGTTTGCGGCTGAGCGGGAACAAGGCCGAGCGAACCATCAAGGTCAGGAAGATAATCCCCAGGCCATACGGGATGTACAGGTAATCGTGCATGAAGTGGAGCACGCCGAGTAGGGCGCTCGACACATAGTGGAACCAGCCGAAGTACTCGAGCTTTTCCATGCCGTAGTGAGCCAGCAGTTCGCTCTGCTTCGGGCCCGAGAAGATGACGCACGACATCTCAAACGGTTGGTCGCCCGGCAGAATCGTGGTTGCCGCCCCATCCAAGCGATAGGTGCAGTCGGTTTTCTGCTTCATCACATCGCTGACCGCCGCCGCCACAAACGCGGCGCCGCGCGACAGCGGAGGCCCGGCCTGCGGATCCATGAAGACCATCGCTGATGCGAAGTAAACGGCGTCGACGCCAGCAAACTTCGCTTTGACCTGATCGTCGACTTTGAACATCGACACCTGGCGATCGCCCTCTTTGTCTTCGTATTCCGAGACGATGCTGGCGACGGTAAACATCTCGTACGCGTTGCGGGAGTCTTCCCAAACCACGTCACGCAATCCAGCGCCACCCCAACCACGCGAGATCTTGTTGCTGTACCACCAACCTTCGGTCGGCAGTCCCGTGGCGCCATACTGGCGGAACGCCGCGTCGACCGCTTCTTCGCCATCGTTGAAGACCTGCAGCTTGAACTTCAGACCGTACGGATTGTAGTTCTCGTCGGCGGCGCCCGCTTCGGGACGCTTTGGCAGTTCGTAGGTCTTCACCAGTCGCAAGCGAGCGAAGCGAACGCCTTGCGGCAAGTCTTCCGGCGTCACGAGCGTTTCAAACTGTACGATCGTCGGATCGTCGCTTTCAACCAGACGCCAGTTCTTTTCAACCAGCGGCATGTCGCTAACCATCTTGCCTTCGACCGGAATGATCGAACCGTTGATCCGGGCCAACGACGTTAAATAGGCGGAAGGATGTTCGATCGACCGCGTCAGGCCGGTCAGTTCGTCGACCACTTCCGACGTCTCCGGCTTAATCACTTCCAGCGGAATTTCGGTCAGCTGGGCGGTGTAGTCCAACAGCGAAACGGCGTCGGCGCCTTTGCGTTCGACGACCAGTTGAATCTCGTCCCCCGGCTTGGTCTGCTCGAGGGCAGCAAGATACGACTCGACGTCGACCACTTCCTCGCCAGCCAGGCTCTTGATGATGTCGCCCACCTTCAGGCCAACGCCTGATGCGGAGTCTTTGGGGGTCGCCATCGCGGCCGGCGTGCCAGGTCCGACAACGCGGATTTCACATCCGGCGGCGGCGTCAAATGGCATCAGCCAACCTAAGTAGCCGCCGATCCGGCGATCTTCGAGACTATGAAACTTGTCGGCCGGCAGTTCGATCCGGGTCACGGCGCCGCCGCGGGAGTCGAACGTCACCAGCATGTCGGCCTGACTCGAATCGACCGAACCGAGCGTCACAAACGTGCGCGGCTGGACCTTTTCTTCGACCGGATCGTCCTGGTCGTCGGCCGGCTTGATCTCGGGATCTTTGCTGTTTTCGTCCGCTTTCGGCGGATCGTCGTTTTGGGCGACCTCGGCGTCCGGCTTCTCCTGGTCCGCATCTTTGTTGCGGCTCAGCAAGCTCATCGTCATGAACATCGCGGCGGCGATAAGACAAAACGCGATTACACGACGTTCCACAACTACAAACCCTGCTGGACGAAAGATTGGGTGCGCCCCTGCTGGGAGCGCGTGATCAAAGCCTATTAGGAAGTATTCTCATGGCATGGGCGAATCTTGCAACCATGCCGCGCAAATCGAGAAATAGTCCGATACGTCTATTTCGCCTAATTGGGGCCCAGAAAAAAAGGGAAGCCGCTGCTAGCGAGAATAGGCCGATTATCGCGGATTTAACGCCCGTCCGATAGACGGTCGGCCTGCGTGTTGTCGAGACTGTCGATTTCCCGAATCTTTCCCGCGGTGACGTGAAAATCATACGGAACCCGGCGAAATTCGACTTCGTCGTCATGCAGCACGACATAGCTGCTGCGGGGGTCCCCGTCGCGCGGCTGACCGACGCTGCCGACGTTAACCATCAGTTTCCGCTGCCCCAGCTGATAGCGGCCTTCCGGCAGATCGGACGACGCAACGAAGGTGAAGTCGTCGGCAAACACGCCGGGAACATGGGTATGCCCCTGCAGACAATACTTCGGAATTATCGAGAAAATCCGCTCCAGCTTGCGGCTGTTGTAGACATCCTCCGGGAAAACGTACTCGTTCAGCGGGTTACGGGCCGAACCATGTACGTACATCCAGTCTTCTTCAATCCGGGTTCGCGGCAATTCACACAGAAATTTCCAGCGATTGGCGACTTCTGGATCGGTGTCACCGCCGGTCTCAAGCTGTTCGCGGGTCCAAAAGATCGCCCGTTCGGCCCCCTGACTGAAGCCTTCGGGATCAAACAGAGCGGCCTGATCGTGGTTGCCGAGGATGCAAAAGTCGAACTTGCGTGCGGCATCGACGCATTCGCGCGGATTGGGTCCGTACCCGATGATGTCCCCCAGACAGTAAATCTGGGTGACGCCGATCGACGCGATATCGGTCAGAACTGCCGTCAGCGCTTCGAGATTTCCATGGATGTCGCTGACGATCGCGCGTTTCATCGAAGTCGTCTCATCAGGCTAGCGGCATGTGGCGAGGCAGAATCCTATCTGCCTTCTTTCAACCGGTCGCCCAACATGTTGTCGAGGTCCGGAATATCGTAGATCTTCTTCGCGGTGACGTTGAAGTCGTATTCAACGCGACGATACATCACCGACTCTTCGGTCAGGATCACGTAGCACGAGCGGGGATCGCCGTCGCGCGGCTGACCGACGCTGCCGACGTTGAACATCGCCTTTTCGTCTCCCAGACGATAGACGTTGTCGCATTCGTCAGGGCCGAAAAACTCGAGACTCGGCGTGAAGATCCCAGGAATGTGCGTGTGCCCCTGGAAGCAGAACTGATCGAGCCGGTCGAACAGGTTCTCCATCTTCCGTTGATTATAGACATCTTCCGGAAAGACGTATTCGTTGGTGGGGTCACGCGGCGAACCATGCACAAACAGCCGCGTCGGCTCCATGTGGGTTCGCGGCAGCTCACCCAGAAAATCCCACCGTTCGTTGACCAAATTGGCGCCGCCGGTGGAATTGTCAATTTGATCGCGGGTCCACAGAATCGCGCGAAACGCGACCGGATTAAAGCCGTCCGGATCAAACAGGGCCGCTTGGTCGTGGTTGCCCAGAAGGCACATGGTGCATTTGCGACGAACAAGATCCAAGCAATCGACCGGGTTCGGTCCGTAGCCGATAACATCCCCCAGGCAGTAGATCTCGGTGATACCCTGCTGTCGAATGTCATCTAGAACCGCGGTCAGCGCTTCTAGATTGCCATGAATGTCGCTAATCAGCGCTCGTTTCAAGCCTGACTACCTTTCGTTTGCCTAGGGAGGGTATTTTCGGAACTGCTCTCGAACGGGGCTCCCCTACCGGAGCGTTGCATCAATGGTAGCCTATAAGGCGTCGCGATTGCAGACCTAGCCCCGAAGTTTAGGTAGGATAAAGACCTAGGTCAAGCAGGAACAACGCCCTCGTCCAGTTACGCACGCCCCCAATCATACATCGCCATGAAGCTGCTGGCACTTGAGACCTCGCTCCGCCAATCCTCCTTTGCCTTGCTGGAGGGGGGAAAACTGTTGCGACAGGTAGAACTTGACCCAGCGCTTCGCACTGCCGCCGCGATTACGCCGGCCCTGGAAGCGGCGTTTCGCGATCTCGGCTGGAAACCGGCCGAGATCGGGCTGATCGCCGTCTCGCACGGCCCCGGCTCCTTCACTGGCTTGCGAATTGGCGTCGCTACCGCCAAAGCGCTCGCCTATGTCGCAGGCGCCGAAGTCCTTGGCATCGATACGCTTCGCGTCATCGCCGCTCAATCGCCTGACCAGGTCGACGCGGTTCAAACCCTGCTCGACGCGCAGCGGCAAGAGCTGTTCGCCGCCAAATATCAACGTGCGAACGGCGTTTGGAAGATCAACAGCAAGATCGGAATCGTCGAGATTGACGCTTGGCTCGCTGCTCTAGCCCCAGGCGACCACGTCAGTGGAACCGCTCTTACCAAGCTACAGGACGAAATCCCGTCCGGCGTCAGCGTACTGCCCGCAACTTGCTGGCGGCCGATGGCGGCGACCGTCGGACAGTTGGCCTGGGCTGACTATCAGGCCGGCGCTCGCGGCGATCACTGGAATTTATCGCCGCAGTACTATCGCAAAAGCGCCGCCGAAGAGAAGTTGGAAGAGAAGACGTAGGCCGCTACTTCCCTTCCCCATCCAACTCCACCACACATCGCCGCAGCGCTTCCATCACGATTGGGGCGACGTCGGGACCGCAACTATTGATCTCGCCATATTGACGATCTTCGCGGTCGTACGCATACGGGGCTTTCGAGTCCCACTGGCTCTTCGGGATGATGTAGCCGACTTCGTCATTGGCTAGGCCAAACAACATCCACTTGTCGTCCCCTAGCACCGACGCGGCGGTCGGTTCGCGGGGCGAGTCGGCGAAGTCGACGTTCGACTCGATCGGGTCCTGGAACTCGCCGTATACCAACTCTGGGTAAAGTTCGCCGGGGATACAGGCGATTCGCAGCTGTCCTAGCTGTGCGACGGCGACTTCCGATTTGACGCCCGCTTCTTCGGGACGAAACTCCATCGTCGCTTGACGACCAAACGTTTCAAAATCATCCGCCAGCTCGAAGACGGGGCGTTTGACGATGCCCAACTTGCGAGCCACGCGGTAGAGCGGATTTTCGACCGGAATCAACACCCGCTTCGCCGCGACGCGAAATGGCGTGACTATGATCGGCGTCGCCGAGTCGATCGCCGCTTCGGCCAGGTGCGCGACCGCTCGACCATACGCTTCACAATAGGCGAAATCTCCTTCTTTCAGCTCATTGCCTTGAGCGTCATAAAACAGCCCACGCGGCGGGGCCATAAGACCGCCGACCGCACCTGAGACGTAGACGACCGGGCAGTGATACATCTTTTCCAGTTCCGCAACGGTCGTGGCCGGAAAGTCCCCGGTCAGCAGCGTGTTCTTCGGGCCCATCGCCTCGGGGTGCGAGTTCCATTGAACTAGCAACCCGATGTCGGCCCCGGTTTCTGGCGATTGGAAACGAAGCGCTCGCAGCACCGGGTCATAGACGATCGGCAAGCGACTGTCGCGAAGTAGTTTCTCATCCTGGGCCGTGCCGAACTTGACCGTGGCCGGCTGCAGCTTGCCTTCGAGCGACGCCACCATTTGGCTGATCCGATCGACGACCAGCGTGACGTAGTCGTCATGGACGCCGCGGGTAAACGGATTGGGCCCCCAGATGCCGATCACATCGGGCCCCTCATGACTGTGGCTACTGGCGAGAATCGCATAATCGACGCCGGGCAGGTTTTCCCGTATGCGCTCGACATCCGGCAGTGCGACGCCGATCAGGTCGGCGCCGATGATGGCGATCTTCCGCTGACCGTCGTCCAGCAGCACCGCCCGGGCCATGATTGGATCGTGGACGCCGGTAGCGCGGCGGTTATAGCCGTAGCCCGCCAAAAAGACGGGCCGGCCTTTCAGTTCGGGGGTGATATCGACCTGGCCGAAGGCGACGCGCAGCGAGCCAGCCTGCAGTGAGGCGGGTACGCTCGCCGCCAAGACGAGGAGTACGCAAACGGTCAGTTTTGACATCTCAATCCCCTTTGATGCAATTGCCATCGCCCACCTATCTGATCGTTTCGTTGGTGCGGCGAGGATTCAATGGCCCAGCTTGGGAAAATCCTACCTTACTACGTCGAATGGACGGCAATTTCTTATTCTGGTATTTTGTTGATATGGAAAGTTTTCAACGTCCACTCGCCGATCCCTTCGTCACCGAAGCGGAGTTGGTACAGGGCCTCAAGTCGGGCGATCCGACCGCTTTCGAGCGTTTGGTACGAGACTACAGTGGGCGAATGCTCGCGGTGGCCCGTCGTTTTTTGACCCAAGAACAGGACGCTCAAGACGCGTTGCAAGATGCGTTCCTGTCAGCATTTCGGTCGATTGAGCGATTCGAGGGCAACTCGCAGCTCTCGACCTGGCTCCACCGGATCGTGGTCAACGCGTCGCTGATGAAGCTGCGAACGCGGCGCCGGAAGCCGGAAAAGCCGATTGATGATTTGTTGCCTCAATTTGTGGGGAACGGACATCGCGATGGTCATGAACCCGCTTGGGCGGTTACTATTGATACCGCCGTTAATGACCGCGAGATTCGGGAACTTGTCCGAACGAAGATTTCCGAATTGCCAGAATCTTACCGAACCGTTCTACTTCTGCGCGACATCGAACAGATGAGTACGGAAGAAACGGCGGAAGCTCTGGAACTGACGACAGGCGCCGTCAAAACGCGACTTCATCGTGCCCGCCAGGCACTCAAGACCTTGCTAGATCCACACATGCAAGGTACATGACCATGAATCACGCCAAACTCTCCTGCAAAGAAATCTACGAATACCTCGCGGACTTTCTCGACAATGCGCTCCCCAATAACCAGCAAGAGGTAATGGAGACGCACCTCGAGCATTGTCCCTGCTGCAAGCATTACCTGGACAACTACCGAGAAACGTTAGTCCTGGGCAAAGCGGCCTGCTGCAACAAAATGAACCCGCCCCCTCCGGCGCCTGATGCGTTGATCAACGCGATCTTGGCTGCACGGCAACAGGGCGAGGAAAAGACGCCGCCGCCGGCTGAGTAAACGATTCGCCGGCAAACGCGTGATTCCCGCGGCGCGATCCACTAGAATCGGGGAGTCGATTCTAGTCACTCTCCCGCCCCAGAGATCCCCCATGGTTCGTCTTGCCCTTGGCGCCCTGCTTGCGCTCCCCTGCATTGTTTCTATTGCGCTGGCCGAAAAGCCCAACATCTTGTTCATCGCCATCGATGACCAAAACGATTGGATCGGCTGTTTTGGCGGACATCCTCAGGCGCAGACGCCCTACATCGATACGCTCGCCGCTCGGGGCACGATGTTCAACAACGCCCACTGCCAGGCGCCGCTTTGCAATTCGTCGCGCACCAGTTTGCTGACCGGTCTTCGCCCCAGCACGACCGGCATTCATGGTCTGGCGCCCTGGTTCCGCGATGTCGAAGGTTTGAGTGACCTGGTCACGCTTCCGCAGTACCTGCGAAACAATGGTTACACCACCTACTCGACCGGCAAGATCTTTCATGGCGGTTACGGCCGACGCCCGAAGAAGGATGACGAATTCGATCACCTTGGCCCCGCCGCATCGGTCGGCGCCAAGCCGAAGCAAAAGCTAGTGCAGACGCCCAATCCGCATCCGCTGGTTGACTGGGGAACCTTTCCCCATCGCGACGAAGACAGGGGAGACTACCAGGTCGCCAGTTGGGCAGTAAAAACGCTCAACGAAAAACCGAAGGAGCCCTTCTTCCTGTCGGTCGGCTTCTTCCTGCCGCACGTTCCTTGTTACGCGACGCAGCAGTGGTTTGATCTCTATCCCGAAGACGAGGTCCAGCTTCCTACCTTCGCGGCCAACGACCGGGACGACACGCCCCGCTTCTCGTGGTACTTGCACTGGAAGCTTCCTGAACCACGACAAAAATTCCTCGCCGAGTCAGGCGAATGGAAGAACCTGGTGCGATCCTACCTCGCTTGTACCAGCTTTGTTGACGCGCAGGTCGGCCGCGTCATGGAAGCGCTCGAGAAAAACGGGTATGCGAACAACACGGTGATTGTCCTCTGGTCGGATCATGGTTGGCATTTGGGCGAAAAAGGAATTACCGGCAAGAATACGCTTTGGGATCGTTCCACTCGCGTCCCGTTGATCTTCGCCGGCCCTGGCGTCGCGATTCACGGTAAATGCGAGCAGCCGGTCGAACTGCTCGATATCTATCCGACGCTGATTGATCTATGCGGATTGCCGGCCAAAGCCGATTTGGAAGGACTCACCCTCTCGCCACAACTGCAAGACGCCAACGCGAAACGGGAGCAACCAGCGATCACCACCCACAACCAAGGCAACCACGCCGTCCGCACCAAGCGGTGGCGATACATCCACTACGCCGACGGATCGGAAGAGTTGTACGACATGCAAGCCGATCCCCAAGAAATGACCAATCTGGCCGCCAAGCCAGAGCTGGGCGACATGAAAAAAGAACTCTCCGCCTGGCTGCCGAAAGTCGACGTCCACGCCGCGCCTGGCAGCGCCCATCGCATCTTGACCTACGATAACGACATCCCGGTCTGGGAAGGGAAAGTCATCCACAAGGATGATCCAATTCCGGAGTTGTAAAGGAACCACATGCTGTACGGCCTGAAGACGTTGTTACTCTTGTTCGGCGGCTTTTCGATCTGCCTAGCCGTCGGCGCCAATACGCACCCGATCTTCGCGGCGCCGGTGGCGATCCTTTTTTTCTGGGCGATGTTCTCGTCGTATTGCCCCGATCGGTTCGCTGACTACGAGCAAGAGGCGGTCTACAGCATCGTCATGAGTTCAGGGACAGCGGTCGTGGTTTACATGTGTTTGTAGGCTCGGCTTACACACAAACCTCGTGTTCGTTTGCATGAGAACAAGCTGCTGACCCATACTGGATTTGTTGGCCCAAGTCGTTTGCCTTTGGCGAAAGAACCGTATGAATCTAACCTTACCCCACGAACTGAACGCCTTCGTTCAGTCGCTCGTGAACCAGGGGCGTTATTCCTCAGCGGAAGAAGCGGTCGCCGCAGGTATTCGTCTACTGCAGGCCCAGGAGGCGCTCCGTCTGGAAATCGCCAAGGGGATTCGCCAACTTGATGCCGACGAATCTTTCTCAGAAGAAGACGTTTTCGCCGCGGCGGAATCGGCCATTTCCAAGACCGAATCCGAACGTACCTAGTACGAATCCGAAATGAGTCGACTTCGATACTCGGCTGACGCGAAAACAGATCTCACGAATATTGCAGCTCATATTGCGGGTGATGAACCGATCGCTGCCCGACGATGGCTCAGCAAGCTTCGTGAGAAATGTCGATTCATCGCGAGTCAACCTGACATTGGGGACGTTCGCGAAGAACTTGGATCCGACATCCGAGCAACGGCCCTCGGCCGCTACGTAATCTATTTCCGTCACCGCGCCTCGGGCGTCGAGATTGTTCGCATTCTTCCTGGCGACTGTGATCCCATGTATCAGCAGTTGTAGAGTCTGTCGTGCGGACCAAATGCGTTCGTACACTTCGATTGCCATCGCCGCGTCCTCTCTTGCCTCTGGGGCGGCAGAGCGGCCCCTACGCTCTGTTTGGCGGATCGCGTTTGTGCGCGAACCGCAATCCGCGACGTGTGTCCCCGTCTATCACCAACCCATTTTCTGTTGGAGTCTCTTGACATGAAACCAAAGCCAAACATCGCTCGCAGTTACCCATCGCTTTGTCACTGTAGAGATCCTATGCGCCCACAAGATCCATTATGGCTACCAAATCCAAACCTACCGATCAGCAAATCCTGGAGTCGAATCCGCAGCTAGTGCGGCATCTCAGCGCCCTTCATCTGGGGTCGCTCAAGGACTATCGCGATTGGTGCGCCGCCAACGGCTTCTGCCGCAAGCTGCACAAGACCGCCAAACTGCGCCAGCGCGAAGTGCAATATTCGCGTCGTAAACTGGCCGTTGAAGCTATGCTCGCCAAGCGCCGTGAAGCGAGAAACGCCGATCACTTGCTGTTGCGAATCTGCCGCGATCAAGTCTATCGCTACGATTGGCAAGCGCCGCTCGAAGGGTTCTATCGTGGGGCGCATCTTGCGAAACATGACGGCAGCGGCGCCAACATCAAGCCGCAGGTGCTGGAGAAACTGGTTGCTCATCTGTTGGAGACGAAGGCTCGGTTTCTGGACGGAACCCCCTATTACCCGCGGTTCGGTCAGCGTGCCGGCAACTCGGCGCTCGAAGCGCTGCCGCTGATCGCAGCCCATTGCCGCCGCTGGATTCGCCCGATCGAATCGTGGACGCCGACCAGTCGCAGTCCCCGCCGCCAGTTCCAGTCGCTGTTGCAGCACTTGTTTGTACAATACGGCGAACTGCCGGCGTTTCTCGACCAGGTCTGGCTTGCCGGATTCGCCGAGCGCAGCGCCGCCTGGCGACGGATCTATCTGCATCTGGCTGCGGGTCACAACCTGGCGAATTGCAACTTAATGCCGCTGGAATACACCAAGAAAATGGCCCACCATTTTCACCAAGCGCCCGGCAATTCGACAATCGAACAGGCGATCCGTTGGGGCGAGGTAAAGGGTCTCGGCGGCGACGACGCGCTCGCCTATGCGGTGCTCCGTTCGCGGTTGTCGGTCGACTTCGCCAATCACAAGTTTTGGCGGGTCGTGCTGCAGTGGCTGATTCGGTATCCCGAGGTTGATCGCTCGCAGGTCGGCTCGATTATCGACTACATCCAGTTCCAACGGTTCGTGCCGCACTATGTGCTGACGGGCGAGGGCGATCCCCAGGCCACCAACGCCCGTGAACCGAACTTCACGATGCGCGGCCGCACTCCGCAGTCGCTCCTCCGTCAGGTCGAGCGGTGGCATGGCACGGTGCACGATACGTTCGTCTTCGGCATGCATGATTGGCCGCCGTGCGGCATCGCTGGTTTCGATGTGGTGGAAGAGGAGGCTGATGGCCAGTTGGCGGCCTGGACGATCCGCGAACTGCTCAGCAGCAAGCAGATCGTCCAGGAAGGAGAGGTGATGAGCCACTGCGTGGCGACTTACATCGACCTCTGCGAACAAGGGCTGTCGTCGATCTGGTCGCTCGAGCGGGAAACGCCGCAAGGAAAATCGCGGGCCCTCACGATTGAGGTTCGCCCGCAAGATCGCCAGATCGCCCAATACAGCGGCAGCCACAATCGCGTGCCGACCGAAGAAGAATGTCGGATCATTCGCCAATGGGCGCAGCAAGCCAGGCTGCGACTTTAGTCGACGAGCATCGCCCTACGCGAGTAGATCGAGCACGGGGTGATGCTCTTCGACGCCGGTCAGCTTGAAGTTGAGCCCGCGATGGCGGAACGTCAGTTTCGTGTGATCGATCCCCAGGCATTGCAAGATGGTGGCCTGGATGTCATGGACATGGACTTTGTTTTCGACGACGTTAAAACCCAACTCGTCCGTTGCGCCGTAGCTGAAGCCCGACTTGATTCCGCCGCCGGCCATCCACATGGTAAAGGCCTGGGGATGATGGTCGCGGCCTTGGCTGCGGCCGAGCGCGGCGCTCGATTCGACCATCGGGGTGCGGCCAAATTCTCCGCCCCAGATGACCAGCGTATCCTCCAGCATGCCGCATCGCTTTAGGTCTTGGATCAGCGCGGCGCACGCCTGATCGGTCTTTCGACATTGCGAACGGACGCCGCCGGCGACGTCGCTGTGATGATCCCAGTCGGCTTGGTAAACCTGAACAAACCGCACGCCGCGCTGCACCAGCCGCCGCGCCATCAAGCAATTGTTGGCGAACGACTTCTTCGTATCCTTCGGGTCGGCGCCATACAGATCGAGCGTCTCCTTCGCTTCCTGCGCGAAGTCCATCAGCTCTGGGGCCCGCGACTGCATGCGATACGCCATTTCATACGCTTCCATCCGCGTCTTGATCTCCGGATCGCCAATCTGGGCCAGTTGCTGGCGATTCAGGTCACGAATCAGATCAAGCGAATCGCGCTGAGCCTGATCGTCGTAGCCAGTCGGATTGGAGACATGCAAGATCGGATCCCCTTGCCCGCGAAACGGAACCCCTTGATGGACCGAGGGCAAGAACCCGGCGTTCCACATCGCGGCGCCGCCGCTGAGACTACCGCCGCTCTTCAGCACCACAAACGACGGCAAATCGTTCGCTTCGCTTCCCAGTCCATAGCTGAGCCACGATCCCATGCTCGGCCGCCCGGGCACGCCATTGCCGGTGTTGCAAAAGAGCTGGGCCGGGGCGTGATTGAAATGGTCGGTCGTCACCGAGCGGATGATCGCGATGTCGTCGACCACCTTCGCCAGATGCGGCATCTGGTCCGAAATCTCGGCGCCACACTCGCCATGCTTGGCGAATGAGAACCGCGGTCCCAGCACCGCGGCGTCGGGCTGAATGAACGCATACCGCTGCCCGGCGATCACCGACGGCGGGATTGGCTTCCCTTCCATCTCGGCCAACTTCGGCTTGTAGTCGAACATATCGAGCTGGCTCGGGGCCCCTGCCATAAACAGGTAGATCACCCGCTTCGCTTTTGCCGGAAAGTGCGACGGCTTCGGCGCGAAGGGACTGATCGGTTCGGCCTGCGCGGCGGTAATGCCCAAGCTTGACTCCGCCAACAGCGACGCCAGCGCGATCTTGCCGAGTCCGACGCCGCAGTTGCGGAAGAAGTGCCGTCGCGTTTGTTCTTGCAGCCAGTTCATCGAGCGGTCTTCCTTAAGACTTGGTAATCGCTTCGTCCAGGTTCATCAGCGTTCGAGCCGTCATCACCCAAGCGGCAGCTTCCGGCGAAGAGCTTTCGCCGCCGCCGATTTTCGCCGCGTCCAGTTCGCCTGCCTGCAACCGCGTCAGCTGCGTCTGGCGATATTGCAAGATCGCCTTCACCTCCTCCGGCGTCGGCGGGCGAGTCATCAGACGCCGAAACAGATTCTCGGCGATCGCCTGTTCGGTCGTCGCTTCGCTGGCCGCCGCGGCGGCCAGCGCTCGCGCCAGTTCGATATACATCGCGTCGTTCAGCAACGTGAGCGCCTGCAGCGGCGTGTTACTGCGATCCCGTTTGGCGGTACAAACTTCGCCGCTGGGAGCGTCAAACACGGCGAAGGCGGCGAACGGCGCCGTCCGTTTGCTGAAGGTGTAGATCGAGCGGCGATACCGATCTTCGCCCTGCGACTCGTTCCAGCGGAATCCGCCGTAGGCAAGCGCCGTCACGCTGGCCGGTTGCGGCGGAAAGACGCCGCGGCCGTACATCTTGTCCGACAGCTTACCGCTGGCCAGCAGCATCGCGTCGCGGACCATCTCGGCGTCGATACGCAATCGCGGCCCCCGCGCCAGCAGACGGTTCTGCGGATCGGCCGACTTCAGCTTTTCGGTCTGTCGCGAATCTTGCCGATAGGTGGCGCTCAGCACGATCTCGCGATGCAGCTGCTTCATCGACCAGTCGTTTTCCATCAGCGAGCAAGCGAGATAGTCGAGTAGCTCAGGATGCGACGGCGGCTGCGATTGCGTCCCAAAATCGCCGCTGCTTTCGACCAGGCCGCGGCCAAAAAAGGCCTGCCACCACCGATTCACTGCAACGCGGGCCGCCAGCGGGTTCTCGCGACTTACCAGCCACTTGGCCAGCTCTAGTCGATCGGCTGGCGCCTCCTTCGATTCCATCCCCAAGAACTCCGGAATCCGCGGCGTCACCTTTTCCTTCGGACTGAGGTACTCACCTCGATGATGGCGGAACGTTTCCCGTGGATTGTCGGCGGGCCGCTCCAGCATCACCATCGACGTTGGGAACTGCGGCAGCTTCTTGCGTAGCTGATCAATTGGCTTGCGAGCCGCGGCCAGCGCGGGCGCTACCGAAAGATAGTAGTGGTCAAGCCGTTTCGTTTCCTCGGCCGTCCGTGCTTCGACCTTCTTCACCAAGATCATTTCGACTTCGGTCGTCATCGACTTGGCGATTGCTTCGACTTGTAAACTGGCCGCCGAGATCCGAAAGCGGCCCAAACTGGCGGCAAAGTGCCGCTCGAACAATAGCTCGATCGTCAGATCGCCGGGGCTGGTAATCGGCTCGGCCATATTGACGACCAGCTGATTCGCTTCCCCTTCACGCTGGGCGGTTCCCCAACCAGTCGAACCATCGCCGTCGAGTACATTCGCTGCATCGGCGCTACCGCTGCCGATGCTGATCTTGCCGTAGCTATGCGATGCGGCGGTAAGCGGGATCGGCTGGTCCCCCAGCTTTGCTGACAGTTCACTCAAAAAGAAATCGCCCTGGCGTCCTTCGTAGTACGAGCGCCCTGGTCCGCCGGCCGGGAGACGTTCATCGGGCAAGACCTCCAAGCGAAGTGCCGTCAGCGGCAACTGCGATGGGTCGATCGGAAAGGTCAGCGTAAAGACGTCGCGCTTCGTTATGTCGCCGCTCGAAAAGATTGAACCATCGGCCAGCGTTTCCAGCTTCGGCAAGTTCGTTTCCAGCTTCGACGCCATCAGCGTTTGCCACGGGGTCGCATTCGCCTCGGCTTCGGCCAGCCAGGCCGCTTTCCGCTTTTCCAGATTTGCGTGGCGCCGCTGCTCGATCGGTCCATCACCTTCGGCCGGCGGAAACTGATTGGGGAGCGCCGACTCCAGCGTTTCGATCTCGGCCAACAGCTTTGCCCGCTGCTCGACAATCGCCGGACGCTTCAGCACCTGATCCGGTTCATCCGCGTTGTTGAGCAGCGCCATGAAGCTGTAGAAGTCGGTGTGCGTGATTGGATCGTACTTGTGCGTGTGGCACTGAGCGCAACCGACCGTCATCCCCAACCAGATCGTGCCGGTCGTCGAGACTCGATCGATCATCGCATAGAAGCGAAACTCGAGCGGGTCGATGCCCCCTTCTTCGTTGAGCATCGTGTTGCGATGAAAACCGGTTGCAACTTTTTGGCTTTCGGTCGCTTTCGGCAACATGTCTCCAGCGATCTGTTCGATCGAGAATTGATCGTACGGCATGTCGTTGTTGATCGCCTGAATGACCCAATCGCGGTAGGGCCAGATCGAACGCTCTCGATCCTTCTCATAGCCGTTGGTGTCAGAATAGCGGACCAAGTCGAGCCAGTCCCGCGCCCAACGTTCGCCATAGCGGGGAGAAGCCAGTAGATGATCGACCAGCTTTTCGTAAGCGCCCGGATCAGGATCATTGGCAAACGCCTCCGCCTCTTCCGGCGTCGGCGGCAGGCCCGTCAAATCAAGCGAGACCCGGCGAATCAATGCGTAGCGATCGGCCTGGGGTGATGGCGTTAAGCCTTCCTGTTCAAGCCGCGCGAGTATGTACGAATCGAGCGGGCCTTTCGCCCAGCCGGCATCGGCAACTTCCGGCAGGGGAGATGTCTGCGGATGGACAAACGCCCAATGTTTCGCGTAGGGCGCCCCTTCTTTGATCCACTGCGTGAACAACTTCTTTTCGTCCGCCGTCAGCGTATCGTTGGTAGGGGGCGGCGGCATCTGCAGATCATGATCATCGGTCAAGATCCGCTCCAGCAGCAAACTCTCGTCCGGCGAACCAGGCGTGATCGCGCCATACTCAATCGCCGCGTCCCGCTCGTCCAACCGCAGATCGGCTTCGCGATGACCTTCGTCAGGGCCATGACAGGCAATACATTTCGACGCAAACAGCGGACGGATGTCGCGATTGAAATCGATCTCCGCCGCCGCGAGCGACGAGAGCGGAACGAGCAAAAAAACCAGGCAGGCAGAAAATAGGCGGGAATGCTGCATGAGCCCTTCTCAAAGAGAGTGGTGGCGGGAGCGAAGTATCGCAGACGCTCGATGCAAACTTCAAGGTAGTTTTCCCAGGAGACGATTACCAGAGAGAAAGAGGGGAGACGCCCAGTAAAGTCATACCGGCTTTGCAAGGCTCAACTGCCTGTTGAAAAATGCCATCGTGGCATTTTTCAACCTCGCCAGGCTCAGAGCATAGCTCTTCGCGGCTCGCAAAATAACGACTTACGTCGTTATTTTGGGATCGCATCCGTGCGATCACGCAGTCCGACGAGAAAATCAACGGACTGTTAAAGCGGATGTGAGATCGTTTGCGAACCCAGGAAGGTTCTCGCACCGAACACGTGGTTTTTCCACAATAGGGCCATCCCCCATACATTGGCTAGTTGGTAGAACTCACCCTGAAAATCTGGCCGCTAGAAACCATTCAAGTCATCCAGCGCCTCGTTCATCGGCCCCAAGTAGGCGTTGAAGAAGATCCGGAAAATCAACGTCACCAACAACCCCGCCACCAACAGCCAAACGCCAAAACCGGCGATCATCGCCAGCATGTTGAGCGCTGCCTTCGCACGAGACTGATAGTCGTCCGACAGTTTCTCCATCATCTCCGAAATTCGGCCGGTCAGCTCGCCGGTGTAGATGGCGTCGAGAAACTCTTCCGGAAAGACGCCGGTGTGCCGCAGCGCGTCGCCGATTTCTTCCCCGGCCAAAATCTCGCGATCGACCTGGTCGATGAACTGCGTGTAGTAGTCGCTGTGGGTGGACTCAAGACCGAGTCGAATCGCCCGGCGTGCGTCGAGCCCGCCGCCGGTGGTCAGCGCCAGCGTCCAGGCCATTTGCGACAGGGCGATCGTTTTGAGTGGGGCGCCGACTCCGGGGATGTTCATCGCGATTCGGCCGATCGGCAAAAAATCGAGCTGCCCCTGGCGATAGAACATCCAAATCACCCCGCTGCCGAACACGATGGCGCCGACGATCGAAAAATAGGTGAGCATGCCCGAGGTACCGACCAGCCCGAACCCCAGGATGTCGATCGGTTTTCCCGTCGTACGGCCCAGGAAGCCCATGAACCAGATCAGCAGCCCAACAAAGACGACTGCAAAAATCAGCTGGATCATCGGCCAGGCGATCCCCGCCAGAAACGACCGGCGGAGCTGGAGCCGATGTTCGTACCGTTCCGACAGTTCCTGCAGTATCCGATCAAGATGTCCCGTTTCGTCCCCCAGGCGGACCATTTCACGAAAAACATGCGGAAAGTAGTCGCCGGTTCGCTTCAAAGCGTCCCCCAAGGTTGATCCCCGCTCAACCCCATCACGAATCTCTTCCATCACCCGCCGCTGGGCGCCATGAGCCCGCTCGACTTCGCGCCGCCAGATGGTGCGGTCATCCACACCTGCGTCCAGCTGCGTTCCGACCCGCCGGCAAAGCTGGACGAGGGTCTGAAGTCCGATGCGTGGGGAAAAAAACATGCCATCTCGCGATTTATGGGAGTCGGAACGGTTTCCTTCCCAAGATACCTGGGGAATTCGCCCATGGGAGCGCCTAGCCCCTCCGCCTAATGGATCAGATTTTGTTAAACTAATCGATTCTCGAAATTAGCCAATTGCTACTAACACCCCACAAAGCCCCCATGCCCCAGTGGAACCAAGCCACGATCGTCGGAGTCGGCCTGATCGGCGGTTCGATCGGTCTGGCGATGCGGGCTCGCGGGTTAGCCAAGAAGATTGTCGGGGTCGGGCGAAGTCAGGAAAGTTTGGCGGACGCTCTGAAAGTTGGCGCAATTGACCAGGCGGCGACCGATATTGACGCCGGGGTTGAGAATGCCGAGTTGGTGATCATCTGCGCTCCGGTCGACAAAATCGTTCATCTGGTGCAGCAAGTCGATCGCCACTGTCAGCCAGGCACGATTGTGACCGACGCCGGCAGCACCAAGGGAGAAATCGTCGCCGCACTGAACAAAGGTCTGAAGAACGCCCGGTTTGTCGGCGGCCATCCGCTGGCCGGGGGCGCCAAAGCAGGCCCCAAACATGCCGACGCCGGCCTGTTTGTCGACCGCACGGTAGTGCTGACGCCAACCGCCAAGACCGACCAGGCGGCAGCCGAGACGATCGAAGATCTCTGGACGGCGCTCGGCGCGACCGTCGTCTGGATGGAACCGAAAGAACATGACGAGGCGCTGGCCTTCACCAGCCATCTGCCTCACTGGGCGGCGGCGGCCGTAGCGGCGACCACCCCCGAGAAATGGCTGCCCCTAACCGCAACCGGCTGGTACGACACCACGCGGATCGCCGGTGGCGACGCCGCGCTGTGGCGACAGATATTTACATCGAATCGAGGCCACGTCTTGAAGGCGCTCGACAAGTTTGAGAAAGTGCTGGCGGCTTTGCGTGAATCGCTCGAAAGCGAGAATGACGCCAAGCTCGAAAAACTCCTAAACGACGGAAAAAATCGCCGTGACGCTGTGGGAAATTGATATCTATCCGTCCGCTGACGAGCGCGACGCTGCCGCTGATTCGCTTATTGCCGCCGCGGCCGATCTCGGTCTGGCGTCGGATCTGCACGTCGCGACGGCGCGCGGGTTCCTGATCCAAGCCGAATTCAATCGCGAGTACGTCGAACTGCTCTCCGATCAACTGCTGTGCGATACGGTGGTCGAAACGGCCAAGATCGACGAGGCCGGCGCCGACTCCCTCTCGCAGGCGCCCAAGGCTGAGCTGTCGCAGCAGGTCTACGTCTTGCCCAAGCCGGGCGTGATGGATCCGGTCGCACAAAGTACGACCACCGCGATCGCCGACTTCGGCCAATCGGTCGCCGCGGTTCGCACGTTCCGCAAGTATTGGTTGCCGGAACTACCGCAGGCCCAGTTCGAGAAACTCTGCAATAAGCTGCTGGCCAACGACGCGATCGAGCAAGTGATCGTCGGCCCGATTCCGTTCGAGAAGCTTTCGTTCGGCAAGCCGTACGAGTTCGCCCTGCAGACGACGCCGATCCGCAAACTCGATGACGCCGGTCTAACCAAGCTGAGCAAGGAAGGTCAGCTCTACCTGACGCTGGTCGAAATGCAGACGATTCAAAAGTACTTTGTCGAACTGGGCCGCGACCCGACCGACATCGAGCTGGAATCGGTCGCTCAAACCTGGAGCGAGCACTGCAGCCACAAAACCCTGGCCGGCCGGATCGCCTACGAAGACGAAAAGGGGAAACGCAGCTTCAATAACATGTTGAAGGAAACGATCTTCGCGGCGACGCAGGAGATTCGCGAATCGCTGGGTGACAAGGACTGGTGCGTCAGCGTCTTCCAAGACAACGCCGGCATCGTCCGCTTTGACGAAGAGCACAACGTCGTCTTCAAGGTCGAAACCCACAACCACCCGTCGGCGCTGGAACCTTACGGTGGCGCCAACACCGGCATCGGCGGCGTTGTCCGCGATCCAATGGGGACCGGCATGGGCGCCAAGCCGATCTGCAACACCGACGTCTTCTGCTTCGCTCCGCCCGATGTCGATCCGGAATCGCTGCCGCAAGGCGTGCTCCATCCGCGACGGGTGATGAACGGCGTCGTCAGCGGCGTGCGCGACTACGGCAACCGGATGGGTATTCCGACCGTCAACGGCGCCGTTTACTTTGACGAGCGTTACCTCGGTAACCCGCTCGTTTACTGTGGCAACGTCGGGCTGATCCCGCAGCAACACTCGTTCAAAGAACCGAAGGCGAACGACCTGATCGTCGCCCTGGGTGGACGAACCGGTCGCGACGGCATCCATGGCGCCACGTTCAGCTCGGCCGAGCTGACCAGCGAAAGCGAATCGCTCTCCGGCGGCGCCGTCCAAATCGGCAACGCGATCACCGAGAAGATGGTGCTCGACGTCCTGCTGGAAGCTCGCGATCGTGGGCTGTTCAATGCGGTCACCGACTGCGGCGCTGGCGGGTTCTCGAGTGCCGTGGGCGAAATGGGCGAGATGATCGGCGCCGACGTTTGGCTCGATCGAGCCCCGCTGAAATACGACGGCCTCTCCTACACCGAAATCTGGATCAGCGAAGCCCAAGAGCGCATGATCCTGGCCGTGCCCGACGACAAATGGGACGAGTTGGAAGAACTGTGCAGCAGCGAAGGAGTCGAAGCGACCATTATCGGCCGCTACGTTCCGACCGGCCGCCTGAAGTTGTTCTATTACAACGAGCAGGTCGGCGACCTCGACATGAAATTCCTGCACGACGGACGCCCGCCAATCATCCGCGAAGCGACCTACAAGCCGCTGCCGGTCAAAGAAGTGAAGCTGCCGGTCGCGAAGAGTTGCGACTTTGCCGCTGACCTGAAGAGCATCCTCGGCTCGCTCAACGTCGCTAGCAAACACTGGATCATTCGCCAATACGACCACGAAGTGCAAGGCGGCAGCGCCATCAAGCCGCTGGTCGGCGTGATGAACGACGGTCCTGGCGACGCGGCTGTCGTCCGCCCGGTGCTGACTTCCAACCGCGGCGTGGTCGTCTCGTGCGGCATGAACCCGCGGTATGGCGACTTTGACACCTACGACATGGCGACCAGCGCCATCGACGAAGCGATGCGCAATTGCGTCGCCGTCGGCGCCGATCCGTCGCAAATTGCGATCCTCGATAACTTCTGTTGGGGCTATACCGATCGTCCCGAAACGCTCGGCTCGCTCGTTCGTTCGGCGATCGCTTGCTACGACATGGCGATCGCCCTCGGCACGCCGTTCATCTCCGGCAAAGACAGCTTGAACAACGAGTTCAGCTACTTTAACGACCAGGGGGAGAAGCAGACGATCTCGATTCCCCCGTCGCTCTTGATCAGCGCGCTCGGTCAGGTCGACGACGTCCGCCGCTGCGTGACGATGGACCTGAAGAAAGCAGGCAGCAAGCTCTATGTCGTCGGCAAGACGTTCAACGAGTTGGGCGGTTCGCACTGGGCCCTGATTCACGGCCAAAAAGAAGGCGCCGCGCCGAAGGTCAATCCGGCCGTCGCCAAGGCGACCTTCACCTCGCTTCACAAGGCGATCCATGGCGGGCTCGTCCGAGCGTGCCACGACTTGTCGGAAGGTGGTCTCGCCGTCGCCCTGGCCGAAATGGCGTTCGCGGGCGGACTGGGCGCCGAGGTTTCGCTCGACGCGATGCCGCATGACGTCGCGGCCAAGCACGCGGTCAGCCTCTTGTTCAGCGAATCGAATACTCGCTTCCTGGTCGAAGTGCCGGCCGAGAACGAGAAGCAGTTCCAGTCGCTGTTGGCCGGCGTTCCGCACGCCGCGATCGGCACCGTCGTCGAAGCGCCGACCGTCACGATCACGCACGACAAGACGACGCTCGTCTCGGCCGAACTGGACGAGCTGAAGCAAGCCTGGCTGTCGCCGCTCGACTGGTAGACGCCCCTGTTGTTGTTTCCGTTTGCAGCACCTTTTTCCCTAGTAAAGTAACCGACGATGGCGACTCCCAAGGCCTTGATCCTGCGAGCCCCCGGCACCAATTGCGATGGCGAAACGGCGTTTGCGTTTCAGCTTGCCGGCGGCCAGGCTGAGCGCGTTCACCTGAACCGCTTGCTCGATCAGCCCAACCTGGCCGAAGGCTTTCAGATCCTTTGCCTGCCGGGCGGTTTCAGCTATGGCGACGACATCGCCGCCGGCCGGATCGTCGGCAGCCAGATTCGTCATCACCTGGATGAAGTGCTGCGTCAGTTCATCGACGCCGGCAAGCTGGTCTTGGGGATCTGCAACGGCTTTCAGATCTTGCTGAAGTCGGGCATCCTGCTGCCTGACTCCGACGACGGTCACCCGCCGGCGACTTTAGCCTGGAACGAGTCGCAACGCTTCGTCGATCGCTGGGTCCACCTGAAAACGTTCGGCGACAAGTGCGTCTTCCTGAAGGACATCGAAAAGATGTACCTGCCGGTCGCCCACGCCGAAGGCCGCTTCGCCGCCCGCGACGCCGCCACGCTTGCGGCGCTCGACAAGGCTGACCAGCTCGCCCTCCGCTACACCGACGCCGCTGGCGGCGAGGCGGCCTTCCCCGACTGCCCCAACGGCGCCCAACTCGGCGTCGCCGGCGCCTGCGACAGCACCGGCCGCGTCTTCGGCCTGATGCCGCACCCCGAGCGTCACCTCGATCCGACGCATCACCCACGCTGGACGCGCGGCGAAGCGGGGGAAGTTGGTGATGGGTTGAAGATCTTCCAGAATGCGGTGGAGTATTTTTCTTAGTCGCAAGTCGCCCCCAATCGCGGAACGTCGATCGCCACTCCACCGACCATCGGTGCATCCACCGTGCGCATGTCAGCGCTCTGACATGGCTGTTCCGCTCGCGCCCACTTTTCAGGGCAACGAATCTCTCAAATCCGCCCCAAAAGTTGGCACGATCGCTTTGCAAGTAGCGAAAACGCAAACATCGCGACGCAAACGCGTATTTCCAAATCAATCGCCGTAGTCAAAATTTCATGAAAGACATTCGCCGTAAAAACGCCATTCTACTAATTTTTTCATGATACACGAAACGCACCCCGGCTTGTCTTTTTGAAGACATGCAACGAGACGCTCTGACCGGCGTTCGCGCTCCGTGGCAGGAATGGCCCAGCAATCCAAATGGCGATTCGATGCGCCGCGGCGACGGGCAGCCTTTTGACAACTGGGCCGGCGACACCGCCGTGATGTGCTATGCCCCCAGCATTTGTCCGCAATAGACCGACGGTCTGCCCCCGGATTGCGCCAGCGACATAACTACTGCTATCAGCAAGAAACGCATTGAAGCAACCCGGCCGCCGCGGCGAACTGACCCGCTGGATGTGCGCCTACTGCCCGAACTTTCAGGGCTGCCCGACCAACCACGGGATCAATAGCCGGTTCATCGAAGAGGCGAATATGGCCGCCGTGGTCAACAACATCGGCGCGTCCAGCTTTCACCCCGGCAGGGCTGTCTTTACGCTGGCCGATGCGTCGGTTCAGTTCCTACCCGACACGATGGATCACCGGGCTTACAACGCGATGGGAGGCCGCATCGACGGCCTGCCGATCAACTTGCAGTAACGCAGGCAAGTCGGCTTGTCGCGACGCGGGTCATTCTCTCTCATCGCACTAAGGAACTGAACTTTGGCATTTTGCTTAAACCGGTCCCTGAGCCTGAGCGTCGTCTGCATGGGACTGACGCTACTCGGCGGCTGCTTCTCGAGCACGCCCGCCAGAATGGCGCATGTCCACGGGGTTATCACTCACCAAGGACAACCGCTCGAGGGCGGCGTCGGCTCGATGAACTTCGTCTCCGACGCGGCGGTCGAAGTCGCCAAGATAGAATCAGGCGGCAGCTACTCGCCCCTGCTCAAACCGAGCGAGTACAAGATCGCCATCCGTTACAAAGACGGAGTCGACATCCGCGACGAAGCGAGCCGGATGATCCGAGCCAAAGACCTGATCCCGGCCAACTACGGCGACACGCGCTCGTCCGAGTTAACGTTGGTCGCGGAAGAAGGACGTAACGAAGTGAACTTCGATCTTCCGTAATTGGACGTCGGACCGTCTAACGAGTGGCGGTTGAGTTTATTTGCTGGAACAATGGGGCCAAGGTGAGACCCGTCTTGGCCTCTGGTTTTCCGATGGCGCGTTTTAGCTCGAATTCGACCTGGACGCGATATTCGATGGCCGGCTGTTGATCGATGTTAACCGCCTGCCGCTCTAGCAGCTTCGCCCATTCTAACTTCTCTCGCAGCAGGTCGACGCGCGAAGCTTGGGGATCCATCAGGTCGGCCCGCGCATCAAAAATGCGATCGACGTTTGCCTGTACGCGATCAAACGACGCCCCGCACTGTAGCCAATCGGCGCATGCCCCCCGAAATGTTTCCAGGGCGAAGTTGTGATATTGCTTGAGCAGAGCGCGAGCCTGACCGTCCCCCAGCTGCGGCGTTTGCAACGACAGACCTACTTGCGATTCTTCCGCGCCAACCAGTGAGGGCAGGAGGGTCAGCATCGCTATCACCACGCTCCGAATCATAATCGGTCTCCGTTCAATTGCAGTTCTCACCGGGAGTATGTTGAACACGAACGAGCCGACGACACCTTTGCCAAACGACGCGTCAGCCCCGCTCCTGCCAATAGATTGCCCGCCTGCTTTGAAAACCGGACAAAAAATTGCGATGCAAATCGCGGCCATTTGCCGCCGGTGAGAGGTTCCCTGGCGCCGATGCGCTTTTCCCGGTTACGTCCGCAGGCAATTTGCGGTTGTCTGCCAGAGCGGAGAAGAATCATGCAAATCCCCACGATCCAAGGCACAATCGACCGGCGCATCTTGGTGAACTATCGAGTCGCCCCCGACACGCTGGCCAAGGCGCTGCCGCCGCCGTTTCGCCCGCAGCTTGTAAACGGCTTTGGTATGGCAGGCATTTGCCTGATCCGGCTGAAGAACGTTACGCCGAAATTCTTGCCCAGCTTCTGTGGCATTTCCTCGGAAAACGCCGCTCACCGCTTTGCGGTTGAATGGGATCAGGCAGGGCAAACCTCTCAGGGCGTTTACATCCCGAGACGAGACACTTCCTCTTGGTTGAACGCGCTGGTGGGTGGACGACTGTTCCCAGGCGTGCATCATCTCGCTCAATTCGACGTCAACGAGCGAGATGATTCTTACAGCCTTGACGTCCATAGCGATGATCACCAGATCCAGATTGCAGTCCAAGGAGCGATTGCGGCGGAGCTACCGCGCAATTCCGTCTTCTCGTCGCTTCAAGAAGCGTCCAACTTTTTCGAGGCTGGCTGCCTTGGCTACTCGGACGGGACGAAACCGAACGAGTTCGACGGCCTAGAGCTGCGATCCTTTGGTTGGAAAGTCCAGCCGCTAAGGATCGAGCGGGTCGAGTCGAGCTACTTCGACGATCGCCGTCTTTTTCCCGGCGGAACGATCGAGTTTGACTCTGCCCTGTTGATGAAGGGGATCCGGCACGAATGGATTGGGAAAGAATCGCTTTCGGCCAGTTGAATCACACTTAAAGCGACTGTTCGAGCCCTCTACCATGCTACCGATGGACGGTCGCCCGAACTTACTACGCTAATTATCAGTCCGCCATCATCACCGACTCCTTAGATAACTCTTTACTCTCTAAGCGGATACGTTGATTTGGGCATTTCTCGTCACCAATCTGTTGACGCAATCCACCGCCGCCGGTATCATTACAGCTATTGAGACTCACTATCATTTCAGCTGCCAGCCAGCCCGGTTTTGGAAACTGGGAGCCAGCCCTGCTGGAAGGACCGTCCGGATTTGCCCAGTGCGGCGAACTCGGCTGGCTCGCTGCGGTCGCCTGATTTGCTCGGGCTGCCGCAACCGCTGGCTTCGGCACGAAAAGGAGAGAATGGTGGACTATTACGCGCTTGCCGTCGAACTGTTTCGTCAGGGACGCACCAACCAGGCCCTGCATGTTCTGAGTCAAACTCGGGACCAGTGGGACGCCGATGGGCGTTGCTGGCAGTTGGCTGGACAGATTCATTTCGACCTCGGCAACTTGCCGTTGGCGGCGCAAGCGTTTGAAATCGCTGCGATTCTCTTGCCTCTCTCGGCGACGGCACAGTGCCGGTTGGCCGAGTGTTATCTCCGTACGCAGCGGCCTGAATTGGCGGACTGCATCTACCAGCATCTCGCCACGATCGAGAATCTCGACGAGGCGGACGCGGTCGATACGGTTCGCGGGCTGATGCGGGTCGACGCGATTGGAGTGGCGGTCGATTTGGGTCTGCGGACCCTTCGCCGCTTTCGGGAAAACCATCGGCTGCTGACATTGGTCGCCGAGGGGCTCGAGCGTTCGGGACTTGGCCCACAAGCCTCGCTGCCGATGCTATTGCAGGCCGAACGTCTGCAACCAAAGAATCTCCACTACAAAATCGCAGTGATCAAGCGGTTGGTCGAAGCGGGACGACGGCTCGACGCCGTTCGTCGGTTGCGAGTCATCGAGGTCGAGTCGCTCGACTGCGTCGCTTCGTTGCAGCGGTTACGACTGCTGCTGGCGGCTTGCGGCGAAGAGGAGCGAGCCCAAGCGTGCCATGCCCGCTTGGCGCAGATCGAATACGAGACGGTCTCATCGTATCGACCGAGCGACGAAGAAGAGGGGGACGGCTAGTCTCGCTTTCGCTTCGCGCTCGCTAACTTGATTCGCTTGGAGAGAATGCCGTGATGCAAGATCGCTTGCAACGCGCCGTGGCGTGCTACACCCGCGGTTTGCTGCCCGAGGCCCTGCGACATGTCGAAGCGGTGCTGGCCGCCGGAGACGTTGGCGCCGACGCCTTAGAACTAAAAGGGGTGATCCTGCAGATGCAGGGCGCCTTCCCTGCAGGTCTAGAAACCTTGCTCGCAGCGCAACAGCTGCAGTCCCTTTCGACGGCGGCCCAGTTGGCGATCGCCGACTGTTATTGCCATACGGGCGACCTCGATCGAGGTCGCGAAATTCTCTGCCGACTGGCCGAGCGAAGCGACTTTCCGACCGCCCTCTTATCTTCCCTGGCAGAAGGGCTAGGACGACTGCAAGAATTTGAATTGGCCCGCCGGGTCTGCGAATTGGCGGTCCAGCGAAACCCCAACAGCCACGCCGCGCTATACGGCGTCGTGTTTTACATGTCGCGTGGGGGCGAACCTGCCGAGCGGTCGATCCCTCTAGTAGAAAGACTGATCGACCTGGCGCCGCGAGTGTTTCGCTACCGGATGTCGCTGGCGACTCTCTACACGCAGCTAGACGAGCAGGAAAAGGCGTACCTGGCGATCGCCGACGCTTCAAACGACGAGATGTACTCGGTCGATTGCGCCTGCTGCGTCGCCCGGTTGGTCGAGCTGTTCGAACTGTTCGACGACCGCGAGCGAGCCGCCTACTGCCGCTGCCGGCTGGTGGAAATCGCCAGCGAGTAGAGCGGCGTCTTTCTCTCACCTTTCCGTTGCAACCGCATTGTTGGGCCAGCGCTGCGCTGCACCCAACCTACGTCTGAGGTCGAACCTCCATTGCGCTGCGTCTCTTACCTCACATGCTTTCCCCGGAGTGAATCCCATGAGCTCGAAACTTGCGATCTTTTACGGATCGACGACCGGCAACACTGAACTGGCCGCGAACAAATTGGCCGAAGAACTAGGCGGCCTGCTTGCGCATATCGGTGACGTCGCGCTGAGCGAACCGCAACAGTTGGCCGAGTATGACGTGCTGCTGCTGGGCGTCTCGACCTGGAACATCGGCGACATGCAAGACGACTGGTACGCGTTTTTGAAGAAGCTGGGCGACCTTGATCTGACCGGCAAGAAGGTGGGCCTATTCGCGATGGGAGACGCGTACGGTTATCCCTACAACTTCCTCGACGCAATGGGCCAGCTATGGGAAGCGATCGAGAAACGGGGCGCCCAACTAGTCGGCGTCTGGCCAACCGCCGGCTATCAGTTTGACGAGTCGCAGGCAATGTACGACGACGAGCATTTCGTCGGACTTGGCCTGGACGAAGACAACGAACCGGAGCTGACCGAAGAGCGAATTCGCGGTTGGTTGGTCCAGGTTCTGCAGGAGATTGGGTTGCTTGACCTGCAGGACCTTGCTGACGCAGGTTGAGAATCAAAACCAGTGGTTAGCCCATGAACTGGCTGCCTAGCATTCGGTCCAATTCACCGCCAAACCGCCGCGGGACGTTTCCTTGTACTTCTTCGACATGTCGGCCCCAGTGCGGCGCATGACGTTGATCACGCGGTCGAGCGACACATGATGCGTGCCGTCGCCGCGGAGCGCCAGTCGCGATGCGTTGATCGCCTTCGTAGCGCCCATCGCGTTTCGTTCGATGCACGGCGCTTGCACCAGGCCGCCGATTGGATCGCAGGTCAAACCCAGGTTGTGCTCCATGCCAATCTCGGCCGCTTGTTCAACTTGCTGCGGCGTCCCTCCCAGCACTTCAGTCAATGCGGCGGCCGCCATCGAACAGGCGACGCCCACCTCGCCTTGGCAACCAACTTCGGCGCCAGAGATCGAAGCGTTTTTCTTGTACAGGGTCGCGATCGCCGCCGCGGTCAACAAAAAGCGGATGACGCCATCCTCGCTGGCCTGCGGACAAAACCGGGCATAGTAATGCAGAACCGCCGGAATGATTCCCGCCGCGCCGTTGGTGGGCGCCGTGACGACTCGGCCGCCGGCGGCGTTCTCTTCATTGACCGCCATCGCAAAGGCGTTGACCCAGTCGAGCACCGACAGCGGATCGTTCGCGCCACCGTACCGCTTCATTAGTTCCTGTGCAAATCCGCGAGCGCGGCGTTTAATCTTCAAACCGCCGGGAAGGACGCCGTCGGTCGAGAGCCCTTTCTCGACGCAGGCCTGCATCGCTTCCCAGATTTTCTTCAAGCCGGCGCGAACTTCCTCTTCGCTGCGCCGCGCCTTTTCGTTCTGCAGCATGATGCCGCTGAACGAGAGTCCGGTCTCCTCCGAGATCCGTAGCAGGTCGGCCGCTTTTTCAAAGGGATACGGGAACGCGACGGCATCGACCGGCGGGCCTTGGGCCAGTTCCTCTTCCGAGACGACAAAACCCCCGCCAATCGAATAGTAAGCGGTCTCTTGTAGGACGACTCCGCCGGCGTCAAACGCGGCGAACTTCAATCCGTTGGGATGTGCCGGCAGCGACTTACGGCGATGGAACAGCAGGTCGGTTTCGCAGTCGAAGGGGATCTCGCGCTGGCCAGCCAGATTCAGTTTCTTGGTCGACTCGATGCTTTCGGCCGTCGGCACGATCGAGTCGGGATCGACCGCTTCGGGCGTTTCGCCGGCCAAGCCAACCAAGACCGCTTTGTCGGTTCCGTGGCCGATGCCGGTCAGAGCTAGAGAACCGTAGAGTTCGGCCTGCACGCGGGCGACCCTGTCCAACTGTCCGGCGGCGGCGAGATCGGCCAGAAAACGATGCGCGGCGCGCATCGGACCTACCGAGTGAGAACTGGAAGGCCCGATTCCGATGGTGAATAGCTCGAAAACGCTGATCATATTCGCCCGACTCGCTTTCCTCTGGCAGTGGCTTGCGCCCCTTACCCTAATTCAGGGCGGAGCGCGCACACTACCAATCTGACGAAAGTTGGTGGACGTTGATAGATGCCGCGGCGAAAGTCTGTCAAAATCGCGCCGGGAACGTAAAAAAGCGACAAAATGCGAAATCTGCCGATTTACGCCTCGTCGCTGACGGCCTGCTCGCCGCCACCTTTGCGGCGACGTTTCGCTTCGCTGAGCCGCTGCTTCATGCCGGCGACCTTCTTGATTTCCTTTTGCTTCTTCAGAGTGCTGGCCATATCGGGCAGCGGCGTGAAATCGTCTTCGACCGAGACCGTCTTGTAGTACTTGTCTTCCAACTTCTCAATCTTGTCGAGGGCAGCGTTTCTGGCGCTGGATAGCGACGTAAAACCGGTCAGAAACTCACGCAGACACGACTCGTGACCGACCAGTTGTACGCTATATACGTGGCGACGAATGGTCGTCCCAGAAAGTCGACGTTGGATCGACATTTGCCAGGCGCCATGGTTTTCTACCAAGGCGAGTTCGGTTCCCATGCGATGTGCACGCACGGGCAGATCGTCGTGATCGCGCGAGCGAAAATCGAACATGAAGTCGGCTCCTTGACTGCCCTGTTCCGGACTGGAACGGTTATTCAGATAAGATCGGTGCTGGCCAGTTCAGTGAACTAGTCGAAATGTATCTTGCAAGAATCCCCGTCGCATTGATTCCTGCCAAATCGGTACCGGATTCGTGCAAATTGCCGATAGAAGAAAGACCAAATGGGAAGGCTGTAGGGAATATGCAGCAGCGGAGCTGCCAACCACAGAGGGGGAAGCTTCCTGGTTAGGTACCGAAACGCGGCCGCTCCGCCGTGTCGAGTCCCATCGGGCTCGACCACCAGCATCTCTTCCATCAGCTGGTCGTAGCTTAGGTCGGCGGCGTAGTCCGCCACCTTAGAATCGTGCAGCGAAAGGTAAGAAAGACGCCCCTTGCCCCCCAAAAAGTCGACCCAACGGACGCTGGCGGTGCAAAACCGGCAATGGCCGTCATAGATCAGCACATCGCGACCAGGGGCCTGGCTGGGGCTAGCCAACGGGCGTTCGGTTTTCTTGTCGGTCGCTAACATTCCGGGATCACTTGCGAATTGGAGGAAACAAACCCCGCCGCTTGGGAGTCTAACTTACTGTCAGCAGCTTCCCAAGCTAAGAACCGCGCCAGGCGCGGCTCCGCAACGAATTTTCGCCATTTCGGTGGATAAGTCGGGGCGAATTTCGGTACACTTCTTAGATGGAGCTTTCTGGCACGAATTACGAGCAAGAGCCCCTTTTCTTCTGGTTTTCCGCCAAAGGACCCTTCGATGGACAAGTTGCAACAACAGATCGGCGCCGCGCGCCGGCGTCTGAACGCTCAGCAGTTTCTCGAGCGGCTCGTCTGGTCGTTGCTGTTCGCCTACCTGGCGGCGGCGGTCGCTTTGGCGATTCCCAAGATCTGGGCGATCGGCGTCGATGGCGAAATCTGGAAGTGGAGTTGGCTGGCCGGCGCCGCCGTGGTTGGCGTGATCGGGGCCATTATCTGGACCTACGTCGTCCGCCGCAACTCGCTGGAAGCGGCGATCGAAATCGACCTTCGCTACGGCTTGCGAGAGCGCGTCTCCAGTTCTCTGACGCTCGACCAAGAGTCGCTCGAATCGGAGTTTGGCAAAGCGCTCGTGTCGGACGCCGTTCGGCGCGTCGAACGGCTCGACGTGCGAGAGAAGTTTCCGATCCACGCTTCGTGGAAAGGTCTGCTGCCGGTCTTGGTCGCTGCGGTCGCCTTTTTGGTCGCGGTGTTCGTCCCTGACGCGCAGCCTGATCCCAATGCCGGCCAGGCGGTCGCCAGCAACGTCGATCAAGAGAAGAAGATCGTCAAAACGACGACCGAAGAGTTGAAGAAGAAGCTGGAAGAGCGCCGTAAAGAAGCGGAAGAAAAAGGCCTGACCGAAGCTTCCGAGCTGTTCAAAAAGCTGGAAGAAGGGACCGAAAAGATCGCCAAGAAGAAAGATGGCGACCAGAAGAAGACCTTGCTGGAACTAAACGATCTGGCCAAGGCGCTAAAAGACAAAGTGAAAGAGCTTGGCATGTCCGAAGCGTTGAAAGACAAACTGGAAGCTCTGAAGAACCTCTCCAAAGGCCCAGCCGACAAGATCGCCGACGCCCTCAAAGATGGCGACCTGAAGAAGGCGGTCGAAGAGATGAAGAAGCTGCAGCAGAAGATGGCCAACGGCGAGCTCTCGAAAGAAGAGCAACAGCAACTAGGCAAACAACTGCAGGAAATGGCCGACAAGATGAAACAAATGGCCGACGCCCAAGCACAAGCGAAGGAAGATCTGAAGAAGCAGATCGAACAAGCCAAAGCGGCTGGCGACCAAGCGGCGGCCAACAAGCTGCAGCAACAGCTCGACGAACTTGAGATGCAAGACGAGCAAACGCAGCGGATGAATCAGATGGCCCAACAAATGGGTGAAGCGGCCCAGCAAATGCAAAACGGCAACATGCAGGAAGCGCAGCAACAGCTCAGCCAGATGCAGCAGCAACTGGAAGATCTGCAAGGTCAGATGGACCAGCTCGAAATGATGGACGAGGCGATGGACCAGATGATGGCCGCCAAAGAAGCGATGTGCGAAGCCTGCCAGGGCGAAGGTATGGGGCAAATGGGTCAGATGGGGATGCAGCAAGGTCAGCGTCCCGGCAACGGCATGGGCGAAGGACGAGGTCAGGGCGAACGTCCCGAAGAGGAAACCGACACCGGCTTCTACGACTCACAAGTTCGCGCCGCCCCCAAGAAGGGCAAGGGCGTGATCGTCGACTACATCGATGGCAAGAACATGGCGGGCAAAACGCTGATCGAAATCAAAGAAGCGATGTCGGCCGGTTCGTCCGACGACGCCGACGCGATCGTCGAAAAACGTCTCTCCCGCGATCACGAGAAAAACGCCCAACAATACTTCGACCTGATTCGCGACGGCGAGTAACGGCAAGGTTGAATGGGTGAAAAAAAATAGGGCGTCCCGATTGGGACGCCCTGCTCTGCTTCTTGACTCTCTTTAACGGGTGGCGCTGCTGAACAAACCAAGTGGTTAGCCTGCGTTAAGGGCGTATCCCCTACGGGCGGAAGTCGTGATCGGCTTCGATCATTTCGGCGAACCGCGCCAGCAGCGTGGCGGCGTTGTCGATGTCCTCGAGCGAGCAAACTTCGACCGCACTGTGCATGTAACGATTCGGGATCGAAACGCAACCGGCGGCAACGCCCGCTTGGGCCATCTGCAGGGCGTTGGAGTCGTTCGAGGCCGGCTTGCCCAGCGCCGACAGCTGATACGGAATCTTGTGCGATTCGGCCGCTTCGATCAGCAGGTCGACCACCTTCGGGTTCATGTTCGGACCGCGATAGATGACCGGGCCTTTCCCCAGATCGACTTCGCCATTCTGCCGCTTGTCGATCGTCGGGCAATCGGTCGCGTGGGTCACGTCGACGCCGATACCAACATGCGGATTGATGCCATGGGCGCTCGTCTTGGCGCCGCGAAGGCCGATTTCTTCCTGAACGGTCGAAACGCTGTACAGAGCACAGTTCAACTTGCCGGCGCGACGCAGCGCCTCGAGCACGACCCACAAACCGGTGGTGTTGTCCATCTTCGGAGCGTTGGCCAGACCGTTTCGCATTTCTTCAAAGCCCAGCTTCAGCGTCACCGGGTCGCCGATCCGGACCAGCGCTTTCGCTTCGGCCTGATCCTTCGCGCCGATGTCGAGCCACAAGTCCTTAGTCTGGACGACCGTCTTGCGCTCTTCGTCGTTGAGCAGGTGGATCGGCTTGCGGGCAATCACCGCCGGAATCGGTCCGTTCGACGCCCAGATCACCATCCGCTGACCAATCAGCTGCTGCGGATCCCAGCCGCCGATCGTCTGGGCGTAAATAAAGCCCATTTCGTCGATCTGCGAGACCAGCATGCCGATCTGATCGCAGTGACCGGCGTACATCAACCGCAGCGGCGCCGAGGCGTTTTTCGCCCCAATCACATTGCCGTGCAGGTCAGTCTCGACCGAATCGGCGATCGGTTTCAGATATTCGCGAACCAGATCCTGGACCGGTTTTTCGTAGCCGGAGGGGCTGGGAGTATCGAGCAAACGCTTAAAGAATTCGAGCGGCGCAGATTCCATGGCGTCCTTTGCAGACAAAAAACGAGTGGGCTGAAAGGCTCTATCTTAACGGCTGGGCGGAAACTCAACAGCACGCTCTACCTTGGCCACCTGCAGCCGGTAGCTTTCGTACCACCGTTTTCGCCCCAGCTGCTGGACTCCCAAATGGTCGATCTGGTTCTTCCAAGCGTCGATTGCGGCCAGATCACTCCAATAAGAAACGGTGATGCCGAAGCCGTCGACGTCGCGGACCGACTCGATCCCCAGAAAGCCGGCTTGCAGCTGCGCCAGTTCCTCCATTCGCTCGGCGGCGGCCAGATAGCCCGGCCGATCTTGATTGGTCCGCTGACTGGTAAAGATCACCGCATAGTAAGGGGGATTATCAAGCTGCGTCATACCGCTCCCCATTTCCGTGCTTAGGCCCCCGAAACCTTTACCCTATAACAACTTTAGCCCGGTTGACGACCGCCGCTGCGGGCATCTACGATGAATGATTCGCTTCGATATCGTAGTCCGCCTGGGGAGTAGATCGTTTCGCCATGCCAAAAACGAAGGTCGCCATTGTCGGCGTCGGCACTGTAGGCGCCGGCGTAGCGCGCATTCTACTCGACCACGGCGATCGCACCGCGAAAAATGCAGGTGCGACGCTCTGGCTAGAAAAAGCGGTTGTCCGCGATCTATCGCGGGATCGCGATTGCCAACTGCCCGATGGCGTGCTGACCGACGATCTGAACGAGATCATCAACGATCCCGAGATCAAAGTCGTCGCCCAATTGATGGGTGGCGTCGATGAGGCTCGCACCACGATGTTGCGACTGCTCGAAGCGGGTAAAGACATCGTCACCGCCAACAAGGCGCTCGTCGCCGAGCATGGGCCAGAGCTGTTCAGCCGCGCGCACGAACTGGGCCGTTCGATTGCGTTTGACGCGGCCGTCGCCGGCGGCATCCCGATCATCACCAACCTGACGCAGTGCCTGACCGCCAACCAAGTCACTTCGCTGGTCGGCATCTTGAACGGCACCAGCAACTTCATCGTGTCGAAGATGGAGGAAGACGGCAACGACTACAACGACGCCGTTCGCGAAGCGCAAGTCCGCGGTTACGCCGAAGCCGACCCGACGATGGACGTCGACGGATCAGACGCCGCTCAAAAACTGGCGATTCTGGCGCACATCGCCTTTGGCGCTTCAATCGACTGGAAAGAAATCCCCCGCGTCGGCATCGACTCGCTCGATCCGATCGATTTGCAGTTCGCCAAAGAGCTAGGCTACCGCGTCAAACTGCTGGCGGTCGCCCGCATGACCGACAACGGGCTGGAACTGCACGTCTCGCCGACGCTGGTCAAGATCGGTCGCCCGCTGGCCGAAGTCCGCGGCGCCTACAATGCCATCAAAGTGACCGGCGATCAGGTCGGCGACTTGCTGTACCACGGATTGGGCGCCGGGCAAAAGCCGACCGCCTCGTCGGTGGTGGCGGACATGATCGACACGGCGGTCGGTCGCACCGAGCTTACCTTCCGCACGCTGAAGCTGTTCTCCAGTCACAACCCGGACGTGGCGCTTTGCCCACCGGCCGATATTATCGGTCGCTATTACTTCCGGTTCCTGGTCGACGATCGCCCGGGCGTGATGGCCGAAATTGCGGCGATTCTCGGCACGCACAACATCTCGATTGCGTCGGTCATTCAGCACGCGCCGGACGTCGAAGGGGACAACGCCGTCGTCTCGCTGATCATCATGACCCACACCGCGACCGATGGCGACGCAGACGCCGCGCTCGACGAAATCGTTCGGCTCGAAAGCGTGCGAGCCGGCAACCGTAAACTTCGCGTTCAAGACTAAAGCGAGCTACCGATGAAATACGCCATCATCATTCCGGACGGTTGCGCGGACGAACCCCAAGAGTCGCTCGGCGGCAAAACCCCGCTGGCCGCCGCCAACACGCCCAACATGGACGCTATCGCCGCGGCCGGTACGGTCGGCCGCGCCAACAATGTGCCAGAGCACCTGCCGGCTGGTAGCGACGTGGCGAACCTCAGCCTGCTCGGTTACAACCCGAACGAATACTTCACCGGCCGCGCTCCGCTGGAAGCCGCTGCGCAAGGCATTCAGCTTGCTCCCGAAGATTGGGCGATTCGCTGCAACCTGGTCTGCATTCAAGACCAGACGATGAAGAGCTTCACCGCCGGTCATATCTCCAGCGAAGAAGCTGCCGAACTGCTGAAGGCGGCGCAAGAGGAACTGGGCAGCGAGTTGCTCGAGTTCGTCCCCGGCGTCAGCTACCGCAATTTGCTGCTCTACCGCGGCGAAAAAACGCCGGCGCCTTTCTCGCAAGATACCCGCGCCACGCCCCCGCACGACTTGACCGACAACTCGGTCGCGGATGACTATCCCCGCGGTCCGGGCAGCGACCTGCTGGTCGAACTGATGAGCCGCACTGTCGAGATCTTCGCCGATCACCCGGTCAACAAGAAGCGGATCGCCGCAGGCAAACTGCCGGCGACCAACGTCTGGCTCTGGGGCATCGGCAAGCGTCCGGCACTGAAATCGTTCCAAGAGGTTTACGGTAAGAGCGGCAAGATGATCACCGCGGTCGACTTGCTCCGCGGCTTGGCGGCGCTGGTTGGATGGGACCGGATTGAAGTTCCCGGCGCTACCGGCTACATCGATACCGACTATGCCGCCAAAGGCAAGTATGCGATCGACGCGATTCCGACAACCGACATCATTTGCGTCCATGTCGAAGCTCCCGACGAAGCTTCGCACGAAGGACGCGCCGACGCCAAGATCAAGGCGCTCGAAGAAATCGATCGCCACATCGTCGGCCCCCTTCACGAGGCCCTACAGAAGCAGGGTGATTATCGGATCTTGGTCACGCCCGATCACCCCACGCCGGTGCGGACCAAGACTCACAGTCACGGCTTTGTGCCGCTGACGATTTGCGGTACCGGCGTCACCGCCGATCAGTACGCGACCTACGACGAAGAAAACGCTGGACGATCCGCGCTGTCGTTTGACGATGGCTGGCGCATGATGCGCCATTTTCTCGACAGCTAGTCGCGCCACTGCCGCCCCAACTGCAGCTCTTTGCCAAAAGGCAGAAAAAACACTCTATGTCACTGATTGTTCAAAAGTTTGGCGGCACCAGCGTCGCCGATTGTGAGAAAATTGTCGCCGCCGCCCGGAAGGCGATCCGCGCTCAAAAACAAGGTCACCAGGTTGTGATGGTGGTCAGCGCGATGGGCAAGAATACCGACGTGCTGGTCGACCTGGCTCGCCAGATCAACGATCACCCCCCGGCCCGCGAGATGGACATGCTCCTCTCGACCGGCGAACAGGTGAGCGTCGCGCTAATGGCGATGGCGATCCATTCGCTGGGCGCCAAAGCGGTCAGCTTGACCGGGGCCCAGATCGGCATCAAAACCGACAGCACCCACACCAAAGCCCGGATCATCTCGATCGAAACCGAGCGGGTCAAAGAACTGCTCGACGCCGGCAACATCGTCATCGCCGCCGGCTTCCAGGGCATCGACGAAAACTTGAACATCACCACCCTGGGTCGTGGCGGCAGCGATACGACCGCGGTGGCGCTGGCCGCGGTGCTCGACGCCGACGCGTGCGAAATCTACACCGACGTTGACGGCGTCTACACGACCGACCCGCGACTGCTGGCCGAAGCCCGTCGCGTACTGCAGATCAGCTACGACGAAATGCTCGAACTAGCCAGTCTTGGCGCCGGCGTCATGCACAGCCGCTCGGTCGAGTTCGCCAAAAAATTCGGCGTGCCGATTCATGTCCGCAGCAGCTTCAGCGACATCACCGGCACGATGATCGTCGACCAGCCCGAGTCGAATACCCGGCCAGTCGGCGGCGCCGCGATGACTAAGAACGAAGCTCGCGTGACGATCGAAGGCGTTCCAGATGTCCCCGGAATCTCGCACGAGCTGTTCCACAGCATCGCGTCGAAGGCGATTTCAGTCGACATGATCGTGCAAGACATTGGCGCCGATGGCCGCGCAAACATCTCGTTCACGGTGCCGCGTGACGAATTGGAGCAGACGCTCGACGCCGTCCGCAGCGCCTCCGACATTCTCAAGTACGAGAACGTCCGCCATGACGAGGAAGTCTCGAAGATCTCGGTCGTCGGGCTTGGCATGGCCGAGCAATCGGGCGTCGCCGATAAGATGTTCCGCGTCTTGGCCGACAACAAAATCAACATCCAGATGATCACCACGAGCGAGATCAAGATCTCGGTGCTGGTCGCCCGCGAAGACGCCCAGCGAGCGTTGGCGGCGGTTCACTCGGGCTTCCTGCTCGACGTCACTCCGGACGACGCGCCGGAGTCGGTTGCCGCCGTCTCACGGGAGCGCGAGCATGACGCCGCCGAAGTGGTCTCTCGCCTCCGGACGATGGAAGACCTGACGATCGACAGCATTGTATTGGACGACTCGCAATCGGTTATCGCCCTGCGACGAGTTCCCGATCATCCCGGCATCGCGGCGCGAGTTTTCGAGGCGATCGCAGCGGAAGGGATTCTGGTCGATATGATCGTCCAGAACGTCGGCCGCGGAGACGCGGCGAACCTGAGCTTGACCGTTCCGAAATCGGACAGCGAACAAGCCTTGGTGGTCGCCAAGCGGATCGGCGATGAGCTTGGCGCCGAAGAGATCCTGTGCAAAGCGGACGCCGCCAAACTGTCGGTCTCCGGCATCGGCCTTCGCAGCCATACCGGCGTCGGCATTCGGATGTTCCGCGCGCTAAGCGACGCCGGCATCAATGTCGAGTTGATCAACACCTCGGAAGTGATGGTTAACGTGATCGTCGAAGGCAAGCAGGGCCAGGCCGGCTTGGACGTATTGAACAAGGCGTTCGCCGACGTGCTGCTTGATTAGAGCGTTTTTCTGATAGCCGTAGCGTTTCTGGCGTTGGTGAGGCAAGCTGGTCAAGGCGACCGAAGCAGGCGAATCCTCAAGATTCGTCGATGCAGGTCAACGCCGACCAGCGCGGCCGCAACCAGCCAGAACGATACAGATTGAAGAAAACCGCTCTAGTCTTCGCGCAGCGAACATCGCACAAAAAAAGGGAAGCGAGCAATCTCGCTTCCCTTTCTCGTTTTTTGGTGATCGCAATCGTTAGCGAATCACTTCCCCCTCAACATCCAACAGCTGCGAGTTCGGAACCGAGTTGCCGAACCGATCGTATTGGTCGAACGTCCAGACGACCTTCTTCGCCTTCGGTTCAATTTCAACCAACAGCGGTTGTCCCGGGCCGGCGTGGCAGTTGCCGATCACGTAGTTGCCGTTGGGCAACACTTCCAGCGTTGTGACCCACGCGAGCGTAATCCCGGGCAATTCTTTTTGTTCTAGCTTCCAGACGATTTCTTTGTTGTGATCGACTTCGATGACGCTGTGACCATTGCCAGTCGCGATCAGCGTGTTGCCATTCTTCAGACGGACGGCGGCGAAGCATTGATTGCCCCAACCTGCGGCGCCATGGTCGCCATTCGGCTTCTTGTCGAACAGCGGAACTTCATATTCCCAAACAATGTCGCCGCTTTCGCCGTCATACTCACGAACTTTGCCATCTCCTTCGTGACAGACCAGGTAGTTGCCGTTGTCCAGCTTGCGAACCAGACGGGTGTCGCGGTGCGGATGCGGATGATCGACGACCAGCTTCATTTCTTTCAGCAGTTTGCCGTCGCGGTCGATTTCGATGATACGGCCGATGCCCGACTCGGCGATCATCATCTTGCCGTCTTCCAGCGGCTGGAACGCGTGAACCTCGATCGGCTTACCGGCGTTACCGTTTTCGTTCGCACAATCGTACGACCAGACGATCTTCTTGGTGGCGGGATCGATCTCGACAATCTTCTTCATTCCCTGTTGAACGAAGATGTGACCATCGTCGCCAACGTGAATGTCATGGATTCCGCCAAACGGCATTTCCCACTCGACCTTGCCGTCGGCGTCGACGATCGCCAGCTTGCCGTTGCCCTGGGTGACAAGACGATGGCCGGCATAGGCGGGAAGAGAAAAAGCGGCTGCCAACAGCAGCGAAACCAGAAGACGCGGCATGAGTGGGAACTCCAGAGATGGGGGGACGGGTACCAATCGTCATCGTAGTACCCTGACGTCGCCAGGCAACCCAACCGCCAAACTTCAACATTTGGCAAAGGATAGTTTCGCGATTACCCGTAGTTCCGTCGCCCGCAAGCTGTAAGTTAATCGTAGGGCAGGCCGTGCCTGCCGAATGGATAGGTCCGAAGACCAGTGACGCCCGCAAGCTGTAGGCTGGGTGCAGCGCAGCGCTGGCCCAACAATACGGTTGCAAGCGAAGAAGACGGCAGGCACGGCCTGCCCTACCCTTGAAAGCTAGTTCGCCGATTCGTCCAGGACGTGCTCTTCGACGTAGATTGGCAGGTTCGGCTGATTCGTCACCGCGATGGCGATCGCGTCGGACGGGCGGGCGTCGATTTCGATCAACTCGCCATCCCGCTTAATCCGCAGGTTGGCGAAGTAGGTTCCCTGGTTCAAATCGCAGATCACAATGCTGTCGAGTTCGCCTCCCATCTGCTCGATGATGTTGCAGATCAGGTCGTGCGTCAGCGGGCGGGGCGAGGCGAAGTCTTTCACGCGGCGGTGAATGCTGGTCGCTTCGAAGATACCGATCATGATCGGAAACTGACGATCACCATCGACTTCCTTCAGGTAGATAACCTGCTGATCGTTGATCTCGCTGATGATAATACGCGAGAGTTCCATTTGGACCGGCATAGATGATGAACCGATGATCGTGACGCGATGAGGCGGGCTTACTAACGTATCCCTATTATAGACCCGCAGGGATTCGAGCAACCAGAGCCAGGGGCCTTCGCCCCCGGATCCGGCCTTCGCATTCCCTATTTTTTCAGCAGTTTCGCCAGAGCCGCTTCGACCGTTTCCAGCTCACGCTGGGCGTTTTCCAAGCTTTCCCGCTCTTTGGCGACGACGTCAGCGGGAGCCCGCTCGACGAAATTCGCGTTCGACAGTTTTTTCTCTTTGCCGGTAATCATCCCCAGCAAACGGTCGCGCTGCTTTTGGTTCCGCTCGATTTCGGCGCCAACGTCGATGAAGTCTTTCAAGTCGACATAGACTTCCATCCCCGGCAGATCGATTCGGGCGTTCGTCTCCGGCACGGTCACCTCTTCGCCCCAACCGACGCTTTGGGCGTTGGCCATCGAACCGAAGTAGGCTTCCATCGTCTCCAGCAAATCGACCGCCTTGGCGTCGCAACGAATGACGAATTCGATCTTCTCGCGCGGGGCGATGTTCTGGCGGCTACGAATTTCTCGCAGGCTGGCCAGCGTCTCTTGGAACTTGGCGAACTGCGCTTCGATCTTCTCGTCTTGCCAGGCCGGATCGATCGACGGCCACTCGGCGACCATGATACTGTCGGTCGCCTCGGTCACGTCGGCAAAACCGCGTTTCGGCGCCAGCTTGCCGAGCGACTGCCAGATCTCTTCGGTGATGAACGGCACCAGCGGATGCAACATTCGCAGCAGCGAATCGAGCACGAAGATAATCACTCGCTGCGCCAGCGGACGCTGCGCCGGATCGGAGAACCGCTCTTTGGTCATCTCCAGATAGAAGCTGCAGAAGTTGTCCCACGCAAAGTCATACAACGCACGGGCTGCATCGGCGTAGCGATACGTCTCCAGGCAGCGGGTCATCTCCGCTTCGGCCGAGGCCAAACGGCTGAGGATCCAACGATCCTCCAGTTGCAAGTCGGCGTCGTCGACCGGGGCCGGCTCGAAACCTTCCAGGTTGATCATCGTGAAACGAGCGGCGTTCCACAATTTGTTACAGAAGTTACGCCCGATCTCGAACCGTTCGCTCACCACGGCGCCGCGCGGCAGCGCTAGGTCGGCGTCGGTCATCGCCCACTGCGTCGAGAACTCCTTCGAGCACTTCTTGCACTCGATCTTCGGCTGGATGCGGTTCTTCTTCGTCTGATCAATCAACGCGCCGCAGTGGGGGCACTCGAACTGCACCGGCATCCGCACGTCTTGCGTTTCGGTGGTCAGATAGGCCAAGCCAAACCGTAGCGAGTCGGTACCGAACTTCTCGATCACGTCGAGCGGATCGACCCCGTTCCCCTTCGACTTTGACATCCGTTCGCCGGTGCCATCCAGAATGGTCGGGTGGATGAAGACTTCCTGGAATGGAATCTCGCCCATGTTGTTCAGACCGGCCAGCACCATCCGGGCGACCCATAGCGTGATGATGTCGCGGCTGGTGATCAGCGTGCTGGTTGGATAGAAGTAATCGAGTTCCGGCGTTTTCTCGGGCCAACCCAACGTCGAGTGCGGCCACAACGCCGAGCTGAACCACGTATCGAGCACGTCTTCTTCTCGCACGAAGCCGAGCTTCTCGTACTTCGTCGCCAGATCGTCGTTGTCTTCGTTGATGCAGACGTGAATCATCGAGTAGGGCATGCCCACCCGAGCGGCGCCCTGGATGGTCCCCTTCTTTTCGGCCGCTTCTCGTTCGACATCGCGTTCGATCTGGTACGAGGCCCGTTCGGCCTTGATATCGGGATCGGCGTCGAGCGTGGCGATCAGTTTGTCGTGATCTTCCTTCGTTTGACAGGTTTGCGACCATATCGGAATCTGATGTCCCCACCACAGCTGTCGGCTGACCGGCCAATCGCGCTTTTCGCTGAGCCAGTCGACGTAACCCTTGGCGTACCGCGACGGAAAGATCTTCACGCGGCCGTCGGTCACTGCGTCCATCGCGCTTTGGGCCAGTTCGTCCATACGGATGAACCACTGGTCGGCCAGGTAAGGTTCGATCGGCGTCTTGCTACGGTCGGAGTGCGCCAGGTCGATCTCGCGATCTTCCACCTTGTCGAGCAGGCCGATCGCGTCGAGATCGGCCACCACCTTCTCGCGGGCGTCGTAGATCTTCATCCCTTTGTACTGGGCGGCGTTCTCGTTGAGCGTGCCGTCGGGGTTCAGGATGTTGATCATCGGCAGTTCGCCCCGCACGCCCACTTCGTAGTCGTTCGGATCGTGAGCCGGGGTGATCTTCACGCAGCCCGAACCCAGCTCGGGCTTCGCCCACTCGTCGGCGATCAGCGGGATTTCGCGTTCGATCAGCGGCAGCATCAGCTTGCGGCCGGCGAGCGCCATGTCGCGCAACTTGATCAGCTGCGGCAGCATCGTCTTGCGACGCTCCGCCAGACGCTCGAGTTCGGCCTCGATCTCCGGCTTTTCTTTGCCGGGCGCCGTCTTCAGCTTCTCTTTCAGCTCCGCTTCCAGATCAGTGAGCGCTTTCTCCGGATCAGGATGGACAGCCACCGCGGTATCGCCCAGCATTGTTTCGGGGCGGGTCGTGGCGATCGTCACCACCGGCGATTCGCCCGGCTGCGCGTCGATCACCGGATAGCTGAAGTGCCAGAAATGCCCTTGGATCGTCTCATGAGACAATTCGTCGTCGCTCACCGCGGTCTGCAGGAACGTATCCCAGTTGACCAAACGCTTCCCTTTGTAGATCAGGTTCTTCGAGAAGAGATCGAAGAAGGTGCTCCGCACTGCCCGGGCACACATCGGATCAAGCGTGAACCGCGTCCGCTCCCAGTCGCAGCTGCTTCCCATTCGCTTCAGCTGGCCGAGAATGCGGGCCTCGTATTGATCTTTCCACTTCCAGATCCGCTCGACCATCTTCTCGCGCCCCATGTCATGCCGCGAGAGCCCTTCTTCTTCCAAGATGCGGCGTTCCACCATCGCCTGGGTTGCGATGCCGGCGTGATCGGTACCGGGCACCCAAAGGGCCTCGAACCCTTTCATCCGCTTGTAGCGGATCAGCACGTCTTGCAGCGTGTTGTTGAGGGCGTGTCCCAAGTGCAGGGCGCCGGTCACATTGGGCGGCGGGATCACGATCGTGTAAGGATCTTTGTTGGGGTTGGGCTCGGCGTGGAAGTAACCCCGCTGTTCCCACATGGGATAGATGCGCTCTTGGGCGGCCACAAAATCAAATCGATTCGGGAGATCTTTCGGATTGAAAGTCACAGCTTCCACTTTCTTTGGGCTCAAGCTTTATTCGCTTCGGCGGCAAGCGACGACTACTTTGTCGCCGTTGACTCGGCGCTGGCCCGCGCCGGCAACTTACCCCGTTGCTCATCTTTATGAAGTTTGTATTCGATGGCATCGACCAGCGCGTTCCAGCTGGCCTGAATGATATTCTCGCTGACGCCAATGGTTCCCCAGACGTCTTCTTCGTCGGCGCTTTCGATCATCACGCGAATCCGCGCGGCGGTCCCCGCCTCTTGGTTCACCACGCGAACCTTGTAGTCGACCAGGTGCATCGTTTCGAGCGTCGCAAAGCAGCAGTTCAGCGCTTTACGCAGCGCCACGTCGAGCGCCTGCACCGGACCGTCTCCTTCGCCCACTTCGTAGTGGACGACGTCATCGACCGAAACCTTGACGGTCGCTTCGGTGACCAGATCGACCACTTTGTGCTCGACCAGATCTTCGACTTCAACGTGGTACTTCAGCACTTCAAAGTGAGGCTGAAACACGCCGGCGACCTGTTTGACCAGTAGATCAAACGACGCTTCGGCCGCTTCGTACTGGTAACCTTGGTTTTCTTTGGCGACCACCTCGGCCAGGATTTTGTCCATCAGCTCACGGTCGTCTTGCAGGTTGTGCTTGATCGTCAGGGCCATGATGTTCGAGCGGCCCGACAACTCGCTCACCAGCACGCGGCGTTCGTTGCCGACGATTTCGGGAGCGATATGTTCGTAGCTCGACGCGGCTCGGTTGATCGCGTGAACATGCATGCCCCCTTTATGGGCGAATGCACTTTGCCCGACAAACGGCTGGTTGTTGCGACGATTGACGTTGGCGGTGTCATAGACATAACGCGACAGTTCGGTCAGATGATCGAAACCTTCGCCGCCGATCACGTCGTAGCCTTTCTTCTTCAGGCCGAGGTTGGCGATCACCGAGACGAGATCGGCGTTGCCGCAACGTTCGCCAAAACCGTTGATCGTCCCTTGTACCTGCACGGCGCCGGCATCAACCGCAGCCAGGCTGTTGGCGACCGCCAGATCGCCATCGTTGTGCGTGTGAATGCCGACCGGCACGTTGAACTCGGCCAACGCGGCGATCGCATTCTGAGCGTACTCAGCGATTTCTTCCGGCAGACTGCCGCCGTTGGTATCGCACATCACGACCAGGCGAGCGCCCGCTTTGGCGGCGGCGCGGATCGTTTCGGCGGCGTACTCGGGATTCGCCTTCCAGCCGTCGAAGAAGTGCTCGGCGTCGTAGATCACTTCCTGACCTTGGCTGACGATGTAAGCGACCGAATCGGCGATCATCGCCAGGTTCTCTTCCAGCGTCACCCGCAAGACGTCGGTCACATGAAAGTCATGCGTCTTGCCGACGATGGTCACCACGGGAGCGCCCGACTGGACCAGCGCCTGCATGCCGGGATCGTCCGCAGCGTCCATCCCTTTGCGGCGGGTCATGCCGAAGGCGCAGACCTTGGTGTGCTTCAAGTCGAGCTTTTGAACGCGGCGGAAGTACTCGGCGTCCTTCTCGTTCGACAGGGGATAGCCACCCTCCACGAAATCGACGCCGATCTCGTCCAGACGCTCGGTAATCGACAGCTTGTCCTGCAAAGAAAAGCTCACGCCTTCTCCTTGGGCGCCATCGCGTAGCGTCGTGTCGTAGATCTCGATTTTTTTCATGAAGAACGTCCCTACTGGCTGGGCCTGCCGTTTGGGTTGCTGCCAAGGCAGCGACAATAAAAAAAGCCCTGAGGCCGCAATGGGCTTCAGGGCTGTTGGATGTCGGTGTTTCGCCGTTTCCTCTAGCCAAGCCCACAACGGCCCGGTACTACGATTCGTACGATCGTAATCGGTCCCATTTGTGAGCCTACGTTGATCTGCATGTTGGGCATTTTGTCTGCACCCTACCGCGGAGGACGGCTGTCTCACGCATCTGCGAAAGAAGACGTAAGTCTAAAATTACCAGCAATCTATGTCAACCAGACGCACCCGCGGGGAGGGCGGTTCGCACCCTGGGAGACATTCCGTAAGATCGACCTGCAACCGGCGGAACTGAACGGTCGGGAAAAAACCTCCCATTTTGACAGTTCTAGGGGGAAACCGGTCCAAACGGCGCTAGCCTCTACGCTGATCGGCTCGTCTCGAATAAGTGGCGTCAGATACCAGCACGCATACAGGAAACCAAGCCGATGCTGAACTCTCAGTATTTGCAATTCGATATCGCAGCGACTGAGCGGTTCCCGGCCCTGCTAGAGCTATTCGAAGCTCTCCAGTGCGAAAAGCAAATCGTGAACGACCTCGTTGACGGAATCCTGTCCGACGAAGACTATCATCCCAAGAAAGAAACCAACTGGCGGGACTACCTCGATGGGGAAGCGAATGCCTGGTTTGCCGACGTTTTCAACCTCGATAGTGAAGAAGGCAAGGTTTACCAGCAACTTTGGGAACTGACCGAGCCGCAACTGCGTTTCGATCACCCGATGTTTCAGTTCCCCGGTAACTGGGACTTCGATTCGATGATCGATTCCTTGTTCGACAAAGAATGCACCTACGACCAGCTCGTCCGTCTTTCGCCGGCCGAAGGCAAACTGATTTACACGCCGTTGGCGCTCCCTTTTGGCGGAACAGAATCGCTCGTCGCTCTAATAGAGGCGTTCGGCCAGACCGTCACGTTTGATTCCTGGCATGAAGGTCCCCACAAACGCCGAGTCGTCGGCTGGAATTTTGATCGCGCCTTGGAGTTAGTCGCCGCCGGTCAGGGCGTGACCTGGGAAAACGTACCGGTCAACTGAGCCCATTTCCCTCGACCTTCTCAATCCTCCTAGTTCGGGCTAGAGAACTACCGAAAATCTGCCATTGGCTATGCAAGAAAACCAGCCATTGCGGGGTGTTTTCATGCACCTAATAGGAAGATCCACAAGCGGCGCCAAAATCAAGAAAAAATTGATGGGCATTCTCGTTGAAAAATTCGATTAAATGCATTAAAAACAATGCGAATTATGCGAACGCGTGCATCCTCCCCGTTACAAATAACTCTAGGGCGCGAAACTTCAACCAGCTGACTGGCGTTTGATTTTCAGCTCGCCCCACGAATCAATCAAGATCGATGCGTCAACGTTCATTGGTCGTTGCCTCGGCTTGGCGAGACATCGCTTTCGTACTTTTCCCGAAGTCCCAGCGTCCTTTGTGGACGCTAGGCGAGATTCTCCTCTCTCTTGTTAACTGAAGGCTCCCTATGTCTGGAATGGATCGCCGCCGCGGCGGCTTCACGTTGGTTGAGTTGCTGGTCGTCATCGCCATTATCGGGGTGCTGATCGCCCTGTTGTTGCCGGCCGTTCAACAGGCTCGCGAAGCGGCTCGCCGGATGTCTTGCTCCAACAACCTCAAGCAGCTTGGGTTGAGCCTGCACAACTATCACGATACGCACGGCAAGTTCCCGCTCGGTTGCCAGGGAGACTCCGAGCGTACGGCGCTGCATGTGGCGATGTTGCCGTTCATCGAGCAAGCCAACATGTACGACCAGATGGATACGAAGCTGAATTTCAGCTCCGGCGTCAATTCGCAATTCCTAACGACCAAAATCGACGCCTACCACTGCCCAAGCAGCCCCAAGCAGCAGGCCGACGACAACAACGACTATTACACCACGCACTACTACGGCGTGCTGGGCCCGAAAGGAACCAACCCGGCGACCGGCAGCGCCTATGAAGCCGATGCTGGGGTCGATACCGCCCACGGCGGCTTCTCGAAGGTTGGCATCTTCTATCAAGACGAATCCCGAGGCATGCGCGACATCATCGATGGCACAAGCAACACGTTGGCCTTCGGCGAAATCTCCTGGAGTGATCGAAACGGACGCGTTACTCGCTATCGTCCTTGGTCGCGCGGCGGACGGGTCCGGTACTACTGCGCTGGCGCCAAGAACGTCAACGACGCCATCAACTCGGATCAAACCAGCCGTTTCAACGACATGTCGTTCGGCAGCATGCATCCCGGCGGGGCGATGTTCACGCTGGCGGACGGCTCGGTCCGGTTCCTAGCCGAAACGATTGACCATGACGCCTATCTGTCGGCCGCCAGTTGCAAAGGGGGCGAAGCGGTACCGCTCGACTAGCGCGTTTTTCTGATAGCTGTCGCGTTTCTGGCGTTGGTGAGGCAAGCTGGTCAAGGCGACCGAACCAGCCAGAACGCTAAAGATTGAAGAAAACCGCTCTAACGCCCGGCCGCTTGATCCTCGTTCCCCAATCGTTTTTTTCGGTCTGCCCCATGAGATTTTTCAACTACGCAATTTGGCTCTTGCTCGCCGCGGCCGTTGGCTGTGGCGGGTCCAATTCGACCAGCTTGCCGGTCGCTGGCGTCGTCAACTTTAAGGGCGCCCCGGTTCCCCGCGGTTCGGTGACCTTCACCCCCAATTCGACGCAAGGCAACTCTGGGCCTGCCGTTTCCGCCGATATCTTCGACGGCAAGTTCGATACGACGAAGGCGAAATACGGCATGACCGAGGGCGCCTATCGCGTGCGAATCTACGGCTTCGACGGCAACGCGATGCCCGAAAAGGAGATCCCTTTGGGACGGGCGATCTTCAAAGAATTTCACACCGAAGCGAACATCACACAGGAAAACGCCGGTTCGCTGGAGTTTACCGTCAGCAAGTAGCCGACGCGGAAAGTCAAGTTCCAAGGACGCTCGACACGAGCGTCCTTTTTTTTTGGGAGAAGCGACGTTTGATGAGGAAGCCTGATATCAAGCCGTCTTCTGCCGACCGCCCTCTTCCGGCTCATCGTCGTCGGCCTCTTCCTCCTCTTCGTATTCGTCTTCCTCTTCGTACTCCTCTTCCTCGTATTCTTCCTCTTCGTACTCGTACTCTTCTTCGTCGCCGTCCGCTTCCTCTTCTTCATACTCCGAGTCGTCTTCGTCGTACTCTTCGACTTCTTCTTCCGACTCTTCCTCCTCGTCGAACAGCTCGGCGTCCTCCTCTTCGTATTCCTCTTCCTCTTCTTCTTCGACGTCAGGAACCGGGACGACCTTGTTGCTTCGCTTCGCTTTCGGCGGCTCTTTCTTCTCCGGCGGAGCTTCGTCGATCTCCAGCTCTGCGTCTTCCCCCTCTTCTTCCCCTTCGATCTCGATCTTACCGGGGCCGTCGCCCGCCTTCATTTGCTCCCATTCCAAGACGTCGATCAGCACTTCGCGGGCCTGCGAACCGTTGTACGGACCAACGATTCCGTCTTCGGCCATGAAGTCGATCAAGCGGGCGCCACGTCCATAACCAACGCCAAGCGCTCGCTGCAGCAGCGACACGCTACCACGCTGTTCGGCGACGATCACATCCACCGCCTGCTCGTACAGGTCGTCCCGTTTCTTCATCTTGCTGGGGTCGGCGACCGCGCCATCTTCGACGCGTAGCTGAACCAGTTCTTTGACGAAGTCTTGCTCGCCGGTGCTGACGAAGTCAACGACACTATTGATCTCTTCGTCCGATAGATACGTACCCTGACCACGCATCAGGGAACTGGTACCTGGCCACAGGAAGAGCATATCGCCGTTGCCGAGCAGTTTGTCCGCGCCCATTTCGTCCAGCACCACGCGGCTATCCGTGCGGCTGGCGACCTGGAACGCCAAGCGAGCCGGCAAGTTCGACTTGATCAAACCGGTGATGACGTCAACCGTAGGTTTTTGCGTCGCCAGGATCAGGTGAATACCGACCGCCCGGCTCTTCTGGGCGAGACGAATGATGTGCTGCTCGACCTCTTTGCCGGCGGTCATCATCAGGTCGGCCATTTCGTCGGCGACGATCACGATGTATGGCAAGTGAGTCGGCACGCTCTTGCGATCCTCTTCGTCCCCCACTTCCATCCGGTCGTAGATCTCTTCCGGGCTCAGCTGATTGAAGACGCTCAAATGACGCACCCCGACCTTGGCGAGCAGCTGATACCGCTCTTCCATTTTCTCGACCGCCCAAGCCAAAATCGCTTCCGCCTTCTTCATGTCGGTCACGACCGGGTGCATCAAGTGGGGCAGCGTTTTGTAGCAGCTCAGTTCGACCATCTTCGGGTCGATCATCAGCATCCGGACTTCGTCGGGACGACGCGTCATCAAGATCGACGTGATCAGCGCGTTCAAACAGACCGACTTACCGGTACCCGTACGACCGGCGATCAGCAAGTGAGGCATCGACGCCAGGTCGACCACCAGCGGATTGCCCGAAACGTCTTTGCCCAGGAAGATCGGAATCTTCATCTTGCCGCCGCGGCCGAGACCTTCTTCCATCACCTCGCGCAGGCGAACCATCTGCCGCTCGTCGTTGGGCACTTCGATGCCAACGGTGTTCTTGCCGGGGATCGGCGCGACGATACGCACGCTCGGCACGCGCAGCGCAATCGCCAGGTCGTCGGCCAAGCCGGTGATCTTGGAAAGACGGAGGCCCGCTTCGAGTTCGACTTCGTACTGGGCGATGACCGGACCGGTCTCGATCTCGACCACTTTGACGTTGAAGCCGAAGTTGGCGAACGTCTTCTCGAGGACCTTCGCCTTTTGGCGGACTTCCTTCTCTTGCGCCTCGTACGAGAACTCCTCGTTCTCGATCAACAGGTCGATCGGGGGCAGTTCGTAGTGCTCGTGCTTCGGCTCGTCGTCGGCGGCGGCGTTCAGCTCTTTCATCACCGCCAGGCGATCGTCTTCCTTGGCCTTCTTCTTCGACTTGCTGTTCTTGACGGCCAGCGGATCTTCTTCCTTCTCGACCTTCTCAACTTTGTCGGCGAGCGTCTTGACCGGGATCGCTTCTTTTTTCGGCTCTTCCTCTTCTTCGGCCTCCTCTTCCCACTCGGCTTCTTCTTCGTCGGCGGTTTGCTCTTCTTCCTCCCACTCTTCCCCTTCGGCTTCCTCTTCCTCGTGCTCCTCTTCTTCTCCTTCGACCTGGCGACCGCCGATACGGATCTTCATACCCTCGGCCAGTTCTTCGTCGATATCTTCCAGGTCGGTGGTTTCGTATTCTTCGTCTTTGGCCGCCTCGTCTTCGCTATCGGCGCCCTTCTTGCCCATCCGCTTGGCAACCATCCGCTTACCCAGCACCGCCGTCTCAATCCCCTTCACGCCGACAACCATCGCCAGACGGAGCAATTCGTAGTCGGTGCAGAGGAACAGCCCCACCGCCGTCACGGTCAGCGCCAGAAGCGTGCCCCCAACCGCGGCGAAGTGTTGATGCAGTAGCGCCGACCCGAGCATTCCCAGCTCGCCCCCCGATCCGGCGAGCGGCCCGTTGTGCAAGAGAGGAGCGTACATCGCCGCCAGCGCGGTCAATCCAGTGAGGGACGCGAGCCAGCCGAACATCCGCAACGCTGGGACCGACACTTCGAGCCGCCGGAGCAAAATGAAATCGAGCCCCGCCAGCGAGAGGATCAGGTAGTACGCGCCGACGCCGCCAAGCCGTGAGAAGAGCAGATCGGCCGCCAGCGCCCCCATGCCGCCGCAGATGTTGTGGGCGCGCTCGGCCGGCGGGTAGACCACCACGTCGGGCTGATAAACTTCGCTAATCGGAAAGATCGGCGCAGGGATTGGGTCCGCCGCGTCGTAGCTGACTAGCGAGAGGGTTAAAAACAAGACCGCCGCCGCCAGACCGATTGCTAGTAGGTCGCGATGAAGGCTGCGATTTTCGAACATGGCGGGCGCCACTCCTTTATGGCAGACGACATGCCGCGCATGTCGCGAAGTCGCTGGGCGAATCCTTGCCCGACAAATCCTGTTGGTCCGTCTCTCTCTATTTCGGCATTGCTAGCGAGAGTAAATCAGCGGCAGATCCGCGCGCGGCGCCGTTTCGCTGGTGAAAAGAATCGGAGCTAGCAGTACGACCGGAATAGTCGACAAGAGTGGAATCAGCAACGTGGAACTGGGGTGCCGACATTATTGGGACAAGCCAACAGTGGCGCCCGACTACTCGAGCGTGAAGACAAAATTCTTCACCGGCTTCCAACTGTGGTCGGCTCGGCGGGTGAGAATCGCGATCAGGCGTCCTTGGTCGTCGAGCGCGGCGACTTCGGGCTCGGCGTTTTCCATCTCCGGGCGAATCCCCCGGGCGTAACGCATCTCGTTGACTTCCTGCTCAGTCAGCGTGATTTGCGGCAATAAGCTGGCCGCCGGCGCCAGAGGAGCGAGATGGGCGGCGATCGCTTCTTCGCTTAGTTCTTCCAGCGGCAGCGCGTCTTCTAAACGGAACTCGCCGATCGCGGTTCGCGACAGCCCGGTCATCATGGCCCCGCTGCCCAGACGCTCGCCGATGTCGCGCCCTAAAGCCCGCATGTAGGTTCCGCCGCCGCAGAGGACGTCGATCTCAAATCGCGGATACTCGAAGCTCCGGAGGTTAATCTCGTAGATCAAAACTTCTCGCGTCGGCAGTTCGACCGCCTCTCCTTGGCGCGCCAGGTCGTAGGCCCGCTTGCCGTCGACTTTGATCGCCGAAAAGGCAGAGGGGCGCTGTTGGATCTGACCGACGAACTCGGGCAGGACGGCCGCCAACTGGTCGGCCAAAATTTGCGGGGCATCGGCGATCTCGGTGATCGTTCCTTCCAGGTCCTCGGTATCGCTCGTTTTGCCAAGTTCGAACTGGCCGAGGTAGCGCTTTGGCATGTTCTGCACATACTCGATCAGCCGCGTGCCGCTGCCGACGCAGCAGATCAAAACGCCGGTCGCCAGCGGATCGAGCGTGCCGGCATGCCCCACTTTGGCTGGGCGAACGAACTTGTTCACCCGGTTCACCACGTCGCGCGAGGTCCACGTCAGCGGTTTGTGGATATTGAGAATGCCGTGCATGGGACGAGAATCTACGGGAGAGGCGGTAGCGAGATCACTGGTTTTGACTATAAAACTAAGAAGTGTTTCGCCACCCGAACAGGCCCCTCAAAGAAGATCCCCCATGTCACGCTTCCGCAGTCACGAGATTTTCCACCGCGCTTTAGAACTGATGCCCGGCGGCGTGAATAGCCCGGCCCGGGCGTTTGGCGGAGTCGGCGGCGAGCCGCTGGTCATCGAGCGGGCCGAAGGCGCCTACCTGTACGATGTCGACGGCAATCGCTACATCGACTACATCGGGTCGTGGGGGCCGATGATTCTGGGACATGGCAACGACAAGGTTCGCGCGGCGATTCATGCGGCGGTCGATCAAGGAACCAGCTTCGGCGCGCCGACCGAACGAGAGAACCACTTAGCCGAACTGATCATCGACATCGTCCCGTCGGTCGAGAAAGTTCGCCTAGTGAACAGCGGCACCGAAGCGACGATGAGCGCAATTCGCCTGGCCCGCGGCTATACCGGTCGCGACAAGATCATCAAATTCGCCGGCAATTATCACGGGCATGTCGACAGCCTACTGGTCGCCGCCGGCAGCGCAGCAGCGACGCTCGGCGTGCCCAACTCGCCTGGCGTGACGGCCGGCACAACCGCCGACACGATCGTGCTGCCTTACAACGACGTCGAAACGCTTACCGCCGCATTTGAACAACATGGTGATCAACTGGCCTGCGTGATCTTTGAGCCGATCGTCGGCAACATGGGAACGGTCGTGCCGACGCCTGATTTCTTGGCCGCAATCCGCGACCTGTGCACCAAGCATGGCGCCGTGATGCTGATGGACGAAGTGATGACGGGCTTCCGCGTGGCGCTGGGCGGCGCCCAAGAGTTGTTTGGCGTGACGCCAGACCTGACGACGATGGGCAAGATCGTCGGCGGCGGATTGCCGATCGCCGCGTATGGCGGTCGGGCCGATATTCTGAATCATGTGCTGCCGGCCGGGAAGGTGTTTCAGGCGGGGACGCTCAGCGGCAATCCCCTGGCGACCGCGGCCGGAATCGCGACCCTGTCGATCTTGCAAGAGACCAACCCGTATCCGCAACTCGACAAGCTGAGCGAGCGACTGATGACCGGCTTAGGACAAGCGGCGACTGATGCCGGCGTCGCCCACTCGGTTGCCCGGGTTGGCAGCATGGCGACCCTCTTCTTTGGCGAAGGCCCTGTCGTCGACTGGGACACCGCCGCCAAGAGCGACACCAAGCGATACGCCGACTTCTTCTGGGGGCTGATCGACCGAGGCGTCTATTTCCCCTGCAGTCAGTTCGAGGCGCTTTTTCTGTCGGTTACGCATACCGAGGCCGACATCGATGCGACGATCGCCGCCGCCCGAGAAGCTCTCGGCGCCTAAGTCGCCGTTCCGATAGAGCAAGAAACAAAGGACGCCGACCTATCTGGTCGGCGTCCTTTTTGATTCGTACTTCAACTGATCGCAACTAGCGGCGGATTGGCGGCAGCGTTTGCATGTTGCCGACAGACTTCTGATTGAAGTTCAGCTGCGGCGGGCTGGGCGCGGCAGGCAGCCGGCGAAGATTCGGCTGCTGTCCGTAGTTCGGACGAGCGGCGACTTCCGGCTGATTCCGATCAATGATGATCAACAACTGGCGGGCCGATTCCAAGTCGGGGTCTTTCTCGATCGCCAGGTTCAAGTGGAGCCGAGCCAGGTGCCCGTCCCCTTTCTTGAAGAGGAGATAGCCGAGGTTGTAGTGAGCCACCGCGGCGCCATGGGCGTATTCAAGCTGCGAAAACGCTTCTTCCAAACGATTCGCATCGACCAGGGCGCTGGACATGTTGTTGCGATAGCGCTTGTTCTCGGGCTCGATCGTGGTCGCTTTGAAGATCGACGCCATCGCATCGTCAAAGCGCTTCAGCTTCAGGTAGCAAAGCCCCAGATCGTTCATCGCAATCGCACTGTCGGGGTGCGCTTCAGCCGCTTTCTGGTAGTACTCCAGGGCCGCAGTCGACTTCCCTTGACGATCCATCAACCGAGCGACGCTGAGCAGGGCGAACAGTTTGTCCGGTTGCTCTTGAAGCGCGGTCTGATATTGCTTGGCCGCTTCCTCGAACTTGCCTTGCTGTTCCAGCATACGCCCGGCGCTTAGATAAATGGTCGGGCCCAACTGATCAGGCATGTTCGACAGGCTCAGCGGGTCATCGACAGCCGTCGATTGCGATTTAGTCGTGAAGGCGTCCGAGATGCTCTTGCCAGCGTTCTTGAGCGTCCGGGTGAAGCTGTTGCCGCTCGACTTCTTGCTGTTGCGCTCTTCGGTCTCGCGAATGTACTCTTCCAGAGAATCCGAGTCGCTCTTCTCGCTGGTGAATTGCACCTGACGAACGTTGAAACTGGGGAGCTTGTTGAGCAGGCCGACGCTGTTTTCTTCAGCCGCAAGGGGCGAAGTCCACACGGCGCCCGCCAGCGCAAGCGAGGCGATGCCGGCACACAGCGGTTTAGATTGAAAAACTGACTTGTTCAGGGCCACGCGACACCTCCGTGCGAACGCGTATGCGACTGCTAGCACCAGCCACACTCATAATCGGAATAACCTGCCCGTTTTCTTTTCGACGCAAGTTGCCGTCGCTCTGCACCGAAAATGGCGCCGAGCGGCAACCAAGTCGCAAACTGGCCTCTTTTTCCGGAAAAGCGACGCCCCCCTGCCGGCGCCGCTTTCGTTGGCGAGTCCCCCACTAATTGTTGGAGGACTGCGTCTCGGGGAGCCGCGGCGCCGGAATCGAACTCCGTTCGGCTCGGTAGATGTCGTCGATGAAGTCGGCCGGCCGACCATACGGTTCCGATCCGGTTTCGTAGATTTCCGGATGGGCGTTGGGGCCCAAGATCCGCGTCATCGCCTCTTGTACCGAAACCATGCGGGCCTCGGTAATTTGCTGCGTCAGACCACGGCGAACGAACACCGCACGACGATCGGGTAAACCTTCCAGAATCTGGCGAATCTTCATCTCGCCGCCATGGGTGATCTGGTTGGTTTCGGAGTTGAAGTGCGCTTCGCCCAGCGTGTTCTGCAGGCGGATGCCGTTGGCGGTCATCTGCGACAGATAGTTGCGGGTCGCATTCCGGTCGTAGGTGACGAACGGTTCCGGCCAGCACTTGTTTCGCGCGTAGTCGAGATGGGTACGTTCCCAGAATTCGCTCCACCCGGCGTCGCAAGAGCCCACCATGGCGAAGGCGGCCGCAATGGCAAGCGCGATTCCCTGACCTCGATTCATCCGTCAATCTCCTGCGATGGGGGCTAGTCCAACTAGCTAGGTGTATTCTCAAGCGCGCTGGCGGCGCGCATGCCCGTGGCCCGGTGCTGTAGGGCTTATCGGCCAGTGGCGACAAGCGCAGCCAATCGTCGCCGCGGCGCCGGTACAGATTCACATTCCTCCCCCCGGCAGCCTCTGAAAAAAGCCTGGTCTCCGCGGGGGAGACCAGGCTTTGCATGTCAAGCTTTGCCGGTTGTGCCGATTAGCTGTTGGCGGCCATCATCGGCAACATCTCGCGGATCACGGTAATCGCGGCCGGTCCGACCAGCACCACAAAGATGCCGGGGAAGATGAAGAACACCAGCGGGAAGATCATCTTGACCGCGGTCTTGGCCGCTTTTTCTTCCGCGATCTGGCGACGACGTGTACGCATCGCATCGCTTTGCACGCGAAGCGCCTGAGCGATACTGGAACCGAACTTATCGGCCTGAATCAAGATCGCCGCGAGCGAACGCAAGTCTTCGACGCCGGTGCGACTTCCCAATTCGTGCAACACGTCGGTACGGGCGCGACCGACTTGCAGTTGGAAGTTACAGAGGCCGAACTCTTCGGCGATGACGCGATAGGTCTTTTTCATTTCTTCCGAAACGCGGCGCATCGCCTGGTCGAGACCAAGCCCCGCCTCGACGCAGACGACCATCAGGTCGAGCGCGTCCGGCAGACCGCGGAAGATCTGTTCTTTTCGCTTCTTGCCCAGGTACCACAAACCGATCGACGGAATGTAGAACGAGACGCCCGCGATGGCGATCCCCTTAAACAGGTCGCTTTGCGTGTAGTTGCCCAGGAAAAGAACCAACCCGCCGCCGGCGATCAAGCCCAGCATCAAGCTGGCGAACTTCAGCCCGAGGAAAACCTGCGGGGCCGACTCGCTACGGAAACCGGCGTGGGTCAATGCTTCTTTCAGCGCGTTGGCGTCTTTGACGTTTTTCGGTTGTAGCGGAGCGGCCAGCGCCGGCGTCGCTTTCTCGAGCACTTTCGAGACCGCATTGCCAGCGCGATCTTCGCGAGCCTTCTTGCCGACCGGGTCTTTGAATTCGTCCAGACGATCTTCGGCGCGAGAACCGCTCGCCGACATCGCGTCGACCAACCACCAGACGCCGGCAGCGATTAGACCAAAGACGGCCAGCGGTACCAACAAGGTCCAACTGAATAATGATTCCATGGTTTCGCCTACACTTTGATATCGATGATTTTTTGGATGACGTACGCGCCGATCAGCTGCATCAGAATCGCCCCGGCCAGCATCTTGTTGCCAAGCGGGTCGGTGAACAGCGTCATGACGTAGCCTGGGTTGAGTCGCCACAGCGCCACAAACAGCGCCGGCGGCAAACCTAGCAGCACGATGCCAGAGATACGACCTTCGCCGGTCAGCGCCTGAATGGTGCCGAACAGTTCGAGACGTTGACGAACCAGGCGGCCGATCTTATCCAAGATTTCGGCCAAGTCGCCGCCCGTTTGGCGCTGCAAGATAATCGCGGTGCCAAAGAACTTCAGGTCGAGGTTCGGCACCCGCTCGGTCATGTCGGTGATCGCGTCTTCCAGCGAAACGCCCAGGTTTTGGGCCTCAAACACCTTTTGAAACTCGCGCCCGATCGGGTCATCCATTTCTTCGCTCACCAGGCGAAAACCGGCGCCCAAGCTATGACCAGCGCGAAGGGCCCGCGAGATCAACTCCAGCGCGTCGGGCAACTGCTTGCCGAACTTGTTGAGCCGCGATTTGCGTTTGAAGTGGACGACCAGGATCGGAATGCCGGCCAATAACAGCGCGGTAATCGGTGCGATCCAGATTGGCGCCCCCAGCAAGATCGGCAGGATGCCGCCGGCAGCGCCGATGCCGCCGCAAATCATCACCAGGTTGGCGACCGACATCGACATGTCGGCCTGATCGAGAAACAACCGGAGATTGAAGAACTGCATGATGTAGGCTTCCAGGGCGTTTCCTTCGTCCTGAAAACCGGAGAGCAACCCGGTGTTCTGCTCCGCCTCTTTTCCGTGCGGCTGACCAGCGCCGGTCAGCGCATCGAGCCGCATTTCCGCTTCTTCGCTCCCGGCGCCCCGGAAACTGAGCGCTACGCCGCCTACCAAGGCGGCGATGCCTACAAAGACGACGATAGGGATTACAATTGACAACATGGGGGCTTACCTCGTTTGGCGCCTTCCTGGAACTAGGGGTTAGTCGACCAACATCACGCGTTGTCGGAACGCGCTGGCCGGAAGCCGAACTCCGGCCGACTCAAGTCGCGCCATAAAGTTCGGCCGGACGCCGGTCGCTTCAAACTGGCCTCGAGCTCGCCCTGTCTCATCGATGCCGGTTTTGTTGTATCGATACACGTCTTGCATCACGACGGTGTCTTGCTCCATGCCGATCACCTCAGTGATGTGCGTGACGCGACGCGGACCGCCTTGCAGACGGTTAGCCTGAATGATCAAGTCGACCGCGCTGGCGATCTGCTGACGCATCGCCTTGATCGGCAACTCAAAGCCCGCCATCGAAATCAGCGTCTCAATACGGGCGATGCCGTCGCGCGGCGTATTGGCGTGGATCGTGGTCATCGAGCCTTCGTGACCGGTGTTCATGGCCTGCAGCATGTCGAGCGTTTCGCCGCCGCGGCACTCACCGATGATGATTCGTTCAGGACGCATACGCAGGGCGTTGCGCACCAGGTCGGTAGCGGTCACGCCCCCCTTCCCTTCGACGTTCGGCGGGCGGGTTTCCAGCCGCACCACGTGATCTTGCTGCAACTGCAGTTCCGCCGCGTCTTCGATCGTCACGATACGTTCCGACGACGCAATAAAGCTCGACAGCGTGTTCAGCAGCGTCGTCTTACCGGAACCAGTACCGCCGGCGATGATGATGTTCAGCCGGGCTTTGATGGCGCCTTCCAGCAGCATCACCATCTCAGGCGTGAAAGCCTTGTAGTTGAGCAGGTCCTCCAGCTTCAGCGGATTGGAGCCGAAACGACGAATCGACACCGCAGCGCCGTCCAGCGCCAGCGGCGGAATGATCGCATTGAAACGCGAGCCGTCCGGCAGACGGGCGTCGACCATCGGGCAGGTTTCGTCCACACGACGGCCGACCCGAGAAACGATGCGGTCGATAATCTGCAGCAGGTGATTGTTATCGCGGAAGGTGACCTGGCTTTTCTCGAGACGTCCCCCTTTTTCGCAGTAGATCTGCTTGGGGCCGTTGATCAGAATATCGCTGATCCCATGATCTTTCAGCAGCAATTCGAGCGGGCCCAGACCGAACGTTTCGTCCAAGACCTCTTCGATCAGACGTTCCCGTTCGTTGCGATTGAGGAGCGTCTCCTCGGTATCGCAAAGATGTTCGACCACCAAGCGAATCTCGCGGCGCAGAACTTCGCCTTCCAACTCGCCAACCTTGGAGAGATCAAGCTTATCGACCAGCTTGCCATGAATACGACGCTTCAGGTTTTCGAATTCGGCCTGCTTCGCGTCTCCGCTCTTCGCTTCTGCGTTCAATGATCGTACGGACATGTCTTTTCTCCGCGTCGGCTTCATGCGACGCTATATGCGGATGTTCTAGAAATCGAGCGCATACCGTCAGGGGCGACGGCCACTGGACCTCGTGGAAAATATACGTCATACGATTGACAATGTCGGAAGAATTTCGGCGACCTTGCGCACCGATCGGGTCGTACCGATTTTGCGGCAACTGCGACCCACGCCCGGCTCGAGATTGGCGGGGCCTTGTTTCACGAGAATGCGAGCCAACGGCTACTTCGAGACGGTCTCTTCGCCCTCTTCGGCCGAAGCTTGCTTTTCGCCGGCCTGCTTGCTGCCGCCGAGGAAGCCAAACCAACGGCTGATTCCCGCCTTGCCGGCCGCGGCCGCCTTCTTGCTGTCGCCTGACAACGCATCGGCCAGGCTCGAAATCGCCTGCGTGATGCCGGCCCGAGGAGCCTGTTCGATCAGCGGCACGCCGTTGTTGCGCACCTCGACCATCACACGATAGTCGTTGGGGATCTGCCAATAGATCTCGCTGCCGATCGTCTCCTGCGCCTTCTTCAGGCTGATCTGGCCCGAGTCGAGGCCGACGCGATTAACCACGATGCGGGTCTTCTCTTTCAAACCGTCGGTTTCGGCAAACGACATCATCAGCCGCACGACGTTGCGCAGACAGGGAAGATCAAGCTGAATCACCATCAGGTTGTCATGCGCTTCTCGCATCGCGACGAAGTCGAGCGGACGGAACCCCTTCGACAGGTCGATGATCAGGTGCGTGAAGGTCGCCTTAAGCAAGCCGATCACGCGAGAGAAGTCGGCTGGGCTGATCAGCGAGTCGTCATGCAACTGCACCGGTCGCGGCAGCAGGTACAGACCGGACGAGTGCTTGGTCAACGATCGCTTTAGCAAGTTGAAGTCGAGTCGCTGGATGTTCTGCGCGACGTCGACCAACGTGTAGTCGGGAATGGTGTCAAGGAACACGTCGGCGTCGCCCAAGGCGAGATCGAGGTCGATCAGCACCACGTTGTTCTTCTCGTTCGACGCCAGGATACAGCCGAGATTGACTGCCAGGCTAGTCGCGCCGACGCCGCCGGTGGCGCCGCCAACGGTGATCACCCGACAACCGCGCGAGCGTGATTCGCCCTTGCCGAACTTCTGATTGCTGATTCGCTCGAGGGCGGCGACCAGGTCTTCCAGCACCACGGGGTGGGTCAGAAACTCTTTGGCGCCGGCGCGCATGGAGCGCAAGATCATGTTGCCATCGGTCGAGGCGCTGACGACCAGGATGCTGCACTCCGGATTCACGTCGTGCAGCTCTTCGATCAGGGCCAGCGCTTTCTCGGGATTGCCGTCCAGGGAGACGACGCCAATGTCGGGATTGGTTTGCCCGACCACGTCCGCAAAGAACTCGTACCGAGAGCACTCGGCTTCGAGCCAGATTACTTCCATGCCGAGCAGCGTCGACTTCAGCATTTCTCTCGTCGAGTCGGTTGGATCCACCAACGCGACTCGTAATACGTTGTTCATAGCCGCTTTTCTTCTTAATGCGTCGCCAAGGCGCTACTACAGACGGACTTAGCCAAAGTGCAAGTTAAGTAAGTGTAGTACGCGATCGGCGCGACGCTTTTAAAATCTCAAAGCGTCATAACCGACCGGTCCGATCAACGCTGGTTCCGACAGCGCCGGCTGCAGCGGATTTGACGTTTCCACCATCGCCGGCTTGGCCGGAGCGGGGCTCGGGGCTGGGGCCGGCTGATGCGCCGGAGCCGGCGAATGCATCATCTGACCCTGAATCACCGGTTCCGACATCTCGATCACCGGCGGTCCCGGGGCGATGTTTTCGCCGTCGTACGGGCCGATCATCCCCGGCATGCCGCCATCGATGCAGGCGCCGCCCGGCGGGCAAGCCGGAACTTCGACATAACCGCGACCATACAGTTCGCAGTCGTTGACGATGCCGGTGTTCGAGCCGGGGTATTCGCACGGCACTTCTTCCGGATTGAGCGGGCCAATCAACTCGGGCGTCACGATGATCAACAGTTCTACTTCGTTGCGACGATCGACGTTGCGGCGGAACGCGGCGCCAACCCACGGCAAATCGGCCAAGTACGGTACACCGCGGCTTTCCGTTTCGATCTTTTCCTGAATCAATCCGGCCAACGCCATCGACTGTCCCGCTTTCATCTCGACGGCGGTGTCGGCCCGTCGCGTCCGGAAACCAGGCGTGCCACCGACCGCCAAACTGGCGTCGACTTCGCTCACTTCTGGCCGCACCTCCAACTTCAGATTGCCATTACCCAAGACGATCGGCACAAAGTCGACTCGCGTACCAAAGTCTTTGAACTCAATCGAGGTAGTACCGAGGCCGGAGGCGACTTGAATCGGCACTTCACCGCCCGACAGAAAGCTCGCTGGTCGTCCGCTAATGGTGGTCAGCGTCGGTTCCGACGTCAATTTGGCGACGTTTTTTTGCCGCAGGGCTTCCATAAAACCGTAAAACTGCGTTTGCGAGCCGAGCACGCCAAACTGAACCGTTTGGGCGGTCGCTTCCAGGCCGTCGCGGGCGCCGCTGGTCAACACGCCGGCCGGGCCCAGGATGCTGGAGGCGGTCGAGCTGACGAAGTACTCGCTGCCGATCGAGGCCCAGTCGATGCCGAGCTGACGCAACTTGGTGCGCGAGACTTCGTATACCTTCACCTTCAGCATCACCTGCTGCACGCCGCCGACGTTGATGTTGTTAATGACTTTCGGGTAGTAATCTTCGGCAATCGCCACGATTCGGCTGACCGCTTCCGGGCGATCGACATAGCCCGAGAGCACGACGCTGCTGGCCAGCGGACGCACCTTGATCGAGGAGTTGGGGAACTCCGTCTCGAGCAACAGCTGCAATTCGCGACCGTCGCCGATGATGATCACGTCGATCGTGTGGATATTGCCGTCCTCGTTCCACAGGTTGACCTGCGTCACGCCCGGCTTGAGGGCCGAGACTTGGATCTTGTTCGGGGCCAGCGGGGTCAACCGCAGCAAGTCAGGGTTGTTGACCTGCGCCTTCGGAATCTTGGCGTCCAGCGTGAAGATGCGACTGGAGTTGACCATCATCTCCAATCGCTGATTGGGAGCGTCGACCGAAAAGTTAACGCTCGGCACGGCGCCCGGATTTTGGGCGTGGGCGGCGGTCGCCAGTGCGGTCAGCATACAAGCGACCGCACAGCGATACAGAAACCCCAGAGGGCGGCGAAAAGTGATCATCCGTGAACATCCTTGCGTATTGGGCGTGCGTTCAATCCGTGAACCCACTTGCCCGAATCGAATTCCGTTGTCTGCTTACTTAGTCATCCAGGCCCTGCGGAGCCGCGTCGTCAGGCGACGCGTCATCCATTCTCAAATCGCCGCTTCCGGTCATTCCGCTCGGCAGTCCAAGACCGCCCGCGGCGCCCGCTCCATTCGGAGCGAAGCCCGGTCCCAGCGGCATCGCCGGAGCGCCCAATCCTTGCATTGGGACGGAAACCGGAGCCGGCGACGGTGCGCTGGCGGCGCCCGGTGCGACTTCGGTCGGAAGCTTGCCTTCTTCACCAAACTCAAAGCGACGCACGCCGTTCGGGTCGAGCAGGTCCATCGTCCACTGCGGGCCGGTCTCGGCGACCGGAACTTCCAGCGGTTTGCTGCCGCCGTAGTTCTGCAGGAAACCAAGGAACCCGCCGCCAGAGTCCGACTCCTTCTTGGCGATCGGCTTGCGTTCCGTCTTCTTCGGGTCAGCGTCTTCGTCGATGCCCAACAGCTCCTCAACCGTGGCGTCGTCGGTTTCGTCGGCGTCGGTCACTTGTTCGTTCGGCGGACGTAGCGACAGGCTCAATTGGCCCAGTTGGCTCGCCAACATCAAAATCTCGACCTGGCTCGGCTTCACCAGCAGCGAAACCGTCTTGGCGTTGATCGTGTTTCCTTCCGAGTCGGTTTCGCGATGCGTTTGTTCGTTCACCGCGAAGACGCGCACGTTCTCCAAAATGGTGCGGGTCAGCGTCTTGTTGATTGCGCCCGAGCTACGCAGGTAAACCAGCACATCGACGCGGTCGCCCGGCAAGATCAGCCCAGAGGCCGAGCTCTCGGCGGTCACGCGAACCGAGTGCACGCGGTAGCCCGACGGAATCATCTTCGAGGCGCCCTTGTCTTCGTTCGACCCAAACAGCTTGCGTTCCAGAATCGGCTCACCAGCGTACAGACGCACGCGGGGGCGACGATTCTCGAGCTCTTCCAGGTTGGTGACCGCGCCTTCGGGCACTTTGTCTTTGGGCCACGGCTCAAGCTTGATCAGTTCCGGGGTCAGCGGCTCGTTGATGTCGATATCTTCGATCGCGACGAAGATGTTCTCCATCTCTATCTGGGGAGCGGCGGCCTGCTGGCTTTTGCTTTCCAGAACCTGGCTGATGCCGATCGAGGCTACCAGCCCACAGCCCAGGGCGAATACGATCAGAATTAACGATTTGGGACGCATGAATGTTTCCTTAGTTTGCTAGCCTCCGTGCCGTCGTAAACGTGCTAGCAATGAGCGCTTGGCCATAGCGCAAAATAGTTAATTCCTTCATCGGCGTACTTTCGATGCGAAGCCAACCCACGCCAGCGCACCACTACAACCGATTCAGTCGATTCCACTGTCGCATCTGGCGCCATCTGGAGTCGTTTATTTGATTCCTTCGCGACGCATTACCGTCTTCGCTTCCAACGTCGTTCCCCCGAGATACATCGGGGAAGGGATCCAACTGACGTCGCTAAACGGAACGGAAATCGTCACTCCCACTGGGTCGCCATTTTCGGCGGTACCAGGGGGATCCGGCGTCACACGGACCTGCAGGTTCGGTCCGTTGACCGAAGCCTGGTCGAGAAATTCTTCGACCGCGGCGACCACTTCGCTAGTGGTCGTCCCATCGAGAACCGCTCGGCGAGCTCCTTCGCGCGACGCGTTCGTAATCACCTGCTGAACCATCACCATCCGGCCGTATTCGATCATGCCGAACACCAACAGGAAGAAGAGCGGCGCGACGATCGCGAATTCGACGACAGCCGCTCCCGTTCGTTTTGATCGGTACAATCGGCAAGGTCGATGTAACCTGAACTGATGCGTCGTTAAAGTCGACCCATCTTTACATGGCGTCCAGGTCTCGAGATTTACGTCAGCTTCCGCAGAGACGGTTCGTGTGGGGGTCATACCAGCATTCCCATCCAAATGAAGTAGGCGATCGAGCCGATCGCGATCGGGATGCCGTACGGAAGCAACATCATGGTCGGCTTCCGTTCTGCGGCGATCGCCGAAAGCTGATTCGGGTCACGAATCGTCAGAATTTCGTTCAAAATCATCCAGGCCTGGTTCGAGTGCTTTTCCCAAGCCCCTCGGAACAAGACCATGCCGATCGCCAGCACCGCGCCGACAACGGCCGAAATGCAGAATGCGTAGAACGTGGTCGTGCCATACATCCAGGCGCCAACGCCAGCTAGCAGCTTGACGTCGCCCGCGCCCATGCCGCCGATCGCATAAGCCGGCAGCAACAGCGCCAAACCGACGACCGTGCCCAGCATGCTCCAGCCGAGACCTTCCCAGCCGAACGCCGCCACGCTGTAGATCCAGCCGGCGATGATGAAGGGGAACGTGATCCAGTTGGGGACCTTCAGCTGAAAGCCGTCAATCACCGCAGCGACGATCAAGGTGATGGTCACAACCCAAACCGGCCAATGCTCCGCGATCGCGGCGCCCAAATCGTTTACGTATTCCATGGTTCTCTCCTGAGTGCTCCCCGCCGAGATCGCTTCTCGGTCTTCTCATGAATCGTGTCGATCCGCGCGGCCTGCGCGGACTGGTCAGAAAACGTAGCATGCGCCGCACGTGACGACGGACGCAGCCGCAGGTTTTCCGCTACTTTTCACGACGGTGGCGAGTCGCTCCGCCGCGTCACTACCTTTTCCCCATCGCCAGCCGTCGATCGGCGGCGAAAAAAAAAGCCCGCTTTGGCGTCGACCAGCTGAGGACGTCAAAGGGGCTTTTCGAATAAACGGGTAGGGCGTGCGATTTAACTCGCACGCCCTGCTGGTCGTCGGTCGACTACGGAGTGGCGCCGCCGGTGGCGTTGGCGGTCGACATGTCGTTACCAATCTTGGTAAACGTGGCGTTCGCCTGCGTACCGATGGCCTGAATGGCCGTCAAGCATACGATGACGATCAGGGCCAACATCACGGCGTACTCAACCGCGGTCGGGCCATCTTCGGATACCAGGAAATTCTGAATCTTTTGAGCGAGAACGTTCATGAGATCTCTCCACAGTGCCTAAAAGCGGCATTTAACAAGGATGCGATTTTGACTCTCAGTCGCTGACGTTGTCTCCGACGTCGGCCTGCAAGCTGCAACTGAAAATCAACCTACGACGAATTTCGCCACGTCCTTCGTTTCGCCATCTAGGCTCATTCGCGGTGCGAACGTTCGCACCACACCCTTCGGCAGCCTGGCGACCATTTGCATGGCCCTTGGCTTTGCGTCCCGACCTCACGATCGGTTTGCCTTTTCGAGGACGATTGGCAGCAGGCCATCGCCTGTCTGACCGAAATAACGAGTTTTTCGAATGCTCGGAGAATTCCGGAAGCGACAGGAAATGACGGCGACGTTGTGTCGCCGAGCAAGGTTTGGCCTGTTCGGCTACTCCCCCGTTCACTTGAAACCTAGGTCGGATCCGATCTGAGTCAAATCGCACGCTTTAGAAAATCTGGAGAAAATCCGCCAAGTTTTCGGCCAAGGCCTGTTTCCCTCGTTTTTCTCGGGGAAAATAGGCTTTTCGCCCTTCGCAGCGCAGAAAGCCCCCGCAAAAAAAGAGGCTCGCCCCAGCAGGCCAGCCTCTTTTTCGCCTCGCTTTTTTAGCGCCGAAGCGGGTCAAAACGTCGTTTGGCCCACTGCCGATACTCTTCTTAATGGGCCGCCGGGGCCGACTCTTCCTCTTCCTTGGGCGTCGCCGGCACATCCTTGAAGATTAACCCGAACATCACCATGATCAACCCGGCGAAGATGCACGGAATCGCCCACACCCAGAACCAATTCAAGGTTTGCAACAGCAGTTTCGAACGTTCTTGGCGAGCTTCGTCGAGCTTCGTTCCAATCTCCGCGATTTCGCCCTGCAGCTTCTCTTGCCCGTCTGAGGTCGAGAAAGTCGCGTCGAACGGCGTGACGTCCCCGCCGATTTCAACGGTCATCGTGGTTGGCGCGACTTCATGGGCCAACGTGCCCGCCTGAGCGGCGACCTGCGTCGCGGCGCTCTCGGCGATTGCCAACGACTTCATGCCAGTTTCAATCTTGGCGGCATTGGCCAACAGTTCATCCTTCTGCTCGGCCGGAGCGGTCAACGCGCTCTCTACCTGGCCGCCAATCTGGGCGCCGACGAACATTCCCAAGCCCAGAGTAAACAACACCAACAAGCCTTGGGCCTGTCCTCGAATCGCCGGCTTCGCCGCTTTGTCGGTATAAATCTGACCGGTGACGAAGAAGAAGTCGTAGCAGATGCCGTGCAGCGCCACGCCGACAATCACCATCCAGAACGTCCCGTCAAACGAAGCGCCCGCAAACAGACCATAACGCACAACCCAGGCGAACATGCCGAAGATCAACATCCACTTCACTCCTAACCGGGCGAAGAAGAGCGGCATCAAGATCATGAAGATGATTTCCGACATCTGACCGAAGCTCATCTTGAAAGCAGGGTTGGGAATCCCGCACGCGTCGACGTACTTGCCCGCCAACTGGTAGTAGAACGCCAGCGGAATGCAGATCAAAAACGAGCTGAGAATAAAGACGAGGAACGAACGGTTCTTCAACATGCCCCACGCGTCGATTCCGATCAGCGCGCCAATCCGCAGCTCGGTCCCCTTCGCCGGCGGCGGCGTATGCGGCAACGAGAAGCAATACAGGCCCATGATAATCCCCGCCAACGCCGCCAGGTAAAACAGGTTGATCGCCGCGTCCCAAGCTTGAAAGCTGACCAACACCCCGGCGACGATCCAGCCGATCGTGCCAAACACGCGAATCGGCGGGAACTCGGTCTCGGGGTTGGTCATGTTATGCAGCGCCAACGTGTTGGTCAGCGACAGTGTCGGCATGTAGCACAACATGTGACCAAAGAAGAGCAGATTCACCAGCCAGGGCGCCGGCAGAGCCGCTGGATCGGCCGTCGCCGGATCTCCCACGTTCATCACCGTCGCCGCAGCAAACATGAACAGTCCCCCTGCGATGTGCAACGTCCCCAGCACCCTCTCGGTCGCAAAAAAGCGATCCGCGAAGATCCCGACCACAAACGGCGAGATGATCGCCGCGATCGGACCAACCGAGTAGGTCCAGGCAATTTCGGGGCCGCCAAAGCCAACCTTCCCTAAATAGAGGTAGGCGGTTACGTACCAAGATCCCCAGACGAAAAACTGAATGAACATCATCAAACAAAGGCGCAAAAAGATCGATACGTTCATTCAACAATCCCCGAGGGTTCACAAATGGAGGGCACGGATGCGGCTACAGAGGAGGTCGCATTCTAGCCTGCGTAGCCAGCAAGGTGAAGAATCGCCGCAATGTCCGTCGCTGATTTTGCTCCGAAAACTACGGCAGTTTTCCCTCACACGGCGCCCCGCGCAAACTACCGCCCAGCTTCGGCAAACCCCGGCTGGCGGCCCGTTTCTGCCCATCGCCGGCAATGTTATACTCCCGGCTTCCCCTCAAACTATTTTCGATCACTATTGAGCGAGCAAAGACGATGAGCGCTGAAGCCAAAATCGCCGAACTGAAGTTGGAACTCCCCCCTGCTCCGAAAGCGATGGGCTTGTACAAGCCGGTCCTGATCCACGACGGCCTGGCGTACATCTCGGGTCACGGCCCCCTGCAAATGGACGGCAGCCTCTCCACCGGCAAGATCGGCAAAGACGTCGATCAACAGGCAGGCTACGACGCCGCCCGGCAAACCGGCCTGGCGATGCTCTCGACCCTCAAGGCCCACCTCGGCAGCCTCGACAAGGTGAAGCGTCTGGTCAAAACGTTCGCCATGGTCAACGCCGTCGACGACTTCGCCGCGCACCCGGCCGTGATCAACGGCTTCAGCGAACTGATGGCCGAAGTCTTCGGCGCGGACAACGGCGTCGCCGCCCGCAGCGCCATCGGCGTCAGCGGCCTGCCCGGCAACATGATCGTCGAAGTCGAAGCGATCTTCGAAGTCGAATAAGGCAACTCGGCAGCCGGCGGATACGGTAAGTCGACCGTATCCGCCGAGCTGCGAATGTGGAAAGAAAAGCCGAAAGCAGACAAACACGTAGCCCGAGTGCGCAAGCCGAGGGAATCCGCCCGCAAGCCAACAAACCGGACCGCAGCCCGCACGTTTTTTGATCCCCCATCCCCGTAGGGTCCGCTGTGCGGACCAAGAACCTGCGCCAATGCCCGTTTGGCAAACAACACCAACTGGACCGCCAGCTTCAAAATTTCCGAATTGGCAAACAGCCCGCATCGTCATCAGCCCCACCGGGGCGATCTAACAATGGCGCGGAATGTCGGTTCGTATCCTGCGATGGACTGGACCGATGGTTTGCATTTTTTTCGCTCGCCGACGTCGATCGGGACTGGACCACCGCCGCGCCTTTTTTTAGCGTGCCCCTTCAGGGCTAACGATCTAATTACCCAACGAATACCCAGGGCTACTTTAGGTCGCCCCGTTGGGGCTTTTTGCAAGTGCGACACTGGACCGCAGCGCACGTTTTTTTTGACCGCACTTCTCCCGGCTCGTCCGTGGCCTCGGTGTTCGACCTTTCTTCCGACCGCATTTCCCTCGCTCGCGCGTCGGGCTACGATGGTTTCGCTTGGCTTCACACCGCATTTCCTCGGCTCGCGCCTCGGGTTCGTGTTTCGTGCGTGGCGTCGACTGGCGGACTGGACCGATCGTTTTCATTTTTTTCGTTCTCCGGCGGCAACGTATATCGCTTGAGCGTCGAATGGGGTTCTTTCGGCATCTCGACGATCTTCCCCGCGGTCATCATCCGGTCCCAGGTCGGGCCGAATTTGCTGCCGCTCATGCCGCTGTTGCTGCGGATGTTGTATTTGCACAGGCCGTTTTCACCAGCGTCGATCAAGACGCGGCGGAGTTGGGACTCCAGCTTTTCGAACTTCACGTCTTCTTTCGCCTGCTTCGCGGCGGCTTCGATCTCGGTCGCTTCCCGAAGAGTGACGTTCCACCGCCGGCCCCCCTCATCGGTCAGTTTGCCTTCGTCGATATCGACGCCCCACTCGCCACCTTGCCCGGCGTAGCCGCCGATCGAGAGCCAGAGTTTGTGCTTTCCGCTACCCGACTCAAACGCTTCGCGACGATTCACCAATAACCATTGCTGGGCGAAGTCGAGACTGCCGGCCAGGATCGACGCATCGAGTTTTCCCGGCTTCATTTCTTTGCGAGTCTGCACGCAGAGGATCGGCGTGGCGCCGGCTTTCGAAATGGTTTTCACCAGCGTTTGAATTGCTTCGGCCTGCTTGCGTTTGTTGGTGGAACCGAGCTTCAGCGGATCGATCACGACCACTTCTAGTTCAAACTTCTCGATCCACTGACGCAGGCTCTCCAGGTTCTCCGGAGCCGCCGGCTCCTCGACCGCCATGAACCACTGCAGGTTTTCGAGCGACGGGTTTTCTTTGCGCGCGGCGCTCCACCGCACCGCCAAGTCGGTGAGCTGCGATTGCTTGTTGTCGGCGCCGACGAAACCGACGCGGAACACTTTTTCAGCGGCGAACTCTCCCAAAAACTTGCCGCCGGTCGCGAGCGCCGCGCAGAGATCGACCGCCAGCGACGACTTTAATGTCTTGCTCGGCCCAACGATCACGGCCGGTTCGTTCTTGGTGAGCAAATTCGGGAAGAGCCACTCTTGCGGCTTTCGCTCGGCGATTAGTTCGGCAGTCGAGAGCGTGCGATGCGTCTCTTTCGCTTCATCACCGCCGCCGACATCGCTGCGGAAGAAGTCGATATCCTTGGAAGCGGAATCGTCGGTGGTCAGCGCGTCGAGCCGCTCGATGATTTTCGTTCGGTCGGCGGCGAGTTGCTCGGCGGTTTCCTTCGCTCGCAGTTCCTTTCGCAACTGACGCATCCGGGTTTGAAACTTCTGAATTCGGGCTCGGCGCATGAGATTTCCCTTGGTTTGTGAAAACAAAATTTGGGTGCCACTGGCCTTCAGCCAGTGTCTTCCGTGAATCGATATCCAGCTCCATACTTCAACCGCGTCACTTCGATCATGAAGAACACTGGCGGAAGGCCAGTGGCGCCCGGTGGGAAGTTGCTTCGCTCAGCGCGCAGGGAGGGCTATCAGCGACCTGCGTGCTTGGAAAATTCGCCTTGCCGCCATGCAGGGCGCGAAGAATTTTGGCTCGGCGGGCGATTGATCAGACGCCCGCAACTTTGAGGGATGTAGTGTACGAAATGCCAGGCATTTTTGCAAGCCTTTTTTGACGCTTCGTAGGTCCTGGGTAGGCTGGGTCGAGACCCAGCAAAATGCGGTCGGAAGCGCCGAGAATGGCCAACCGGCGAGTGAGATCTGCTGGGTCTTGACACAGCCTACGGACCGATGCGCGGCTCACTTGCGTTGCCACGCGGTGAGAGAAAATTGCGTGTGGGCAGGTTCCTGGTCCGCACAGCGGACCCTACGCCGGAGGTGGCTTCTGGCCGCTTTCGGGTCTCGGCTTTTTTTCGGGGTGTTTGCCCTCGGCAGGCATGGCCTGCCCTACGCTAGGAGCTGGTGCAAATGGAAGTGGAACTTGCCGAGTTTGCCGCCGTAGTTGCCGGCTGAAATTGCCAGGACGCCTTCGCCGGCGGCGGCGTTGGTTGCCGCGGTCATGGCGGCGGCGACGGACGCTTCGGTGGTGCCGTCAATGACGATCTCCAGCACGCAACTCGCGCCTTCGACTACCTGCGATTCGACGCGGCTGCGGAGCGTCGGACAGTACGGGTCGGAGGTCGACGCCTTCAGCGCTTTGTACTTCGATCCCACTTTGCTGCCGCTGCGGGCGACGCCGCCGGGGAACGGGGTGATGGAGTTGGTCACCTGCTGGATCGCTTCCACGCCGCGCCGGGCAGCGTCGAGCGTCGTCGGTTGCGTGGCGCCTTGGATCAAGATGTTGCCGCCGGCGACTCCTTTTGCGACGCCGAGCGACTCTTCGCACAGAAACTCGCCATCCATCACCGGGATCCGCCAATAGCGACGCCCGGCGATCACCTTGCTCTTTTGAAAGCCGTCCCCAAAGAAGCGAAGCCGCTTGCCAAGCGGTACCTTCTCTTCCGCCTGCGGCATGCCATCGAAAACCGCGGTCGAGGGACAAGTCATTACGCACTGACCGATCCGGTTGGCGATCGCTTTGCCCAGGGCGTCGGTCGAAAAGCCGAACGCCAGCACGACCGCGCCAACGCGTCCATCGGGCGACTCGTCGGTGGAGAGCCACTGGTCGACGCCCACTTCGGCGTCGCAGGCAATCACCGAAGTGCCATAGCCGCACAGCTCGCGCACCGCCGCGTCTAACCAATGGGGGTCATGCGCCGTGACGATCACGCGGCAATACCGCATGCCGAACGCCTCGGCGAAAGTGTCGACGATTTCTGTAGGCCCAAGCTTCACGAGGTTTGACTTTGCAATCTAGGCCGCCGCAGTAAAGAAACAGCGAAAAGCCCAGTCTCCCCGGTTGCCGCCAGAAACGCAAGAAGGGAACTACTTCGCACCTTGCGGCTCGGCAGGCGGAAAGAGGGGCGCGTCGGTCTTGGCGGTGATCCACCACTCGATGAGTTTGCGGTAAATCGCCTTGTGGCCAGCGTCGGTTTGCGAGATCACCAGCTCTTTGTCGACGACGATGAAATGTTCGTTATCGTCCCAGTCCAACTGCCGCAGTTCGGCCTGCAGGCGAATCGCGACGACGCCGAGTCGGTTCGGCGACAACTGATCGCCGTTGGAGTCGAACAGACGATACTCAATCGTTCGTCGTCCTGGCGTGCCTGGTTGCAGTTGGCTATGACTCTTGCGCAGCGCTGTCAGAAACTGCACCAGCTTGCGATGTTCCGCTTCGGTCTGGATGATCATCCGGCAATCGGCCGAACCGAGCAGCGAGTTCTCCTGCTCCGCCGACTCGTCGGTTGATGGCAGCGACACCGCCGTGATCAACTCGTCCAGCGAACGTTCCGCCGGCGCGCCGCCGACGGGGTCTCGATCGGTGGCAAAGTTCAACTTTTTCGGCAAGTCCGCCAGCGGATAAATCAGCGGGCCCATATCTTCCAGCGAGCGCTTGTCGATACGGATCTCGACTCCCGCTTTCTCTCCCAGAAATTTCGCCACTTCGGTCAGCGGGAAGACCGAAAAGTTGCAGCTGACTGGCGTCTGCAATTTTTTTTGCGTCTCCTCGGCGGCCGCTTGCTGTTGATTGAGGGTATCAAAGTAGCCGTCGACTAACGTCACCGGCGGCTCTTAGGCCTGGGTCCAAGAGACAAACGCAACGATTGCCGAGAGCGTCAGCATTAACAGACGTGAGGGCATAGGTTTTCTTCCGAGCACGTGGCGAGAGGGCTTTGCTTGTGGGAGCAAGTGTTGTCAGGAGCCAAAAGGATCGTCGTCACCAGGTCCGGCGAAACGATTATCTGGTCCTCCGAACGGATCGCCACTGCCAAACGGGTCTTGACTGCCATCAAATGGATCAGCGTTCGGCGGTGCGGCAAAGGGATCGGCGGAATTAGCGCCGTCGGCTTGAAAGAACCCGCCGCCTCCGTGTGGCGTCGTCCTAGGAGCGATGGTCGGTTCGTCATAACGGTTGGCTCGTACCGTTTGCCCGGCGCCATTTTCCCGGGCGATGCGGCGCAGCTGGCCGCTGATTTCGCGTTGCACTTGGGCGTTGTGGCGCACCACTAGCTGATTGGTTCCCAGCGTGACGATGTACCGCTTCTGCCCATCCCACGAGCCTGGGGCGATCCCTTGCTGCAAATCTTGGGCGATTTGGGCCAGGCGGCGACCATCATCGACCCCTTCCACACGATGCGTCCGATCAACTGTCTGATCGCTGACCGGCAGTGGCAGCGGCATGTAACTTCCCAACCCGGTCGTTTCTTCGGGAGAGGGAACCGGGGCGATGCGGCCCGCTCGGACCTCGCGCAATAGCTGCTCAACCTTGGCGTGGATCTCTTCGACCGTACTGATCACCAACGCGTCCGATTCGGCGAGCGGCTGGATGGCGCCTGGTCCGCCCAACTCTTCCCACGATTCCGGTTCGATCGTCGTCGTCAGCAACTGGATCACCGAATCGTAGTCGGCCACATAATGCCGCGACGCTTTTTGTCGCTGGGTCGAATCGCCCTCAAACGGATCGCCGCCGGGCATCCAGCTCTCCTTCGCAAAGAAGTCGCGAATCGGATAGACCTTCCGCACCAGCTCGCGTTCGGCCTCTTCCGGCGTCGTGATCACCAACAGCTCGTCGTAGTACTGCGGCGCCAGGTCGAGCTCGGTAAGAATGTCTCCCAGCGCCGTCAGCGCCGTCGTCTCGCGCCAGTCGCCGGTGACCGGCACGTCGGTCGACAGGCCCACGTCCTCCAGCGACCGGTTGTTGATCAAAATCTGCACGCCGGTTCTCTGACTCAGCATCTGCACCACCTTTTCCAGCGGCGTATCGCGCACGTTGAAGTCGGAATAGATAACCGACAGTCGGGCTTGCGTCTGCTCGCGAAAGAACCGCTGGCTTCCCATTTCGATCGGCGTTGGATCGTAGTTATCGCTCGAGAGAGCCCTGGCCTGCCGCAGCGCCGCCAACAGCAGCCGCACCTTGTAATGGACATGATCCATCTGCGAGACGACCAGGCCCCCATTGGCTGGTTGAACCGAACCGGGACCGCCCAACTCTTCCCAGTCTTCCGGTTCGACGGTGGTGGTGACTAGTTGAATCAGTGGGTCGAAGTCAGGTTGGTTGCCATTGTAGATAGTCAGCAGATCATCGCACGGATAGTAGGCGGTTCGCAAATCGGACTCCGCCTCTTCCGGCGTCGTCACTTCGATCCGGCCCGGCTCGACGCGAAACGTAAGATCCATCTCGCGCAACATCAACTGCAGCGCCGTGCGAAGCCGCGTATTGCGGACCTGGAACGTCACCGGCGTATCGGTAGATAAACCGACGTCTTCGAGCGCCCGGTTGTTCACAAACATCGTCACGTTCGCCTGGGCGCCGATTCGCGACAGCGCCACGTCGAGCGGCGTATCGACAAACTGGCAGTGGACCCGCTTTTGTAAGATCGCTTCGACGGCGCGGCGCTCTTCCAACTGCGGCATCGGCTGGTTGACATAGTCGGCCGCCAGTTGCACGGCGGGCAGTTGCGGCTGTGGCGCCGGCGGCACATAGCCGTACCCACCGCCAAACCCGTCCTCAAGACCACCGCCGCCAAATTGAGCCGAAGCTGGCGCCAGCGGGGCGATCACAATCGCCACGGTCCACAACATCCAAACGCGCAACCGGAACATGGAGAAACCTTGAAAAGTCAGCGATCGCCGGCACTGGTTCCCAGCCCAAGAGCCCGCCGCTGAGGGTGGAGCGAACTTTCCGCTAGAGGAGTATTCTGCAACCTACCCAGGCGGCGATCATGACGCAACCAATTGGTCGCTTTTCCCCTATCTTTTCCGGATTCAAGGCATCGCCCAGCCGATCTGGTACACTAAAAGATTACGTAACCCGCCTGGAGATCTCACCTTGGACGCCGCCGCAGCCAAACCATCGAAAATCGCCATCATCGGCGGCGGAATTAGCGGACTTGCGGCCGCCCATCGCTTGCAAGAACTGGCGCCGGCGACCGAGATCACCCTCTACGAGGCAGGCGAGCGACTTGGCGGCGTGCTCGAGACGCAACAGTGCGGCGATTACCTGGTCGAACAAAGCGCCGACAACTTCATCACGAACGTTCCTTGGGGACTCGATCTCTGCCGCCGACTGGGGATCGAGAGCGAACTGCTGCAGACCAACGACGCCCTCCGCAAGGCGTACGTCGTCAACCGCGGCAAACTGATCGAAGTGCCGGCCGGGTTTCTGTTGATGGCGCCGGGCAGAGCCTGGCCGATTTTGACTTCGCCGATTCTTTCGTGGCGGGGCAAGTTGCGACTCGCCTGGGAGTACTTCGTGCCGGCTCGCAAAGAAACGAGCGACGAGTGCTTACAAGATTTTGTCGTGCGGCGTTTGGGGCAAGAGACCTACGAGCGACTGGTGCAACCGCTGATCGGCGGCATCTATACGGCCGATCCCAAAAAGCTGAGCGTCGCCGCCACGATGAAACAGTTCGTCGAGATGGAGCGCAAACATGGCGGGCTGATCCGCGGCATGCGGAAGCGGTCGGCCAGCGCAGAGAAATCGGATGGCGGCGCTCGCTATTCGATGTTCGTCGCGCCCCGCGGCGGGATGTCGGCGATCGTCGATGCGATCTCAGCCTGCTTGCCAGGCGAATCAATTCGGCTGAATACCCCGGTTCGATCGGTCGAACGTTTGGAGAACGACCGCTGGCAAGTGACGACCGACGAAGGAGCTACCGCCTTCGATGGCGTGATCATGGCCGCGCCCGCTCCGGCGGCTGCGCAAATCATGCAAAGCGGCGACGCGGCGTTGGCCGCCGACCTGGCGCAAATTCAATATGCTGGCTGTGCGATTGTGTTGCTCGGGGTGCGACGCGAGCAGATTACTCGCCCGATCGCCGGGTTCGGTTTTGTGGCGCCGGAGGTGGAGAATCGCCAGATCCTCGCTTCCAGCTTCGCCAGTTACAAGTTCCCGGGACGTGCGCCAGAAGACTCCGTATTGATCCGCACGTTTGTCGGGGGCGCCTGTCATCCAGAGCGAAACGAACTGCCGGAAGAAGAGTTGCGGAAGATTGTGACCGCAGAACTTGCCGATCTGGTTGGCTTGACCGGCGAGCCGGAACTATTCGCCGTGCGGCGATGGTCGGCACAGATGCCGCAGTACCATGTCGGACACCTGGAACTGGTCGAGCGGATCGAGCGCCGCGCGGCCGAATTGCCCGGTCTGCAACTGGTTGGCAACGCGTATCATGGCGTCGGCGTTCCGCTCTGCATTCGGACGGCCGAAGAAGCGGCGGCCAAGCTGGTCGCGCAGCTGGAACTAAGCGAGATCGAGCGTTAGACCGCTGTCGGCGCGAAAGGTGAACTGAGGACGCCCAGCCGGCGTGTTGCCCTGAAACAGCGACTGATAAGCGTCGATCGACTGTTGAGCGTTTTGATCGTAAGCGGCCGAGAAATCTTGATGGTCGGCGGCCGCTTCCAGCAGACTACGATTGGCGGCCGCTTGACGAATCTTGTTGGCCAGCGCCGCATCGCCGTTAATCAAGCGGGCGATCTCATCATCGGCCGTTCCGGCGCCATCAACTTCGATTTCGCCCTGCTCGTTGATCGTCCATTGAAACTGCGAACTCGGATTGATTCCTTCGTCTTGCAGCAGTTGGCGAATCGCCGTTTCGATCTCCTTCACCAGGCTCTCGGTAGAAGCGGAAAGCTGATCGAGCGATCCGTCTAGCTGTCCCGAGGAAGCGAAGAGAGCGTCGAGCGCCGAAGCGTCGTTGGCGGCGGACTCGTCCGATTGGTCGGCGACATCGGCCGACTTGTCTCCCAGTGAGAGGAGTTGACCGAAATTGGCGCTGGAGATTTTGGACGCCGCCTGGGCGGCGATGCCTGCGGCTCCGAGAGCCAACGGCGTAAGGACCAATGGATTCATAACGCTTCCACAGAAATCGAATCGAGCCCCCCCGATATCTCTAGTATCGGCAGCGTAATCGCGCCAAGTTGACGCTGATTGAAAGAAAGGTTCAAGCCGCGCGAGAAAACGGCAAAGCGCAAAAAAAGTTCCCGCTAGCTAAACCGACTTGAAGATCGAACCGCGTGATCAATGCAATGAATAATTGCGTCGTCTGGCGAACCCCTGGTATCACTGTCGTGAAAAAAAATCACGTTCGTGACGCCCTGCCCCAGAGGTTCAAATGCTAGTTAGCGGGAACCGTTTCTTGAACACTCGCCACTATAAAACTGATAGCGAGATCCGACAAGAGTTTTTCGCATTAGAAGTTGACAATAACGCGAACGATTGCCTAACGGTTCGTTAGCAAGTCGTTTGTCAGGCCGCAGAAGAGCTGCGTGAGCGATTGACGCCACCAATCGTTTCATACAGATCGACGTATTGCTGCGCCGCCGTTTTCCAGCAGAATTGACCGGCATGAGCCTTCAAGCGTTCGCCATACAACGGATCTTGCGCATAGCGGCGCATCCCGTCGACAAACCGTTGATAGAGATGGTCGCCGTCAAAGGCGTCCCAATAAAAGGCGAGCTTTCCGCCAATCTCCGGCAAGCTGGTACGACGTGATAAAAAGGTTGGCTTTCCGCCCAACATCGCTTCAATCGGCGGCAGTCCAAAACCTTCGGTGATCGATGGGAACAGGAACGCGGCGCAGTTTTGATAGAGCCATTCGCGTTCCCCTTCGCTGACCGGGCCAGGCAGAAAAAAGCGTTCCCCCAGCCCGCGGGTGCGAACTTCCTCTTCGATTTCGGCGGCATAGGCGTCGGTCTTGATGCCTGCCAGGATCATCCGATACTGCTCGGCTCGCTCCAGCAAGTCGATCAATACATGGAAGTTCTTCTTCCGCTGCACCAATCCGATCGAAAACAGAAACGGGCGATCGTCCTTGATAAAGTCGGGACGAACCGGCTCGGTCTCCTTGCGAGAGACGCCGTTGTAGATGACGTGCACCGGCTTGTCGCCGACGTTCAGCTCTTCGCGGACTTCTTGGGCGACGAACTTGGAGATCGCTACAATCTCGGTCGCCCGATCGACGATCAGTTGATGACGCCGACGCTCGCGAGCAATCTTGGAAGACGCTTTCTCACGCAAGAAGTTCAAGTCATGAATGGTCAGCAACATCGGCGTGCGCGGATGTCGCGGCAAGAAGCGAGTCTGTTGATGGGTCGCGTGCCACAGCAGGTGCTTCTCCAGCGTGCCGGAGTAGAAGAACCGCGAAGGACGCTGCAGCAGCTCTTTTCGCCAGAGGTTCGCTTCGAGCGATCGCTCGTTGGGAAATCGCTCCAGTTGCGGTTTCCGAGCGAGGATGATCGGCTCCAACCCGCGCGATTTGAGCTCTTCGACGATCGCGTCTCCCAGATACTGCGCAAACTGCCCCAAGCCGCAGTACGGCTGACGCAGTTTTTCGAGATCCAGTACGACTTGCAACATGAAGCTCTAGCGAAATGGAGGTAGGAACGATCACTTACGTCGCACGGCGGGATGCAGTGAGACGAAGCGAACGCTAGACAGCCACACTTGGCGCGACTAGGCCGACTTGCGCACAACGCCTAGCGTACGCCCCGATAGTTGGGAGATCCGCTGCAGGTCGTGGTCGACCATCATTTCGGTCAGCTGTTGGAAGGAAACCTTCGGCTCCCAGTCGAGTTCGGCCTTTACCCGGGCTGGATCGGCGAGCAACAGGTCGACCTCGGCGGGACGATAAAATTTCGGATCGATGACGACGTGGTTTTCCCAGTTCAAGCCGACCCGATCAAACGCGATCTCGACGAACTCGCGAACGCTATGGGTCTCGCCGGTTCCGACGACGTAATCAATCGGAGCGTCTTGCTGCAGCATCAACCACATCGCTTCGACATAGTCGCCGGCGAAACCCCAGTCTCGTTTGGCGTCGAGATTGCCCAGGCGAAGCTCATCGGCCAGGCCCATTTTGATCTTGGCGACGCCGTCGGTGATCTTGCGGGTCACGAACTCAAGCCCGCGACGGGGCGACTCGTGATTGAACAAGATTCCCGAGCAAGCGTACATGTCGTAGCTTTCTCGGTAGTTGGACGTCATGTAATGTCCGTAGACCTTGGCGACGCCATACGGGCTGCGCGGATGGAACGGCGTCGATTCGCGCTGCGGCGTTTCGTGCACCATGCCAAACATCTCGCTGCTGCTGGCTTGATAGAAGCGGATCGACTTGTCAACCGTCCGAATCGCTTCCAGAATTCGCGTCACGCCCAAACCGGTCACATCGCCAGTCAAGATCGGCTGACCCCAGCTGCTGCCGACAAAGCTTTGGGCGGCCAGATTGTAAACTTCCTGCGGAGCGACCGAGCGAACGAGATGCTCCAGCGACGATTGATCGATCAAATCGGCGGGGTGCACCGTAATTTGATCCAGCAGATGTTCGATTCGCTCAAACGAGTTGGTGCTAGCACGCCGGAAGCAACCGTGAACCTCGTATCCCTTCTCAAGCAGGAATTCGGCCAGATAGGATCCATCCTGTCCGGTGATTCCTGTAATCAGCGCGGTTTTAGGCATCGAATTGTCTCGTTTCGTCCTTGAAATTTCGGGAGGTTTCCCCCTTGAGTCGATCCTTGAAGAGCGGAAGAATAGCCAAATGTACCGGCCAGGCCAATGCCAAATGGACTTCAAAAAGTAAAGAGTGATTTGGTTGACGGCGGCGGCGAATCCGACGGGGCGAATCTCGGGCCTGCGCTCCCCAGTGGAGCGACTTCGGGAATGCATCGCTTCGGCAATTGGCATTTCAAGCAAATTATCGCACTGCTATTATGCCGCGAGCTTGCGTAGGCGCCTCGTTTCGCGCCGAACGTCGACAATACGATCAGGTAGATTCCCGATGAGCTCTCCAATCCGCAGACTATTGATCGACGTCACCCAGACCGCCAAGGGAGACGTCAATCATGGCATTCAGCGCGTCGTGCGTAATATCGCCAAACATGCACTCGCCTACGGAGAATCTCATGCCCTGCAGTGCGTGCCGGTGATGTTTGAGAACGGCCAGTTTGTCGAAGTCGACGAGGCCTGTATCGGGCGGGGGTTTCGCAAGACCCATCCCGACGTTCTGCGTCGCCGCAAAAAACTGTTACGGAAATTCGTGCCGCAATCGGCGGTCGGTCTGGAGCAAGCGTTCGTCCGCGCCCGCAAACTACTTTATCCCCGCACCATCGCCCGGGCGATCGAACGTTTCTTCGCCCGCAATGACGAGCCGCGCAAGCCCGCCAATCCCGGCGCCGGCGACGTGTTGTTGTTGCTCGACGCGTGGTGGGATATCCCGATGTATGATGCGCTCTCCGCGGCGAGACGCGATGGCGCGGTAGTCGGCACGATGATCCAGGACTTGATCCCGGTCCATCATCCCGAGCTATGCCACGACAAGTTCGCCCCTTCGTTCCAGCGGTGGATCAAGCGAGCGATTTGCTCCGTCGACTTCATCCTCGGCAACTCGCAAACGACCCGCAACGACCTGTGGGACTTCATCGCCAAAGAAAACGCCCCACTCGCTGATTGGCAAGTTCGCCCGGTACGCCTGGGCTGCGATCTCGAATCGCACGCGACGGTCGACGGCGAGCAAATCGCGCCCCGCGTTCGCCAACACTTCGTCGACCGCGACACCGCCCCGTACTTGATGGTCTCGACCATCGAAGTCCGCAAGAACCACAAATTGCTGCTCGACGCCTTTGATCAGCTCTGGGCCTCGGGCAGCGAAGCCTCGGTCGCGCTCGTAGGGCGAATCGGCTGGAAGTGCAACGATCTGTTGAAACGGATCAAACAACATCCGCAGTATGGTCACCGGCTGCTGCTGTTGACCGATATCGGCGACGCCGAGCTGGCCTACATCTATCAAAATAGCAAGGCGTTTATATTCCCCTCGCTGGCCGAGGGCTTTGGCCTGCCGATCGCCGAAGCGCTGCACCATGGCCTGCACGTGTTCGCCAGCGATCTAAAAATTCACCAGGAAGTGGGCGGCCCCCATTGCAACTACTTTTCGCCGCACCAGCCGGAAGAGTTGGCCGAATTGATTCGCAACTTTGAAGCGGAACAAGGCTGGCGAATCCCGATCGAGGCGCCTCCGGTCAACCATCCCTGGTCGCTGACCTTTGAGAAGATTGTGCGAGAGTGCGAGACGATTTCGCAGCGGCTGGGCGAATCGACCGCCAAGCAAAGTCAAGCGGCATAGCAGGCGACCTTCTTGCCGCCTGCACCGCGTTTGCCCCCACCACTTGATGGAATCCGACAATGCCAATTCCCTAACGCGATGTTTTCCTCTTGCTCTGAAAACACCGCAGCCTTAACTTTTTGCGATCAACGACGCGGACCAGTCGCACTTTCGGCGACTTCGCGAACGGACTCCGAACTCGAATATGCGATATTTAAACAAAGCAATCTGGCTGGCCTGGCGCGACTACAAGTGGTCCATCGTCCTCTCCATCATCAGCTCGCTGCTGGTCGGCGTTCTGTGGGGCGCCAACGTCGGCGCGGTCTACCCATTCGCCGAAGTGATCTTCAAAGGACAGAACCTGCAGCAGTGGATCGATCGCGAAACGGAAGCGTGCGAGACCGCGATCCGCGAAGGGGAAGCCGAAGTGGCGGCCCTGGTCGCCGCCAATGCCGATGACGCCGATGTCGCCTCGAAACGGCAAGAGATCGAAGGATGGCAAGGCCGCCTGAAAAGCGTCAACAAAACCCGTCCCTGGATTGAAAACTACGCGCCGACCAGCCCGTTCAACACGCTGCTATGCATCGTAGCGTTCTTGTTAGTTGGTACGGCGCTGAAGTGCCTGTTCCTGGCGATCAGCACCACCTTGATGGCCCGGGCGGCGTTCCGCACGTCAAAGTCGCTGCAGCGACAGTTCTTCGCCAAGATGCTAGAGCTGCGACTGGGCAAGGTTCCCCAAGGGGAAACCGGCGACTCGGCGACCCGCGTTGGCGGCGATATCAACTCGATTGGCAACGCCATTTCGATCCTGCTCGGCAAATCGCTACGTGAACCGGCGAAGATGATCGCCTGCGTCGCGCTGGCCGCCTATATCAACTGGCGTCTCTTGCTCCTGTCGCTGCTGGTCTGCCCGATCGCCGCGTACTTGCTGATGACGCTCGCCAAATCGATCAAGCGCACCAGCGTCCGCGTGCTGGAGGCCAACGGCCGGGTGATCAGCTTCTTCCTGCAAATCCACAACGGCTACCAGGTCGTCAAAGCGTTTGGCAATGAAGAGCTGGAAAACGAGCGGTTTTATCGCAAGACGGAAGAGGTTCTCCGCCAACAAATGAAGCTGGAAGTCTACGGATCGCTGATTCGATCGAACAACGAATTGCTGGGCATCGGCATGGTTTGCTTGTCGCTGATCGCCGGCGGTTACTTGGTTTTGAACCAGGCGACCCACATCTTCGGCATTCGACTGGCCGACAAAGCGATGGACTTTGGCGGCATCATGACTTTCTACGCTTCGCTGATCGCCGCCGCCGACCCGATTCGCAAGCTAGGGGACGTGTTCGGTTCAATCCAAGCGGGCATCGCCGGTTCGGAGCGAGTTTTCTCCATTCTCGCCGCCGAACCAGCCATCAAGGACCCCGAAAACCCAGTCCCGCTGCACGATGGGGACATCCACTTCAACAACGTCTCGTTTCGGTATAACGAAAACGTGACCGTCCTCGAAAACCTGGACCTGACCATTCGCCAAGGCGAAAAAGTGGCGATCGTCGGCCCCAACGGCTGCGGCAAGAGCACGCTGATCAATCTGCTGCTCCGCTTTTACGATCCCGATGAAGGAGCTGTGACGATTGGCGGCACCAACATCCGCGACGCCAAACAGCACGATCTGCGGCGACGAATCGGCCTGGTTAACCAGAACACAGTCCTGTTTAACGACTCGATCGAAGAGAACATCCGCTATGGTCGGCTGACCGCCACCGACGAAGAAGTCGCCGCCGCCGGCAAACTGGCGGAAGTCGACGCCTTCGTCCACACGCATACGACGCATGGCTACAAATCGGCGTGCGGCGAGCTCGGCTCGGCACTTTCCGGCGGCCAGCGCCAGCGGATCGCGATCGCCCGGGCGCTGCTGAAGAACCCTGACATCTTCATCTTCGACGAGGCGACCAGTCAGATCGACCTGGAGAGCGAACGCCAGATTCACGCCGCTTTTGAGCGATGTGTCGGCGACAGCACAGCAATCTTGATCACCCACCGCCCCGCCGCGCTGGAACTTGCCGATCGCATCATCGTCATGAACGCCGGCCAGGTCGAAGCGATCGGCAGTCACGAAGAACTGCTGAAACGAAGCCGCACCTACCACGAACTATACCGCGAAGAGGTGATACAAGACCGCCAAGCGGCGTAGCGTTTGGGCCCTTCGCGCCATGGCGGTTTCCCGCACGGCGTCAGACGCGGAACCGTCAAAGTACGCAACGCGTATCTGCCGTAAAAACTAGGGAAATTGGCCCCTTTTCCCGGCTTGGCGGAAGCGAAAACTGCTATTGTGACCCGCCAAAACATTGGTCTAAACTGCCCGCTGATCGATCGCCAAAGAAGGAACTTTAACCAAAGATGCCAGGAGGGCACTCTGTGGGACTCAAGCGATTTGCAAAGCGGCTGGGACGGTCTATTGCCAAACGATTGCCGGCAACATCGTCTCCTCCGGCGGAAAAGGCCAAACCTGCCAAAGTAAAGCCGGTCGCTGCGGGCAACCGGAACGTTCCAGATCACGTTCCCTTCATCGTTCCCGAAGCGAAGCTCTCCGACATTTTCGCCGGCGCCGATCAAGCCGAAGTGGTCATGCTGCCTCGGCTGATTCGTTCGCATCGCTGGGCGATGCCGGAACACGAATTGCTGACCTTGGGCGGTCTGATCAAGATGTTGCAGCCGAAGATGATCGTCGAGTTTGGGACGTTCATGGGCGGCTCAACGCTGACGATGGCGGCGAACATGCCCGCCGATGGCCGGATCGTGACGATCGACTTGGATCCCGGCGTGCGTACGACGCATGTGCACGGCCAAGGAGTCGGGCTCTCCAATTTCGACGTCGGTTGCCTCTTCCAGGGCACTCGCTACGAGAGCCAGATCGAACAACGCTTCGCCAACACTATCGAGTTCACCGACCACGACCTGCTGAAGTCGGCTGATCTGGTCTTTGTCGACGCCGACCATACCTACGAATTTGTCAAACGCGACACCCAAACTGCACTCACGTTCGTCAAGCCGGGCGCAGCGTTGCTATGGCACGACTACACCTGGGAACCGGACGCCAAAGAATGCGTGGGCGTCACCCAAACTGTCAATGAGTTCTGGGAGGAGCATGGTGGGTGCCGACAGATTGCCGGCACGCGTTTCGCCGTTCATCTGCCGCAATTGGTCGACGCCGCCGAAAAAGCGGCCGCTTGACGTCCTACGCGACAAATATCTTTCCGGCTAAGAGAATCTGAGTATGAATCGTAAAGCGATAGTCACGGTCGTTACCCGCAATTATCTGCACTTCGCCTTGGCGCTGGCCGATTCGGCTCGGCGTCATCATGACGACGTCGACATCTACGTCTGTTTGGCGGATCGCCCGCCGGTCGATTTGGCGAGCCTGAACGAAGACGTCACGTTCTTCTTCGCGGACGAACTGGAGATCCCGCAATGGCGGCGATTCTGTTTTCAGTACACGCCGTTTGAATTGTCGTGTTCACTGAAGCCGTTCGCCGTCCAGCATGTGCTCGCCAAAGGCTACGAGGAAGTCATTTATCTTGACTCTGACATGCGAATCTACGGCCGCCTGGACGAAGTCTTCGCCGCCCTGTCGCAACACTCGATCGTGCTGACTCCGCATTTGCTCAAGCCATTCCCAGAAGACGACAAGCTGCCGGGCGAAAAACTGTTTCTGATGGCCGGCACCTACAACGGCGGCTTCTTCGCGGTTCGCAATGATGACAACTCCAACCAGTTTATCGCCTGGTGGCGGGCCCGCATGATGTCGGACGGTCACAAAGACCTGACCGGTTCGATCTTCACCGATCAAAAGTGGCTAAGCCTGGTGCCGGGGCTGTTCGACAACGTCATGTTGCTCCGCAACCCTGGCTACAACACGGGACATTGGACATTTCCGCAATTTGCGTTGACCACAGATTCAGACGGTCAACCGCTGATTGGCGGACGCCCGATCGTGTTGTTCCATTTCAGCAACTTCAATCCAAGCACGCCGGAAGAGTTCAACCGCTGCCAGACTCGATTCACGCTCGATTCGTTGCCGCCGCTGATTCCGATGGTGGCGGAATATCACGCCGTGGTGGCGGCAAAAAATGAGCTGCAGTGCGACGACTGGGGCTGTGCGTTCACGCAAGTCAACGACGGCTCGCAGATTCACCCTGGCTGGCGCGAGGCAATTCGCCGCAACGATCCATTTTTCGAGGGCGTCGAAGACCCGTTCGACGTTCAGTCGGATCCCCAGATCCTGGCGAAGTTCCGTGCGATCGAGGGCAATTCGCATAAATGGCGAAACGACTGGCGGCTCAACCCCGCGCTCGTCTTCCCGACTCCCAGCTCTCGCCCGATGAAACATCGTTTCAAGAGCTTCCTGCACAAGATAGGCCTGAGAAAGAAGGTCGCTTAAGTCGACGCTTAGGCCGCCGATCCGTTCATCTCCCTAACCGCTTTTGGTGATCGAGGATTTTGACATGACACAACTCCCCCCCGTTCGCGTGTTCATCGGTTCCGGCGAAGCGAGCTGCCTGGAGCGCAAGACGCTGATACACTCGCTCCGCAAGACTTGCTCGCGTGAGCTCGACATCTACGTCTTCAACGGTACGCACAACTCGATTGAGCGCAATGACGAAGAGCCGGTTCTGGCCAACTTGCCCCTCTGGATCAAGTACCAGAACTTCACCGAATTCAGCAACTACCGATTCTTGATTCCGGAAATCTGCGGGCACGAAGGTCGTGCGATCTTCCTCGATTCCGACATGGTCTGCCTGTCCGACATCGCCGAGTTCTTCGATCAGCCGATGAACGGGCACGACATGCTGGCCAAAGCGGAAGCCTACCAAGGCGAATCGTGCTGGGGCATGAGCCAAATCCTGTTCGACTGCTCGAAGTGCCGCTTCGACGTCGAGCAAATCTTCCGAGAAATGGAAGCGGGCGAATTCGCCAACATCGACTTCCACCAGATGCGTCCGCCATTTCTCGCCAAGCATCCCTACAGCCTGGGCGCGTACGACTCGAACTGGAACGTCTTCGACAAGTGCGACGAAAACACCAAGCTGATCCACTATACCAATCTGGGTACTCAGCCCTGGAAGTTCCCAGGACACCCGCACGAGCAGCTCTGGTTCGATCACTTCCAGGAAGCTCGCGAGTCTGGCCTGATCACGCAATTCGATCTCAAGAAGACGTTGTCGCGGGCCTATTGCCGCCAAGACATCTTGAACCCCAGCGCCTACACCATCCCGATGCATGGCCAAGGGAAAAAGAAGAACATCCTGAAGCGTCTGGAACGCAAGATCAAGAAGCTGTGGCGCGGTGAGAAAAAGGCGGCCTAACCGGCCGACGGCCGCTTGGTCGCGACAATAAAGGGCAAGCCAGTGCAAATCACAGGATCAACTTCGGAGCGAACCACGCGAGTGGTCATATGCACCGGCGCGGTGCAGCTAGCATCAGCGATCGCCGCCATGTGGTCGACCAGCGGTCGTTCCGAGCGCAATCGAACCTGCGAGAATCATCTGCTGATTCATGATCTCGCCGCCCCCGCCGAGCAGCGCGAAGAGTTCGCCGCCTGCATTCGGACTCTCGCCGAACAGGTGGAGAAGTGGAAGTCGATTCAATACGTTCAGCCTCCGACCGTTCCCGAGTTTCAAGCCGCAATGCGCAGGCCTAGCGTCCCTAGCATGCAGGCTTTGGCCGATATCTTTGACATCCATGCTTGTGACGAACTTTACGTGGGTCAAGTGGAGAAGCCGTTCTCCGTTGCGATGCGCTGCCTATTGTCGGGGTCTCGGCAGATTTCGTATGGCGATGGAATCGCATTAAATTTCTCCAATATCTATTACAACCCGCGTGAGTTTCACAAGGGAAAGCTGCGTCGCTACGGCAAACGAGCGATAGCACAATTGAAAGTGCAGTGGAAACGCCTGCGAGGTCGTCCGTTCACCCCGATCTATGCGCCGCCGAAGCCCGACGAATATCGCCTTCTCCTGAAGAACATGTTCGACCAACGGCTCTCCGATGTGGGTTCGCTCGATCCGGAGTTGTTCGTTGAGCTGTTCAATTCGTTCGCAACGCACCTTCCCGACCAGGCGCCGGTCGCCGACGAACAGCTGCGCGAACTTGAGCAACATGCCGGCTCGAACGTAGCTCTCCTCACGTCCAACTTCGCCGAGACGGGACGCACCAGCCTTGACGGAGAGGTCGACGGCTACCTCCAGTTACTTGACCAGCTGCCGCAGGGAGACGGCGTCGCGTTGATCATCAAGCCGCATCCGCGCGACTCGTACGAGAAGATCGATCGCATCAAGGCGGCCGCGTCCGCTCGCTATGAGCGGACCATTTGCTTGAACGATCCCTGGACGTTTTACCTCCCGTTCGAATCGTTGTACGCGAAGTACCTCGCCGCTTCGCAGCGTCCGACCTATGTCGCCTCAGTAAGCAGCGCGTGCATCTCGCTAGAGTTGCTATACGGCCAAGAGTGCCTGCTGGGGTTCGGCGAAAACTTTGTCGAGCGTGAGTTCGTTCCGCTCTGGGCGCCGCTTCGGCAAGTTCACGAAGCCGATCTGCAGAGAATCGTACGGTCCATTCGCAAACAGAATTCAATCCGTCCCCGTCAGGCGGCGTAATCGCCTCCGCGGACGTTCTTAAAGTGAGTTGGAAATGAACTTGATCGACAAGATTCGCCGCAAGATCGCCAGAGCTCATTGGCTGCAACCGTTGATTTCCCGAACCAAGGGGCGCGTCTGCTTTTTCATTCCCGACAAAAGCAAGGGTTGGATCTTGGAAGCGGCGTGTCGCGAGATCGCCCAGCGACTGGAATCTCCTTACATTTTCTGCGGCGACTACAAGGGAATGCCGCTCGCCAGCGCCTACTTCTTTTGTCACTACCATTTCTACAAGTCGGCGCTCCAAATCAATCCGTGGCTGCGAGAGAAGAACGCGATCGTCTGGTTTACGCATCCCAAGGAAGAAGACCTGGGGGGCCAAGAGACGATTGACGTGCTGAATACGGCGAAGGTCGTCACCATGTGCTCGAAGTGGAGACGGTACCTAGTCGACCTGGGAGTCGAGGAGCATCGCATCTCCACGATCGTTGGGGCGGCCGACCTCAACTTCTTTTCGCCGCACCAGCGTGGCGGTGGAAAGATTGGCTTCTGTACCGCCTACTACGAACGAAAAAACCCGGATCGGATCTTTGAGATCGTCCGCCGCATGCCCGACCAAGAGTTCATTCTTATGGGTCGCAACTGGCAAGACTACCCGCGGTTCAACGAGTTGTTCGGGCTCGGCAACCTCGAGTATCGCCAGGCGAAGTACGCTCAATATCCGGACTACTACGCCGAACTGGACGTCTTCGTCTCCGCTTCTCAGTTGGAAGGGGGCCCGATTCCGCTGCTTGAGTCGATGATGAGCAACGTCGTACCGGTGGCCAGCGATACCGGCTTCGCACCAGACGTCATCCAGCATGGCGAGAACGGCTTCCTCTATCCGGCTGACGAGACCGACCCTGACGTCATCGTCGACCTGATTCGCCGAGCCAAGACGCTGACCGCGGATGTGCGTCAAAGCGTGCTGCCGTACACATGGGATGAGTACGCATGTAGTCATGAACAATTGTTTAAAGCGGCCTAGCGCGGCGACGATCGAAACGTGGCGGACTCGCTGGCCGGCGAAGTTCTCACCTCCCATCGCTCCCTAAATCCATTTATCCATCGCAAGAGAGTCATCCTATGTTATTTCCCGTACTACACAAACTAGCGTCGCTGATGGGCTACGAGCTGACGAAGCGGCGCCGTAGCCAGCTGCGAGCGCCCATTCCACCGGGCTCAAAGCTCTACGTCGGCTGCGGCGAAGATCGGCGGGAAGGCTATTGTTACAGCGACATTCGCCCGTTGCCTCACGTACAACTCGCCTGCAAAGCCTGGGAAGTCTCGCAGTTCTGCCAAGGCCTAGGAGAGATCTACAGCCGGCACATGCTTGAGCATCTGACGTTGGGCGAAGTCAAGCTGGCGCTGCAGGATTGGCACAAGGCTTTGGCGGAAGGTGGGCAAGTTCGGATCGAAGTCCCCAATTTGGCCTTTGTGATCGCCCAATGGCAACAAGCCGAGTGGACCGGCGAACCGTTCGCTGATCGATACTCGGACGCCTGCTGGGGCTTTGCCGGACTGTTTGGCTGGCAACGCGAATGCGATCCGACGGCGCCCGACTACAACCAAAGCTATTGGGACGTCCACAAGTCCGGCTTCACTGGCGAGTCGATGCGTTACTTTCTGACGCAGGCAGGTTTCGAGGATATCGAAATTCAATTCGACCGGTTCACCGACAAACAGATCGCCCGTCGCAAGATTCATCCCAATGCTAGCGACGACTGCCACTTGATCGCCACCGCGCGGAAACGCCAGGGAGCGCTCGAAGCCACCAACCGACACAACCAAAGCGTCGCCTCCGCCGCCTAGCTGTTGGCCGCGCCCGAGTCGATGGAGAATCCGCCCCCAACAACGCTTATCCAGGAAACTTACAATGTCTGAACGGCAAATGGCGACCACGATGGAAGAAGTTCGCGCCGACCATCGCCTCCGTTACGAACTAGCGATTGAAGAGCTAAAACGGCGCGGTAAGACCGGCACGGTTATCGACGCCGGCTGTGGGGTTGGCTATGGCTCGTGGATGCTATCACAAGCGGTCGACAACGTGATCTCGATCGAGATCAACGAAGAGGCGCATGACATCTATCGCAAGCATTGGCAGCGTCCCAACATCACGTTCCACAACGCCGATCTGCTCTCATTTGAGCCGAAAGAGCGGGTAGATGCGGTAGTTTGCTTCGAATTCATAGAACACGTTGAGTTTTACGACGCCGCCATTAAGAAGTTTTCGGAGTGGAGTGAATTTCTCATAATCTCTACGCCGAATGAGGAGGTAAGACCACATTTGCAAGAGCCGGTCAATCCGTTTCACTTTCGTCACTTTCGCCCCACTGAATTAAGTGACGCCCTCGGTAAGCATCGCTTGCACGTCGAAAGCTGGCAGTGCCAGCGAAGCGGCGCGAAGCCGGAAATTCACGCGGGCACCGCCGGCAAGTTTATTATTGCGATCTGCCAGCGAGCTGCTGCTTAGGCAAGCGCCGCGTTGCGGCATGAGAATTCGGAGCGTGAAGAAATGCAGACCTTCGGACTATTCGTACCTAAAGAACCGGCGATGCACATCGATGCTATGTTCGCCTTCGCCGAAGGTTTGCACCGACGCGACATTCCCTTCGTCATGTATCCGCTGGAAAAGGAGTATCGCCCGTGCGACGTCGCCGTCACCTTTGGCATTGAAAAACGTCGCACTGGTCGCGGCCGCATGGTGGGCGAAATCATCGCGGCCCACAGCGTCGCTACCGCTCATTACACGCGGGAGCTGCGCAAGAAGTGCCATCTGGTCATCGAACGGGGATTCATCCATCGCGATCGCTACTTCATGATTGGCTGGGGCGGCTTGAACGGCCGGGCGAAGTACCTCAATCGATTTAGCCCAGCAAACCGCTGGAACCAGCTTGAAGTTCCGGTCGCGCCGTGGCGGGCTGATGGCGAGCACATCGTACTCTGCGGCCAGGTTCCCTGGGACGCGTCGGTTCAGCACGTCGATCATGTCCAGTGGTGCCGTGAAACCGCCAAGACCCTTCGCCAGCTGACGTCGCGGCCAATCATATTTCGCCCCCATCCGCTTGCCAAAGATGCGGTCGACATGCAAGGGACCGGTGTCGACGTCATTCTCTCTCAGGCCGACAGCCTGCAAGAGGACATGAAAAACGCGTGGGCAGTCGTCACGTTCAGTTCTAACGCCGGCGTTGAGGCGACGCTGGCCGGCATCCCGTCTTTCGTCTGTGACGAAGGCGCCATGGGATATTCGCTGCTGAACAAAGACCTGCGACGCATTGAGTCGCCGCTGAAGCCCGATCGGACGCAATGGCTGTACGACCTGGCCTACACGCAGTGGACGCTGGAAGAAGCGGCGATGGGCGCCCCGATCGCTCACCTGTGGGAACCGCAGCCGATTTCGCGACGTTTCAAGAATGCCGTGTCGATGCTCTGCCGCGGCGGCCAAGGCGTTAAGCTTCGCGCTGCGTGACGTCTGGACTAGTTCGTCGCGCGCGGACCAACAATTGCCGTAACTGCTATCGTTCCCTATACTTGAGTAGGCTGCATCGTCATCGGCGGCCGCTCTTGAGTTTCGATAACCGCATCTTCTGCGAGCAGTTACGCCTATGTGGAAATCTCCCGTTCGTTACGCGCTGGTCGCGTTGATCGTCTGTGCGAATCCCTTTTCTTTCGCTGGGGCCGCCGAGGCGACTTCTAGCGAGACGGCCGCTGACTCGCCCAGTCCCTACGCGGAGATCGACGACGACTATGTTGAGCTGATTACGATGTTTGCCGACGCCTTGGACCAGGTCGATCGGAACTACGTCAAGAAGCTTGATCGGCGGAAGTTGATCGAAGCGGCGATTCGGGGGGTGATTACGGAGCTCGATCCCCATTCGACCTACATCCCCCAGGAAGAACTAGCTCGCTTCCGCACCAACATCGATCAGCAGTTTGGCGGCATCGGCATTCAGATCGACGCCCGGGATGGACAGCTGATTATCGCCAGTCCGCTGGTGGGCGGCCCCGCCTATGACGCTGGCGTCGGCGCCGGCGATCGGATCTTGGAGATCAACGGCGAGAGCACCAAGGGAATGAACCTGGACGCCGCCATCGAACGGCTGAAAGGGGAAGCCGGCGATACCGTTTCGCTGGTGATCTATCACCCGGCCGAGTTCAAGACCGAAACGGTCGAACTGCAGCGCGAGATGATCCAGCTACAGACGGTGCTGGGAGACCAGCGGCTCGAAAACAACGACTGGGATTACATCTACGACCACGACCAGAAGATCGCCTACGTGCGGATCACGATTTTCAGCCGCAATACGGCCGAAGAGCTCGCCACCGTCCTGGAAGAGCTGAAAGCGGACGGCGTACGCGGCCTGATTCTCGACCTGCGTTCGAACCCGGGCGGTCTGCTGAGCGCCGCGATTGAGATCGCCGATCGCTTTATCGACGAAGGCAAAATCGTCAGCGTCGAAGGACGAAACACCCCCAAACGGGAGTGGAGCGCCGTGAAAGACACCACGCTGATTGACGTGCCAGTCGCCGTGCTGGTCGACCATTTTAGCGCCAGCGCCAGCGAGATTGTGTCGGCCTGCCTGCAGGATCACGACCGGGCGGTGGTAATTGGCCAGCGTTCGTGGGGCAAAGGGAGCGTCCAGAACATCATCAATCTGGAAGAAGGCAAAAGCGCGATGAAGTTGACGACGGCCGCCTATCATCGCCCCAGCGGGAAAAACATCCATCGGCTTCCCGATGCGAAAGAAACGGACGAGTGGGGCGTCTCTCCCTCGCCCGGCATGGAGGTTAAGATGTCGCCCAAGCAACTGGCGGCGTTTCAGCGGTATCGCCGAAATCGCGATATGGCGACGCTCGTCCCGCATCCGCCGGCTCCGGAACCGCCGCTGCAAGACGTCGATCCAGTGCTGGCGAAAGGGCTCGAGTATCTTGAGTCGCAACTCGCCGATCCAGCCAAACCCTAACCCCTCCCTGCTACATCCTCCCCTATGAACCTGCTGACCATCGAGTCGACCTGCGACGAAACCGCCGCCGCGATCATCAACGAGAACCTGGAGCCGCTGGCGAGCGTCGTCGCCTCGCAAGAGAAGCTGCACGAGCGATTCAACGGCGTCGTGCCGGAGATCGCCGCCAGAGCCCATCTCGAGCGGATCATGCCGGTGATCGACGAAACGCTGGCCAAGGCGCAGCTGAAGTTGGCCGACATCGACGCGGTCGCCGTGGCCCACACGCCTGGTTTGGCAGGTTCGCTGCTGGTTGGCGTCTCGGTCGCCAAGACGCTCGCCTGGTCGCTGGGCGTGCCGCTGGTCGGGGTCAATCATCTGCACGGGCACATCTACGCCTGCCGGTTGGCGGCGGGACGCGACATCTTTCCGTGCGTGGGGCTGATCGTCAGCGGCGGGCATTCCAGCTTGTACGACTGCCTGGGGCCGTCGGAATTTGTCCCGCTGGGCGGGACAATCGACGACGCCGCCGGCGAGGCGTTCGACAAAGTGGCGTCGATGCTCGGATTGCCCTACCCGGGCGGTCCGTCGATCTCGAAGTGCGCGGCCGATGGCGATCCGCAGGGGATCCCGTTTCCGCGGCCATTTCTGCAAGATCAGAGCCGGCTCGACTTTAGCTTTAGCGGCCTGAAGACGGCGGTTCGGTACGAGATCGCCGGACCGGGAAGGCCTGACTTTTCGGCGGTCGAGATCTCCGACCAGCGCCGGGCCGACATCGCGGCCAGCTTCGAGCAAGCGGTCGTCGACTGCCTGGTCGGCAAGGCGGAATTGGCGGTGCGTAAATCAGGCCGCGGTCGGCTTTGCGTCGGCGGGGGCGTCGCCGCCAATCGCAAGCTGCGCACGGCACTCGAAGAGCTGGCTGCACGCAATCAGATCGAATTGATCATCGCCCCGTTTTCGCTCTGCACCGACAACGCGGTAATGGGGGCGATCGCTTGGGAAAAAATAAAAGCCGGGAGCTACGACGATCTTTCGCTCGACGCAACTCCCGGCTTAATTCGGGAAAACGTTAACAACGCTTAGAGCGGTTTTCTTCCATCTTTAGCGTTCTGGCTGGTTGCGGCCGCGCTGGTCGGCGTTGACCTGCATCGACGAATCTTGAGGATTCGCCTGCTTCGGCCACCTTGACCAGCTTGCCTCACCAACGCCAGAAACGCTACTGCTATCAGAAAAACGCTCTAGTTGGCAGCGTCGTCATCGTCCGCGGTTCCGCCGCTGGTACCGTCTTCAATCGTATTGAAGTCGCCGTTACCGATGTTGAAGGTCGTCACGTTACCGATCTGCGTGAAGCTCGGGAAACCGGTAAAGCGAACGTAGCGGCGGTCGGCCGAGATGACGGCAAACGCCTGGAACTGAACGCCTTCGGGCAACACGGTGATTTCCGGGCGGAAACCGACGGCGCTGCGATTGCGAATGAACGGCCGGTTATTGGCCATTTCCTGACGGGCGGTCTGATACGATTCACTGGTGTACGAATCGGAGTAGTTGTTCAGCGCCTGAGCCAGAACCGCACGTCCCATTTCGACATGGGCCTTGGCGGCGACCTGAACCTGGTTTTCTTCCAGGTTGTCGGTACGACGCCCTTCGTTCAGGGTGAAGTTAACGATCGCGGCCGAATCGCCCAGCGGAATCTGACGACGAACGTGTTGTTGCTGCTTGGCGCCGTACGAGGTGTAGACGTCGACGGTCACTTTGCCGGCGGTCACTTCGCCCCAGATACGGCGGACCAGCAACTTGTATTCGCCCGGGAAACCAACGGGGCAAACGTAGGTTTCCGAGAAACCCTGATCGTCCTGCTGGTTGAGCGAAGAAGCGGTGTCGCCCAACAGGACGCCGCCGCCGACGGTGCGCGGATTACGGAGCGAGCAAACCGAACCGGTCGGCTCTTCCACCGCGATGTCGAGATCGGCGTCGCCGGTCCAGGTGACGTTGACGATGCAGTCGCGAATCAGCGCTTCGTTCAAAGCCTTGCTGAACTCTTTCGCTTCGTCGATGCGACCTTCTTTTTGCAGACGTCCCAAGGCGGCTTTGGCCGAGAGGAACGCATCGGTTTTGATTTTGACGCTTTCGGTCGGCCAGGCTTGCTTTAGCGCTCCGACGCAGGCCCATTGGATGCCGTCGAAGTCATCCAGTCTCTTGGCGGCCGCCAACCCCAACGCATACGGTTCGGGTCGGAGCGGCTCAATCTTCGCCACTTCCTGAAAGAGCTTCAGGGCTCGCTCATCCAGTCCAACGCGGGTCATGTAGATCGCGACGTACAGCATGTGCTCGGGACCGGAGGTGAAGTCGATCGCCGACATCAGGCTCCGTTCAATCTCTTCTTTCGGAGCGTGATTCAGCTGCATCGCCATGCCCAGCGCCTCGTACATCCACGGCTGCGGTTGGCCATGACGTAGGAAAGCCTGGATCAACGCGGTCACCTGATCGTATTGCTTCGAGTTCATCATGCGACGAACTTCGCTGCGGACGTCGGAGGCCGGAATATCGGCGCCCGCATCCAGCAAACGCTCCCAAGCGTCAGCGCGAGTTTCGCCTTCGCGAACTTCCAGCTTCAGTTCGGCCTTCGGCTGCGGGGCAACCGCCGGCTGAGCTTCGATTTGGATTTCGGCTTGCTTTTCTTCGACGGTCGGGCCGAGTTTCAGGACCGACTTGTCGTCATCGACGGCAAAGAAACCGCCGCCGCCGCCACCTTGGCCGCCGCCGAATCCACCGCCACCGCCGCCAAACCCGCCGCCACCTTGGCCGCCGCCGAAGGCGCCGTTCTGGCCGCCGCCGACTTGCGAGCCAAAGCCGCCGCCGCCCGAGGGAATCGGCATGACGAGGTCCGCCACCGGATACACCTTGGTAACCAGTTCCGATTCAGCATCTTCCGGCGTGGTGATTTCCAACACTTCGTTGGCGACCACGTAAGTCAGTTCCAGTTCTTTCAGCAGCAGGCGAAGCGCCGAGCGAAGGCTGATCCCTTCCAGGTTCCGGGTAACCGGCACGTCCGGCGAAAGACCAACGTCTTCCAGAGCGCGGTTGTTCAACTGGATTTCGATGCCGTGCAGGGTCTTCAGGTATTCGACCACTTCGACCAGCGGCGTGTCGATAAAGGCGATCTTGGTCGGCTCGTTGAGCTGCTCGAAGATCTTCTTTTCGGCTTCGCCGGTCGTCGCCAAGTCGACCGAAGCGTACTTCTTACGACGGCGGGTGATGTCTTCCCAGAACTCGCGATCGGGGTAGATGATCGGCGGTTCATCCGGGAACGGCACGTGCGACTCTTCGACCAACCAGAGCGTATCGATCACGCCCTTGTAGCGAAGTTCGCGAATGCGTTCGATGTTGTAGAAGTTGCCAACCAGCTCGGCGTTGTAGACGGCGGCGTGGGTGGCCAGGTTGCCCGGATCGATTTCACGAGCCGCGAAGGCCGCTTCTTCGGCTTCAACGTACTTGTTTTCGTCCATCAGGGCGTTGAACATTTCCATGATGCTGCGGACGCGTTCTTGATCGCGAAGGAGCGTCTCGGTGATCCGGATCCGTTCGGCGGCGATCGCCGCGTTCTCGTCCCGTTCCAGACGTTCCGATTCGACCTGAACCGCTCGGCGATCGGCCATCTGGATGGCCGAGACGATGCGGTTTCGCAGGTTGCGGCGGACGTCGGCCTGCAGTTCCGGAGCGCGATCGACGCTCTCCAGCAACAGCTTCAGCGAGTCTTTGACCATCTCCGGCTGCACGCCCATTTGTTCGCGAGCGTTGGAGAGGGCGTTTTCGACTTCAATCTTGATCACTTCGGCCTGGCGAATCTGCTGACGCTGGACTTCGTTCAGGAAGTTTCCTTCGTCGGCGGCCAGATCGGCGCCCGGCTGAGCCTGAGCGTTGACCATCCGCAGCGAGTCGTCGTCGCCAATCTGCGCGACGGCCGCTTTCTTGACGAGCGCGGCTTGCGGGTTGTTCGGGTCACGCTGCAGCGCGGCGTCGGCCAATCGTTGGGCGCCCAGAGCGTCGCCGGTGGCCAAGGCTTGTCCGCTCATCTGCGAGAAGGTGTCGGCCGCAGCCAACAAGACGCGGGCCGTTTCCCGCAGACCAACCGAACCGACGGTCGGCATGCTCATGCCGCCATCTTTCTCGGCCAACTTGATCAGTTCAGGCAGGTAGGCCTGATCGTCCGAGGCTTCCGGCTTGGCCGAGAAGTTCATCTGTACCGACTTGCCGTCGGACATGCCGGTGAACTTGACGGTGACGTCGCCCGCTTCGGCCAATTGACCGACGACGATCGTGTCGCGATCGCCCCGCAGCGGCGGAGTTTGTTTCGGGAAGTGGGCCGTGACGTTCTTCGAGAACTGAACGTCGGTCGGCCAGATGACCGGGGTTTCGGCAGCCGTGGCGATCAACGCGCCAACGTCCGCCGCAGCCGATTGATTGGTGTCGGCGATCACGTCGCCGCCGGTTTGATTCGCCAAGACGGCCAGCAGTTGAATGTCACGTTCCGGACCGATCGCAAACGCGTTGACGGCGGTGCGGGCCTTGGTCAGCGTGCCGACCAGCGACTTTAGTTCGGCGTCTTCCAGCATCCGAGCGCGGCTGGCGCCGTCACCCAGGTAGACGATCGAGCGAGGCGTATCGAGTCCGCCTTCAAATTGAGCGGCCGCTTCGGTCAGCATCGTCGGCAGGTCGGTCGAGCCGAGCGGAGCCCGCTTGGTCAACTTCGCAACCGCCGCATCGGCCGCGGCGCCGGTCGGAGCGACGAAACCGTCGTTCATCGCCACCGCGTGCAGGTCGCCGCCCATCACTTTGACGCGCGTTTCCGGCGACAGCGAGGCCAACAACGCCTTCAAGGTTTTTAGCGAGTCTTCGCGATAGATGCCGGTCTGGCTCGCGGAGGTGTCGACCAGGATGACCACTTCACCCGGCGCTGCTTTGAGCTGTCCGGGGGAGATGCTCATTGCAAAGTAGGTTGGTCCGCCCGTCGCTTCGTACGTGGCCAGCTTCGCTTCTTCGGCCGTGGCCAAGCTAGCGACGCTCGAACCCAACATGATTGCGAGCGATGCGAGGACGCATCGTGCCATGCGCTCACCTTTGGGCATATTCAGACTCCAAAACCGTCGAAAGGATGTGTCGAGGAGGGGATTCCCTGTTCCAGCGAATACCCACTGTTGTAGCAGATGCGGGATTCAGAAGGCGCAGAATTGCTAGCCGCAACTGAACTTGTATTCTATTTCCCGCCAGAAATAGACGCTACAAAAATCTACCGATTGTCGCAAGTTTAGCTGGATTAACATTTCCGGAGAATCGGCACACCCTTACCCCGATCCTCAGATTGCCGGACATCACCCAACTACTCGCCCCTCTAGCGAACCACCTGAAAGCCGTCGATCACCGCGTCCCAACGTTCCAGCAATTGACGCTCGGCCATCCGATAGCGACGGATCTCTTGCTGTTGCTGAAACTGTCGGGCAGTCCGCAGTGCGGGGGACAGATCCAGCGAGCCGAGCCACTCGATCCCGGCGTCCGATTGCTGCGTCAGGACGATGATCTGCGTCGCAATCACGCCCGTCCAGGCGGCGCCTTGCTCGACCTCAGGCGTCGCCGACTTCTCTTCCGCCAGATAATCGTTGTATTCCGAGTAGCCGTACGGATCGAGCGAGATGACGAAGTCGGACGGGCCGCTGTGCAGGTAGGCAATTTCCTCGTCGGTCAGCGGGGCGTCCTCATCCTCCAGCAGCGTCACGATTTCCTCAACCACTTGCGGGGCAATGGTTTCCGTCTTCACGAGCGGTTGGTTGACCACCGGTGGAATGGGAGGACAATCGTCTTCGATCGCCTTGGCGATGACCGGGCGAGCCGCCACTGCCGCCGCGTAATCTTCGTCCAGGATAAACTGATCAATCTCCGCAAGTTCTTTCTCGGTAACGGTTTCCGAGGTGGGGATAGCGATGGGCAGCCAACCCGCGAGGGCTCGCGTCGAGACGCTTTTCATCCAGACGTCGAACTGCCCAACGCGAAACGTCTCTGAGTTTTCGGGGCTGTTCCAGAACAACTGGCTCAGATGCCGCCAGGTTTTCTCCAGCTCGAACTGCACCGCTTCACTGTTCCCCCCACCGAAGCGGTCTTGGGCGACGTTAATTGCAAACGTGCTCTCGCCGGCCGGCTTGGTTCGGTTTGGCTCGACGCAATCCCGCAGGGCAGCCTGAACCCAGTCGGTGTTGGCGAATTTCGCCACCGGATCTTGCAGTTGGACCGGGGTGGATGACGGGACCGCAATTGCGGCGAGCACGCACGACCCGGGCAGATTCTCGGCAAACGAGAGGGTGGGAAGGCAAACCAGCAGGACGCAAAGCGAGCGTAGGCCCAAGAACGACATCCGTTGTCTCCAGCGGGGCGGTGATTGATTGAGTTTGAGAGGGGAGGGCGAATCTCCATTCGCGACTCGCCCGTACTCGGCGTGACACAAGTTCGTATCGGTCAATCACGACATGACACGTCAGGAAAACCAGGCAGACTAGTAGAGATGCAGATTATGCGATATATGAAGGCGAGGTTGCTCGATTTGCCGTTTACAATGGTTCGTTTCCGCAGCGGTTGGCCAGCAAGGCGCGAGGCCACATTCCCAAGCGGCCCTAGAAACCTCAGAATCTCTACTGCCCGACTGTTTGTCCCCCTGTCGCCAACATTGATTGAATGATTCCCGAAATTCTGCATCCGTGGCTTGCGATTGCGACGACCATCGCCGTCTTCGTGACGCTACAAGTCACGCGACGAATCCCAATCGACCTGCTGTTTCTGTTGGCGCTCGTCTTCTTGGTCCTGACCGGCGTGCTTGCTCCGGCGGTCGCCATCGCCGGCTTCGCCAGTCGGGCGGTACTGGCGATTAGCGCCCTGTTGGTGGTCGCAGCCGGACTGCGCAGCACCGGCGTGCTCGACTGGGTCGGCAACATGCTGCTGGGCGATGTGAAGACCGAGCAGACGGCGCTGCGCCGGATTGCCGGGCCGATCGTCGCCGCCAGCGCGTTCGTCCTGAATACGGCGCTGGTCGCCATGATGATGCCGGTGCTGATCGATTGGTGCCGCCAGCGGAATCTCTCCCCTTCCAAGCTGCTGCTGCCGCTCAGCTATCTGACGATCCTGGGCGGCGTTTGCACGTTGATCGGCACCAGCACCACGCTGGTGGTCAATGATCAGCTGCGTCTCAGCCACGCCGCGATGCAGGCCGAGGTCGTCGCGCTACAGGAAAACGCACCCGAAAATGCGACCGCCATCACGCAGCGTCAAACCGCCTTGCCGCAAGTAGCGCCGATGGGCTTTTTCGAGATCGGCCTGGTCGGGTTGCCCTGCGCGCTGGCAGGCTCCTTCTTTCTGGTCTTGGTCGGTCAGAAGTTGCTGCCGGGCTCGCCGGACCTGATCGAGCAATTGGGAGAGAAAACTCGCGAGTACCTGGTCGAGATGCAAGTGCTGCCCGAGTGCCGCCTGGTCGGCAAGACGGTCGAAGAGGCGGGCCTGCGAAACCTGCACGGGCTCTACCTGATCGAAATCGACCGCAGCGGCGACATCATCACGCCGGTCGCCCCGGGCGATCAGATTCGCGCCGGCGATCGACTGGTCTTTACCGGCGTCGTGTCGACGATCGTTGATCTGGAGAAGATCCCTGGCCTCGTTCCGGCCGCCGATCAAACGTACGAGTTTCATCCCAGCTCGCGGCAACAGCGGCATCTGACCGAAGTAGTGCTGTCGCGGACCTCGCCGCTGATTGGCAGCACGGTGCGGAAGGCAAACTTTCGCGCTCTTTACAACGCGGCGGTGATCGCGGTGCATCGTAACGGCATGCGGCTGACCAACAAGATCGGCAACATCGAACTGGAGCCTGGCGATACGCTGCTGCTGCAAACCCGCGGCGACTTTATCGCCCAGCAGCGGAACAGCCGCGACTTTTACCTGGTCAGCAGCGTCGAAGGCGCCGAGCCGCGGCGCCACGATCGCAGTTGGCTAGCCGCCGGACTGATGAGCGTGTTGATCTTGTGGATGACGTTGGCCTCGATCTTTGGCGGAGGGGGCCTAGCTGATCCGGCGATCGCGGCCCTCTCGATCGCCGCGCTGATGGTGCTGACGCAATGCGTCAAATCGTCCGACGCCCGGGCGGCCGTCGACCTGCAGGTCGTGGTCACCATCGCCGCGGCGCTTGGATTGGGCAGCGCCTTATGGCAAAGCGGCGCCGCCGAAATGATTGCCCAGTCGCTGGTGCACCTGGTCGGCCAACGTCCTTACTTGCTGCTGATTGTGATCTACCTGCTGGCGATGATCTTTACCGAGATGATCACCAACGCGGCCGTCGCCGCGCTGCTGCTGCCGATCGCGATCGCCGTGGCGCTAGCCGGCGATTTGAACCCCCGGCCATTTATCATGGCGATCGCTTTGGCGGCGTCGCTCTCGTTCCTGACGCCGATCGGCTACCAAACCAACCTGATGGTGATGGGCCCCGGCGGTTACAAGCCGCGAGACTATCTGGTTGCCGGCATTCCGTTGGCGTTGATCGTCGCCGCCACGGCGCTGGTGCTGATTCCGCTGGTTTGGCCGCTGACGCTGACAAACTAGTGAAACAGTACTTCAAAAACAAAACGATCGTTTTTTGGGAACCCCTTTTCCTGAAAACGCCTAGCCCTCTATTTGAACGAGATCCAAAATCAGCTTTACCGCTATGCCCCCCCGCCAATCTAGGACACAACTTCAAGTCCTGTATTTCATGCCTGCCGGGGTGGGGAAACCAATCAATGATCAAGACGCTGGGAAAGATGTACCGCGGCTTTCGAGCCGACGATTCTCATTCATCCAAACGGGGATCGACTTCCAATCGCTTCTATGTGAAAGACTTCCACTATTGCGGCCAGTCCGTCAGCGCCGCGTTTCGTTACGGCATGATGGATGAAGGGATCTATCAGGGGATCTTTCGCGAATACCAACTGGAAGAGATCAGCCAACAGTTGTCGGGGCGTCCCTCGACGATCATCGACATCGGCGGGCACATCGGCGGCTTCAGTTCGATCGCCGCGACTTTGTTGCCGCAAGCGCAGATTCAGGTTTACGAATACATGCCTGAAAACCTGCGGATGATTCAAACCAATCTGCTGCTCAACAATTTGCAAAACCGCGTTGCCAGGGTCAGAGCATAGCTCTTCGCGTCTCGCAAAATAACGACTTGCGTCGCTATTTTGGGATCGCATCCCTGCGATTCAGCAGCCCGTTGAGAAAATCAACGGACTGCTAGCGCTTACATTTATGACATTCGCAAGCTCTCCGAATTTCGCACTCGCCAACGGCATCGTTTGCTGCTTGTTACGTTGGCGCTGAAGCAATACCGAATGGACGAAGGAGAATATCCGAACTCGCTCGAAGCCCTGCGGATGCGAGTCGATCCGGTCGTACTCGAAGATCCTTATCAGGAGGGGAGCCTACTGCGTTACGAACGTAAAGAAGATGGTTTCCTGCTCTACAGCCGCTATCTGGACGATGGAGGAAGTTCGCTATCGGGCGACATCCTGCTTGGCGAATGGGTGGCCAAGGAAGGCCAGCAGCGTAACCGCGAAAATTCGGATCTGGTCGTCCGTTTTCCGCGTCGCCCGATTCCTTTTCAGGTTGAGAAGCCGCTCACACACGCCGAATGGAGCATCGAGATCGACGAAGAAATGAGAAAGTCGGAGTCGAAGTAACCGCGATCCGCCGGCCGCCTAATTCGCCTGCTTCTGGAGCAGCTTTTTTCGCACTTCCAATTCCGCCGTCATGTTCTCTCGCTGGCGGCGCTCCGCTTCTTGCCGCGAATGTTCGCGGCGGGCTTCCGACTCTAGTTTGGAGGCGTCGCGCAGTTTTTCGCTGAGGATCCGCTGCGTCTTGCCGAGCAGCGAGACCTGCAGGTCGACCTGGATTACGCCATTGCCGCGTGAGCGTTCGAGGTTGACGATAAAGAAATAGACTTTGTGGTAGGCGGTCGCCAGGGTGCGGAACTCCTCCATCTGTTTCTTCGCCTTCTCTTCTTTCGAGAGCGCTTCCATCGGCTCTTCGGCTTCGTCTTCTTTTTCTTCCGGCAAGGTTGCCTGCAGCAGTCGGTTGAGTTCGTCCGTTTCGCTATCGGTCAGCAGCACGCCGTAGCCTGGTGCGAGCGGATTCTCGCGGGTTTCGGTAAATAGCCGCGGGATCTGGGTTTTCAGAAACGAATCGGCCCGCTTGTCGAGATTCCGTTTGGCGACCTGGGCTTGGAACTCTTCCAGGATTTTGCCGTAGTGCTCAGCCGCCGCAGCGCGTCCCTCCGGCGTCGCTTCCATCGGCCGATCGGCAAAGGCGTGCAGCTTGCTGGTCAGTTCGAGAATGCGGACGGCGAGATAGGCCGTCCGGTACTTGGAGGTGCGGGCCTGAGCGATTTCCGATTGCAACTTGGTCAGCCGCTCGATGACCGCCTGTTCGACAGCGGCGTCGAGATCGTCATCGACCTGCGCGAAGAGTTCTTCCAGTTCTTCATTTAGCAGGTCGGCCGCCATCGAAACGTCGCCGGAGTCGCCTGCCGTTTTCCGGATCTTGTTCAGCTCCAGCTCGTAGCCTGCGCTGGCCGTCGCCGCGGCGGTCATCATCAGCATGCAGGCAGCGGCCACCGCAAACAGGCGTCGACAGGTTACGGAGAACGATTGGAACACGATGGAATCCTCCCACGCTTGCTGAACCAAGGAAACCACGCGACTGGCTGGGCCCCTCGCCGGCGCTAGAACAATCTCCGAATTTAGCGGAAGAACCGCCGCCGCGTCAAACTTCTTTCCGTCGACGATGTTTCTTAAGATCACCGCTAGCGAAGCGTCGAGATTTCGCTAATCGATATTGGCTTGTAGCCGCGGTATCCTGTATTTAAGTGGGCCGCTAATCACGGGTCAAACTTCATGTTGCCTTCAAGCGAGAAAACCGGGAAGACATTAGCGCAGATTCACCTTAACACTACGGAACCAGAGGATCATGAAACCATCTCGACTGAGCCTGCTTGCGGTTCTAGCTTCATTGTTAGTCGTTATCTCGGTAACGCTAATCTCGGCCGACCAATCGCTGAAATCGCGTGATTCCTTTTTCGCCCTTCGAGAAGAAGTCAACAAGCATCTACTTGCACGAATCGCCGCTCCACTCCCCGGCACCACGCGGGCATTACCGGTCGACGAACATTTGGCGCTGACGCTTCAACTCTTTCCTGATCGTGATTTCATTGAGCATACCCTCAAGCAGCGCGACTGGAGCGGCGGCACAAGCGCCAACATTATCTTGAATCTCGACGAGCAATTCCTTGCGCAACACCCGCAAGGCGATTCGCAGTCGATGATGGCGACCGTCTTGCTCGAGCACTACCTGCAAGATCTCGAGAAGCTCGGCTTTCGCGGACCTGGCTCGCCCGGCTGTGCCGTCGGCATGGTCCAGATGGCCAACGACTATCGCTTTGTCGACGGGGATCCATCGATCACGGTCCATGCGATCGTCTTTGTGGCTCCGCAAGAACGTCAGGCGATCATCCGCCTGGAAACGCACGAACGGCTTCGTTAGAGCGGTTTTCCTCCATCAGTATCGTTCTGGCTGGTTGCGTCCGCGCCGGTCGGCGTTGACCTGCATCGACGAATCTTGAGGATTTGCCTGCTTCGGTCGCCTTGACCAGCTGGCCTCACCAACGCCAGAAACGCTACTGCTATCAGAAAAACGCTCTAGCGTTCCGCTTTGCCATAAAAAAAGCTCGCCGACGAGGGCGAGCTGTTCTTTTTACGTTCGGCAAAGCCTTACGGAGCCAACAACAGGCGGCTCGGGGCTTCCAGCAGCGTCTTCACTTCGTTTAGGAAGCGAGCGGCCGTGGCGCCGTCGACCAGGCGATGGTCGTACGACAGGCTGAGCGGCATCATCATCCGCGGCACGATCTCGTCATTGACGACGACCGGCATCTTGCGGCTGCGGCCGACCAACAGGATCGCCACTTCCGGCACGTTGATGATCGGGGTCGAGTAGGTCCCGCCGATCGCGCCCAGGTTGCTGATCGTGAAGGTTCCGCCGCGGATCTGATCCATCGAGAACGAACCGGTGCGAACATCGTTAGCCAGCTTCATCACGTCGCGGGCGATATCGGGAATCGGCAGGCGATCAGCACTGCGGATGTTCGGCACCACCAGGCCACGTTCCGAGTCGACGGCGATGCCGACGTTGACGTATTCCTTGTAGATGACCTGGCCGTTTTCCATGTCGATCACGGCGTTCAAAGCCGGATTGTTACGCAGGGCGATGGCGACCGCTTTAACCAGGAAGGCCATCGAGGTCAGCTTGATGCCCGCTTCGGCGTAGTCGTCTTTGCTTTGCTTGCGGAGCGTCTCGAGCGCGGTGACGTCGGCGTCGTCAAAGTTGGTGACGCGCGGCGCGGTCGTCCACGACAGGCTCATCTGGTTGGCGATCGTCTTGCGGATCTTCGCCATCTTTTCGATGCGGACCGGGCCGAAAGCGTCTTCGCCCTGCTCGCCCGGCGGCACGACGGCTGCGGTCGTGACCGGCTTGTCGGCCTTGGCCGGAGCTGCGGCAGGCGCGGCCTGAGTGGCGGTTCCGCCCCCTTGGCTCAGCTTGCGAACGGTCGCCAGGACGTCGTCGCGAGTGATGCGACCGTTGTTGCCGGTACCTTGAACGCGACGCAGATCGACGCCAACTTCGCGAGCGAAGCGACGAATCGCCGGACCAGCCGGAACGTCATCTTCCTCGGCGTAGATCAGCCCTTCGGTCGAAGTCGCGGTGGCGACCGGAGCCGGAGCTTCGTAGGCGACGACCGGTTCGGGGGCCGGAGCGGCCGGTTTGGGCGCGGCCGGAGCAGGCGCCGGTTTCGGCGGCTCGGGCTTGGGAGCTTCCGCCTTCGGAGCGGGCTCTTCTTTCTTCGGCTCTTCGGCCTTGGGGGCTTCCTCTTTCGGCGCTTCCGGGGCGGGCTTCGATTCGGTCGCAGCGCCATCGGACGCTTCGACCGAGATGAGCGCTCCGCCGATCGGCACGCTGTCGCCGGCCGAGATATGAACCTTGGTTACCTTACCGGCGACGGTGGTCGGGATTTCGACGGTCGCTTTGTCGGTTTCGAGTTCGAGAATATTTTGATTCTTCGAGACGACGTCTCCTTCCGAGACGTAGACCGAGAGAATGTCGCCTGATTCAATGCCATCGCCCAATTCGGGCAATTTAACTTCTGTCGCCATGATGCTGCTCCGGCGGAGTCGATATCGATATTAGGGAGAGTTCGCGAACGGCCGCCTACGCGAAGTAGGGGTCGACCTTTTCCGGGTCGTAGTCGAGGTCTTTGATCGCCTTGGCGACCTTTTTGGCGTCGAGCTTCCCTTCGCGGAACAATTGGTACAGGGTGGCGATCACGACCGAGGCCGCGTCGATCTCGAAGTGACGGCGAAGCGCTTCGCGGGTTTCGCTACGGCCCATGCCGTCGGTGCCGAGAGCCAAGAGGTTGCCCGGCAGGTAGTCGCGGATCTGTTCCGGCAACGCCCGAACGTTGTCGCTGGAAGCGATGAACGGTCCTTCGACCCCTTCCATCACTTCTTCCAGATACGACTTCTTCGGCGTTTCGGTCGGGTGGAACATGTTCCAGCGCTGCACCGCGTGAGCGTTGCGACGCAACTCGGTGTAGCTGGTGACGCTCCAGACGTCGCTGGAGACCTGGTACTTTCTGGCCAGGATCTGCTGCGCTTCCAGGACGCAACGCAAGATCGGGCCGCTGCCGAACAGCTGCACGCGGTTCTTGCCCTTGGCCGAATCGACCGAGTTGAATTTGTAGATGCCGTGAACGATCCCTTCTTCGGCGCCTTCGGGCATCGCCGGCATCGCGTAGTTTTCGTTGCCGACGGTGATGTAGTACATCGCGGTTTCGCCATCGACGTACATCTTCTTCATACCGTCGAAGATGATCACGGTCGTTTCGTAAGCGAAGGCCGGATCGTAAGAGCGAACCGTCGGGAAGGCGATCGCATTCAGATGGCTATGACCATCCTGGTGCTGCAGACCTTCGCCATTGAGCGTGGTGCGACCGGCGGTACCGCCAATCAAAAAGCCTTTGGCCCGCGTATCGGCGGCGGCCCAGATGAGGTCGCCGACCCGCTGGAAGCCGAACATCGAGTAGTAGATGAAGAACGGCACCATGTTGATGCCATGCTGGCAATAGGCGTTGCCCGCCGCGATGAACGACGACATCGAGCCCGCTTCGGTGATCCCTTCTTCCAGGATCTGACCGTCTTTGGCTTCCTTGTAGTACATCAACTGATCGGAGTCGACCGGTTCGTACAGCTGGCCGCCATGCGCGTAGATGCCGATCTGGCGGAACATCCCTTCCATACCGAAGGTCCGCGATTCATCCGGCACGATCGGCACGATGTTCTTGCCCATCGTCTTGTCTTTGACCAGCTTGCTGAGCAAGCGGACGAAGCCCATCGTGGTCGACAGTTCTTTACCGCCGCTATCGCCCAAGAATTCTTGGTAGTCGGCCAGAACCGGAACTTCGGTCTTCGGGCTGTCGGTCGGACGCGTCGGCATATAACCGCCCAGCGCTTCGCGACGCTTGACCAGGTACTTCATCTCGGCGCTATCTTCCGGCGGACGATAGAACGGAGCTTTGACCACTTCTTCGTCCGAGATCGGAATGCTGAACCGGTTGCGGAAATCGGCCAGCTCTTTTTCGTTCAGCTTCTTTTGATTGTGGGTGACGTTGCGGCCTTCGCCTGCTTCGCCCAAGCCGTAACCTTTGACCGTCTTGGCGAGGATCACGGTCGGCTTGGTGGTGCATTCGACGGCGGCCTGGTAGGCGGCGTACACCTTGGCCGGATCGTGACCGCCGCGGAGCATCTTCTCCAGGCGTTCGTCCGAGTAGGACTTGACCAGCTCGAGCAGTTCCGGGTACTTGCCGAAGAAGTGCTCGCGGATGTACGAGCCTGGCATGACGACGTACTTCTGGTACTGACCGTCGACCACTTCTTCCATCCGCTTGACCAATAGGCCGCTCTTGTCGGCTTCGAGCAACGGGTCCCAGTCGCCGCCCCAAATCACTTTGATCACGTTCCAGCCGGCGCCGCGGAAGACCGCTTCCAGTTCTTGGATGATCTTGCCGTTACCGCGAACCGGACCGTCCAACCGCTGCAGGTTGCAGTTGATGATCCAGGTCAGGTTGTTCAAGCCTTCGCGAGCCGCCAGGCTGATGGCGCCCAAGGTTTCGGGTTCGTCGCATTCGCCGTCGCCCAGGAAGGCCCAAACGCGGGTGCCGTCGGTCTTTTTGATGCCGCGATCTTGCATGTAGCGGTTGAACCGCGCCTGGTAGATCGAGCAGATCGGGCCCAAGCCCATCGAGACGGTCGGGAATTCCCAGAAGTCGGGCATCAGCCACGGATGCGGATAGGACGACAGCCCTTGCACTTCTTGCAGTTCGCGGCGGAAGTTCTCCAGGTTCATTTCGCTCAAGCGACCTTCGACAAAGGCGCGAGCGTAGATGCCCGGCGAAGCGTGACCTTGGAAGTAAACCTGATCCCCTTCGTAGCCGCCGTTACGACCGCGGAAGAAGTGATTGAAGGCGACTTCGTACAGCGTGGCGGCCGAAGCGTAGCTGGAGATGTGACCGCCCAATCCGCTGAAGTCGCGGTTGGCCCGGGTCACCATCGCCATGGCGTTCCAGCGAATGACGCTTTTGATGCGGCGTTCAAATTCGCGGTTGCCCGGGTAGACCGGCTGTTGGCTGGAGTGAATCGTGTTGATGTACGGGGTGTTCGCCGCAAACGGCAGATCAACGCCGCGGGCATGAGCACGATTTTCGAGAGCCGACAGAAGGTAGCGAACCCGATCGCCCCCTTTGCTCTCAATGATGTAATCCAACGAGTCGAGCCATTCTTTGGTCTCGCTTGGGTCGGAATCTTGCGAGTGAGCCGCCGGGTTTTGACGCAAAATGTTTTCTTCGGCGGGCATCAACTTGGCTTCTGCCATCAATCTTTCCTCGCTTGCATTTTGGAAACTGCGGAGGCGCCAACTTGGGGCGCCACGACCGCCCACCTTCGCACGGAAGGCGGAAAATCCGATCCAGCAGTCGGATTCGAGACCGGCGCTGCCTGCGCCAATCCCCGAACGAGTCTTAAGTATAGGCCGCCATTCACTTTGGACGCTAGGGAGGCGGCAGTCGCCTCACCAGATCCTGCGGCAAAATCCACACAATCAGACGTTCCGGTATTCTCCGCCGAAACGTCGAGTTAGAAAAGGGCTCCGCGCCGAAAACGGGAGCCCAGCGTAATCCGCTTAACCGTAAAGACTTACGCCGATTAGCGTTTCGGCTTGTAAATCTCGGTCGCCGTTCCGAAGAAGACTTCGGCCGCATTCATGACGGTTTCGCTGAGGGTCGGGTGGGGGTGAATCGACGCCGCGATATCCCCCACTTCGGCCCGCATTTCGATGGCCAGGACCGCTTCGCCGATCAATTCGCCGGCGCCGGGCCCGACGATGCCGCAGCCCAAGACGACCTTGGTTTCGGGATCGACGACCCATTTGGTCATACCGTCCGAGCGCCCCAGCGACTGAGCGCGACCGCTGGCGGCCCACGGATACATCACGACTTCAACTTCGCGACCGGCGGCCTTCGCTTCTTCTTCCATCAGACCAGCCCAGGCGATTTCGGGATCGGTGAAGATCACCGCCGGAATCGCAGCCGGCTTGAATTCGACCGGGTGGCCCAGCAACGCTTCGATCGCAGTGCGGCCTTCGTGGGTCGCCTTGTGGGCCAGCATCGGATTGCCGGTCACGTCGCCGATCGCCATCAGGTTCGGATCGTCGGTCTGCAGCTGACCGTTGACGCCGATGAAGCCTCGCTTGTCGACCGAGACCTTGGTGTTTTCCAGACCGATGTCTTTGGTGTTGGGCCAGCGGCCGATCGAGACGAGGACGCGATCGTACTGCTCGGTGCCGAACTTGCCGGGCCCTTCAAAGGCGACTTCGACCTTGTCGCCGCGAATGCCGATCGAACCGACCTTCGTCCCCAGGTGCAAACGCCCTTCAAACAAGGTTTCGATCCGCTTCTGCAGCGGCTTGACCAGGTTGCGGTCGGCGCCCGGCAGCAGGCCGTCAGTCAATTCGACAACGCTGACCTGGGTACCGAGGTTGGCGTAAACGCTCCCCATTTCCAGGCCGATGTAGCCGCCGCCGATGACCAGCATCGTTTCAGGCACTTCCTGCAGTTGCAGCGCGCCGGTCGAATCCATCACGCGATCCGAGTCGAGCTGGAACGCCGGCGGAACCGCCGCGATCGAACCAGTCGCGATGACGCACTTGTCGAAGGTCAGCTTGCCCCCTTCCGGAATCGTCGAGCTATCGCCGGTCAGTTCCAGCGTGTTGCTATCGAGAAACTTGCCGCGGGCCTGAATAACGTTGACCTTACGGCGTTTGGCCAGCTGCTTGAGCCCGCCCGACATTTGCTCGATGACTTTGTCTTTGCGAGCGCGGAGCTTATCGAGATCGATCTGCGGCGATCCGAACGAGACGCCCCATTCGTCGTGCAGTTCGTAGGTTTCGTCGATCACCTTGGCGACGTGAAGCAAGGCTTTCGACGGGATACACCCTCGCAACAAGCATGTGCCGCCCAGACGCGGCTCCTGCTCGATCAGGGTGACTTCCATACCGTGGTCGGCGGCGAGAAAGGCGGCGGCGTACCCACCAGGACCACCTCCCAAAACAGCAAGCTGCGTGTGGCTCATGTCGTTTCTTTCAGCGCTTGTCTAACGATCGAAGCGAGTCTTCTTTCGATCGCTGGGACATAAAAAAAAGGGATTCTTCGATGTGGGTCACACCTAAAAATCCCTTTGGAAATTCGTAATTGCTTGGCCAGCGAGTCGTCGGGTTAGCGCGACATAAATTCGACCACGATGTTGACGTCTACCGGCAAGCTGACGTCTTCGGCCGTCGGAATCGAGTCGAAGGTGGCCGACAGCGTTTCCTGATCTTGCGAAGCGAAGGCGGCGATTTGGCTGCCATTTTCGCCCAAGATGCTGCGATACATGACTTGCAGCTTTTCGCGGTTGCGAACGCTGACGATGTCGCCCGGACGCAGTTGGTACGACGGCTTGTCGACCTTGGCGCCATTGACCAGGAAGTGACCGTGAACGATCCCCTGGCGAGCTTGCGGACGGGTCAGAGCCAGACCAGCGCGACGGACGAAGTTGTCCAAGCGACGCTCGCACAGGATCAACAACTGTTCGCCAGTGTTGCCCTTCATGTGCTTGGCGTGCTCAAAGTAGCGACGCAGCTGGCGTTCGCCCAAGCCATAATAATGCTTGATCTTCTGCTTTTCCATCAACGCGGCGCCGTAGTTGGACGGGCGTCGAGGACGGTTGTGCATGCCAGGCGGAGTCGCACGGCGATCGTAAGCCTTGATCGCGCCACGGTTCTCGTATATCACGCCGCCCAAGCGACGGTTAATCCTGGCCTTAGGACCGGTATAATGGCCCATCAACTACTCCTGATTTCGGTTCGACGGCGACCGCATAGGCGATCGAAATGTAAATTCGGTTCTCTGCGGGCGGGAACTCGAAGTTCTCCTGGCCTCGCGGCGGGCCCACAGATAAACCGCATATCGTGCCACAAAGACTCCGCCCTGGCAAGAGGCCAGATCCCCTTTTTGTCGACTTCACGCAAAGCGACGTGAGATCTGCGGCAAGTCGGCCGCAGAAAGCCCCCGATCGCCAATCTCGCTCGGCTCTCGGAAGACCTGCCACAACCGCTTCGGCAACCCGTTAAATGCCCTGGAATACCGCGCCGGATGCGAGTTTTTCCCACTCAAATCGCGGATATAGATCCGCTCGACCTGCTCGGGGAACTTACGGGCGATCAGGCCGTAGGTTTCCGGATCTTTTTCGCCGGAATCGCCAACCAGCACGAACTTCCGCGACGGAAAGGTCTGCAAAATGTGCTTGATCGCCTTCCGTTTCCCCCACCGCCGGGCAATAAACAGCCGCAAGACGCTCGGATCGCGAAAGCGGATTGATTTCATATGAAAAGTGCCGCCGGGCAGACCTTCCGTCAAAAACAGCTCGGACAGCGGCGAGTAAAGCTGCCAAGGGGACGACGTCACATAGTGGAACGCGGCGCCCTGCTCTTCCCAGGTTTTGAACAGCTCCGTAATGCCGGGAACGGTGCTGAACTCACGCAGGAACGTGTTGGCCAGCATCGACTTACGCGTGGCCACGTCGGTATGTTTGACCGTGTCGTCGATATCCGAGATGATCGACAGTCCGGCATGTTCGAGCAAACGAATCCGCGCCGGAAACGCTCGATCGTCATCGGCGTCGACCACCACCTGAAACGGCAAGAACGTGCCGGCGGGGGTGGTCTCGATCAGCGGCTCGACTTCGTCCCGGTTGAGTTCGACTCGGCCGCGGAATTGCCCGTTCTTGGCCGATCGCTCGGTCAGACGATACCGCCGCTCCCCGATTTGGACGACGATCTGCTTGTTCCGGTGCTTGTAGACGGTGAACCCGAGTATCCGCTCTTGGAAGATCTCGGTCTGCAAATCATCGGGCGTGGCGTCCATCAATCGGGCCAACAGCCGCAGCAAGATCCAGCGGGGAAGGTTATCCGGGACCTTTTCAAAGACGCAGCCATGGACCTCCACTACCCAGCGTCTGCCGTCTGCAGACGGGTAACCGTAGGTTGGATAGACCACTACCGACTGATTGACGGTAAAGTCTGATACGGCCATGTCGTCTGGCTGCATGACGACGCTCCGCCGCGGCGGAGACCCAATACTAGCAATGATTTACGTTCAGATCCGCTCGGTATTGTAACGAACAATCCCTGGCTGCGGAAAACGATTCCGGCTAAATCACCCAGATTCCGCCAAAGCTTCACGCCGCTGGCGAGGATTCCCCGTTTTACGGAGAGTTTACCGGCGACGCTACCCCGCGGATGTTTCCTCGCCAAGATCGCCGCCACCGGCAGTAACAGGATAATGACGACTCCGCAGTCCTGCTTCCAGGAAATAGAGGAGATCCGCCTTCTCGGCTTCACTGAGCCCTAAGGGACGCATCCGAACATCTAGACCTTCGCGTCGGTTGCCGCCACGGTCGTAGTAGTCGATCACTTCCTTTAGGGTCGCGATACTTCCATCATGCATATAGGGAGCTGTTCGCTCCAAATCGCGGAGCATTGGAGTTCGAATTTTCTGGGGGGATGCGCCGATCCCCGTATCGTGGAGCTGATGATCGGTCAGCACCTTGGCGATGTGACAGTCGCCGCAATTCGCGCGGCTGAAAAAGACGCTCGATCCGCGCGACATTTGGTCATCTAGCGCCGTCGCGCGGCCATTGCGAAACAGGTCGTATGGCGTCTCAGCCGCCAGCAAGGTTCGTTCAAATGCGGCAATCGCCTGGGCGATCCGCTCGGCGCTGATTGGCCCCGCAAACGCGGTTTGAAACTGCGCGACATAGCTTGCATCGGCAGCCAGACGCTGCTCAAGCTCGCCCAGGTCCATGTCCATTTCGACGCGGTTTTGAATCGGCTCCAAGACCTGCTCTTCCAACGTCCGCGCCCGGCCATCCCAGAAGAGCAAATGCTGCAGGCCGGTGTTGATGATGGACGGCGGATTGCGTTCTCCCTGGCGACCATTCACGCCTTTAGCGACCGGCGTGCTGACGCTCCAGCCTTGCTGGGGATCGTGACACGACGCACAGCTGATCGTCCGATCACGCGACAACTGCGGATCAAAAAACAATCGCCGCCCCAGCTTCAACTTGGCGTCGGTTTGCGGATTCTCAGCGGGAACGCGAACCCAATCGAGCCCCAGCGGCACGTCCGAGATAAAGTCATCCCCCCTCGCGGCGCACAGCGGCGCGAGCAGGAGCAAGGTCAGACTGAATAGGCGAGAAACCATCGGCGTGCACGAAAAGGAGGGACATCGTCTATCATACAGCAAACGCCACCCACGACCGAGTTGCCAAGCCAGAGCCGCCGCCGTATGGATGCCCACCGCAAGATTCCGCCCCTGTGCCAACAAAGCGCCGCGCAGATCGTCGCTGGCGTCACCGCCGGCCAGTTCTCGGTCACCGAAGTGATCGATCAATACGCCCAGCGGATCGAGGCGGTCAATCCGCAAGTGAACGCCCTCGCCGTTCCGATGCTGGATCAAGCGCGAGAAACCGCGCAGGCGCTCGACGCGGCTGGCGCCTCGGCCGAAACGAGTCTTTTGCATGGCGTGCCCTTCACGGTCAAAGAATGCTTCTTTGTTGAAGGGGCGCCATCGACGATTGGCCTGACCAACCAGCGCAAGATTTCGCAGCACGACAGTCCGCACGTCGCCCGGATGCGGGCCGCCGGGGCGATCCCGCTGGGGCTGACCAACGTGCCGCAGTTGATGATCGTCCATGAGACAGACAACCCGGTTTATGGACTGACCAAAAACCCTTGGGATCTGCAGCATGGCGTCGGCGGATCGAGCGGCGGCGAGGCGGCGATCATCGCAGCCGGCGGATCGCCGCTTGGCCTGGGCAGCGATCTCGGCGGCAGTATTCGCTTGCCGTCGCACTTCTGCGGCGTCCATGGCCTGAAACCTACCAACCGCCGCTTGGCCCGGGCCGGCGCGTTCGCCAACTTGCGCGGTATGCAGGGGCTTGAATACCAAACGGGCCCGATGGCCCGGCATGTCGAGGACCTGGAACTGGCGTTGCGGGTGATTTCTTCGGCCCAGTATGGCTGGCGACATGGCGACGTGACGCCGATGCCAATTGGCTCGAGCGCTGACGTAGATCTCACAAAATTGCGAATCGGATATTGGGATTACGACGGTTACTTCAGCGCCGCGCCGGCGATTCGACGCGTGGTGCGCGAGTCGGTCTCGGCGCTGAAGGAATGCGGCGCCCAACTGATCGAACTTCGCCCGCCGAAGATCGCCGAAGCGCTGCAGCACTACTTCGCCATGATCAGCGCCGATGGAGGCGCCGATTTTCGCGAGCTACTACGCGGCAGCAAGAAAGACCCCGAAGTCGCACGGGTCGTCGGCCTCGCGAAGACGCCCCGCTGGATTCGCCCGCTGTTGGCGGCAATTCTGCGAATGAAGGGGGAAAAGAAGCTGGCTGAACTGTTCGTTGCGGCGGGGCCTCGCTCGGCCAGTTCGCTGTGGCGAGCGACTGCCGCTGCCGGCGATTATGTAGCGGAGATTCAGGATACCTGGGACGCCGAACAGATCGATGCGGTGATCACGCCGCCCCATGCCCTGCCGGCGTTCTTGCATGGGATGGCGGTCGAGTTGTTGCCGTCCGCCAGTTACGCATTGCTGTTCAATTTGCTCGGCGTTCCGTGCGGAACGGTCGCCTGTTCGCGCGTCAGCGACGACGAACTTTCGGATCGCACCGATCTTGCCGACCCGGTTGATCGCAGCGCGCAAAAGGTGGAGCTGGCCAGCAGCGGCATGCCGGTTGGGCTGCAAGTCGCCGGGCGTCCCTGGCGCGAGGACCAAGTGCTGGCGATCATGGCGAAAATCGAAGACCATTTTCGCGAGCGTGACGATTATCCGGATGTGACGCGGCTGCCGATCTAGAGCGTTTTTCTGATAGCAGTAGCGTTTCTGGCGTTGGTGAGGCAAGCTGGTCAAGGCGGCCGAGCAGGCGAACCCTCAAGATTCGTCGATGCAGGTCAACGCCGACCAGCGTGGCCGCAACCAGCCAGAACGCTAAAGATTGAAGAAAACCGCTCTAACGTCGCGCATAAAAAAAGGCGCCCTGCATGGCAGAGCGCCTTCATGATTTTTTAGGCTGTTCTAGCGAACCGCTTTTTCGTTCAGCGTGACGGCAGCGTCTTCTTTGACCTGGTCCGCTTTCACGTTGACCGTGGCGATCGTTTCGCCCGAGGCGCCGCCGGCGATGTCGGTTTCGATCACGATTTTCTGCGTCTGCGGGCCGGTCTTACCGCCAGCGGTATAGGTCAGCGGAATGAAATGTAGCAGCTTCGCTTCTTCCGAAGGCTGGGCGAATTGGAACGACTTGTCTTCGCACTGGATCGAAGTGATCTTGAACGGCTTTTTGGCTCGCACGATCAACTTCTTTTCGATCGATTCGCCCGGGGTCAGTTCGCCCAAAGCCAACGCGGCCGGGCTGACCGTCACCGCCGGGGCGACTTTACCTTCGACCGGCAGCGTGATGTTCGGGTTGCGGGCGTCGGTGGTGACCAGGGTCAGATGATCTTGGATGTAACCAACCGGGGCGTCGTCCTTCAGTTTGACGGTCAGGTCGTACGAAACGCGACCGCCGGCTCGCATCGGATCGGACATTTCGACCGCCAAGTGCGGGTTGTCGCTGCGGACGTCGACAATCTGCCAGTTGCTGCTGCCAGCATAGGCAACGTTGACTTTGGCCGAAGAAGGCTCGCCCTGATCAACCGAGCCCAGCTTCACAGCGCCGGGCTGAAAAACAACATCGCCGCGAATGTGACCGCGGACGTTGAGTTGCACTTCCGCGTAGTAAGGCTTATCGATCGTCACCGTGACGGTGGCGCTTTTTTCGCCCAGGAAGCTGTCGGTATTGAACTTGCAGACGATGGCGCCCTTTTCCCAGGTCTTGAGATCGCCGTTTTTGACCGATGGCGAGGTGCAGCCGCAGCTGGAGCGAACCGAGGCGACGTGGACGTCTTCTTCGTAGATATTTTGCAGATCGAACTCGTAGATCGCATCAGCGCCGCGAGCGACGGTGCCAAAGTCATGCGACGTGACGTTGAACATCTTCCGAGCCCAGTCCTGCGCCGAAGCGACGCTAGCGAGCGTCAAACAAAATGCCAACGACAGTAGTGCTGATCGAGACACGAGCTTTGCTCCTTAGCAAGTTTTCGAGGCGGGAGGTCGACTCTTTCCCGCTCGAAACTGGGGGGGGATTATCGCCGAATCGACCCGTTAGTATTGGAACATAACGGAGCTCCGGCACAAAACAACCGGCGCCACAAGGGAATAATCGGTAGAACCGCTACAATTTTCCAACCAAATCAACGACATTCGCCGATCGTGCGCGATTTAGGTATCTGCACTGCAATTCCCTTCATCAAAAGAATTGCAATACTTACCATGACCGAAGTATCTTCCCGATTTTCTCTAGGTCGGCGCCAGCATTTCGCTAAGATGAAAAACACCTCCACTAGCACTCCCACCGTTTTAATCCCTCCCTTCGCCACGATTTCAAGGTGCATGATGAAAACGAATCGAAGTCTCTGCATCTGTTTGATGCTCGTTTTGTTCCTGACCTCGACCGGATGCGGTCCCAGCCGACCAGCTGTCGTCGCCGCCGCCGAAGAAGGACGCAAAGCGGCCGAACAGGCGGAGACCGAACCCGCCGAACCGGCGCCTGCAGCCGAAGGGGAAGATATGCAACCGATCCCCGTCCCTTTCCCCCGCCGGATCCCGGCGCCCGAGTTCCCCACCGATATGGAGTGGATGAATACCTCGGGTCCGGTTCGTCTGCGCGATCTGCGGGGCAAGTTCGTGCTGCTCGACTTCTGGACCTACTGCTGCATCAACTGCATTCACATCCTGCCGGAGCTGAAAAAGCTGGAGCACGAGTTCCCCAACGAACTGGTGGTGATCGGCGTGCACTCAGCGAAGTTTGAAAACGAAGCGGACGCCAAGAACATTTCGGAGGCGATCCTTCGCTACGAAATCGAACACCCGGTCGTCAACGATGACAAGCATCGGATCTGGAACTCGTTCTCTGTCCGCAGCTGGCCGACGATGTACCTGCTCGATCCCGAAGGAAACGTCGTCTACGGCCGCAGCGGCGAGTTTGAAGCGAAAGAAATCGCCGCGGTTCTCCGCCGCGCGATTCCCTACTACGAACAAGAGAAGACGCTCGACCGCACGCCGATTCGCTTCGAGCTGCTCGCTAATAGCCAAGAGCCGACGCCGCTCCGTTTTCCGGGCAAAGTCCTGGCCGATGAGAAATCGAACCGGCTCTACATCGCCGACAGCAATCACAACCGCATCGTGGTGGCCGATCTCGACGGCAAGCTGATCGAAACGATCGGCAATGGCGCCATCGGCAAGACCGACGGCGACTATGCCGCCGCTAGATTCCATCACCTGCAAGGGATGGCGCTCGACGGAGAGACGCTGTACGTCGCCGATACCGAGAACCACCTGCTTCGCAAGGTCGACCTGAAGGCGAAGACCGTCAGCACGATCGCGGGCAAAGGAGAACAAGGCCGCAGCGCCTGGCCCGGCGTTCCGGAATCGGGCCTGCTTCGCTCGCAAGTGCCTGAGCGTTTTGTCGGTAAGCCATTGGAGACCGCGATCAACAGCCCGTGGGCTTTGTGGGTCAAGGGAGACGACCTCTACATCGCCATGGCCGGCCCGCACCAGATTTGGAAGATGAAGCTCGACGGTTCCGAAATCGGTCCGTACGCCGGCAATGGTCGCGAAGATATCGTTGACGGCCCGCTGCTGCCGCCGGTTCCGTACGAGCAAGGCTACTCGTCGTTCGCTCAGCCTTCGGGACTGACTTCGGACGGAACCTGGCTGTATGTCGCCGACAGCGAAGGAAGCTCGATCCGGGCCGTTCCGTTTGATCCCGAAAAAGAGGTCCGCACCGTGACCGGCTCGGCCCATTTGCCGTCGGGACGGCTGTTTGACTTTGGCGACAAGGATGGCTCGGCGAAAGATGCTCGCCTGCAACATGCGCTCGGCGTCTGTTACGTCGACGGACAGATCTACATCGCCGACACCTACAACAACAAAATCCGGGTCGCTGACGCCAAGACGGGGGACGTCTCGACCATCGCCGGCAACGGCGAAGCGTTGAATGTCGCCGGCAACGGCGAACGGGGCGCCGACGACAGCGCCCCCACCTTTGACGAGCCAGCCGGTCTCAGCTACGCCAATGGCAAGCTATACGTCGCCGACACCAACAACCACCTGATCCGGACGATCGATCTGAAAACCAAGCAGGTCAAGACGCTCACGATCGAGGGCCTGACCCCTCCTTCCCCCCCCAAAGTGAAGCAAACGCCGAACTTTTCGTCAGCCAAGGAAGTGATGCTCGACCCGGCGAAGGTGACCGCCACCGATGGCCAGGTGAAGCTGAACGTCGATATTCAGCTACCGCTTGGCTGGAAATTGAACAAGCTGGCGCCGACTAGCTATTTCCTGGAAGGGGAATCGACCGGGCCGGCCAAGATCGCTGAAGAAGTGGAACTGGTCAGCCTGCCCGAGCCGAAACCGCAATTTACGGTCTCTCTGCCGGTCGCCGGCGAAGGGAAATCGACCGTCAAGTTTTCGCTCCGCTATTACTTCTGTGAAGACGGGGTCGACGGGCTCTGCAAGACCGCGGAAGTCCGCTGGACCATTCCGCTGGAAGTGGTCGCATCGGGGGGCGAGTCCGGCGTCACGCTGACCACCCAGCCCGAAGTGGGACTCTAAACTGCTTTCTAGTAACAAGTTAGCCAATTCATCGAGCCGCCGGCGCGTTTCGCCCGGCGGCTTTCTTTTAGCGCGGTCTTGGAGTGCGGCCGGGTGCGCCCAAATTCATGGGGGCGACCAATTTACAAACCTAGCTAGGCTTTGCTAAGATACGCGTTTCGTCTCAGCCCGCCTGCGCATGCTGGGTGGGGGACGATTTCCTTTGTCCGTGTCTGGTTCCGTCATGTTCGCTTCACTGCAAGACAACCTCCGATCTGCGATGAAATCGCTGCGCGGCAAGGGAAAACTGTCGGAAGCGAATATGCGCGACGGCCTGAAAATGGTCGAAGAAGCGCTGCTCGAAGCGGATGTCGCTTACCCGGTGGTCCAGGACTTTATGGCCCGCGTTTCGGAAGAAGCGCTGGGACAACAAGTTCTCAAATCGCTCAATCCCGACCAACAACTTGTCGGCGTGGTCCACGAGCAACTGATCGAATTGCTCGGCCCGGTCGATCCCTCGCTGCGTCTCGATAAGGACGTCACCGTCCTGATGATGTGCGGCTTGCAGGGCGCCGGTAAGACGACCACCTGCGGCAAGCTGGCCCGCTTGATCGGCACCGAAGGGAAAAAAGCCCTGCTGGTCGCGGCTGACTTGCAGCGTCCCGCCGCCGTGCAGCAATTGCACGTGGTGGGCGAAAGCGTCGGCGCCAAGGTCTACAGCGAAGAAGGCGCGTCCGATCCGATCGCCGTTTGCCAGAACGCGGTGAAGTACGCCCGCGAAAATGGCATCAGCGTCGTTATTCTCGACACCGCCGGCCGGTTGGCGATTGACGAAGAGCTGATGGAGCAGTTGAAGACGATCGATCGCAAGATCGTTCCGGATCAATGCTTCCTGGTGGTCGACGGCATGACCGGCCAAGACGCGGTCAACAGCGCCAAAGCGTTTAACGACGCGCTGGAGCTGGACGGCGTGATCATGACCAAGCTGGACGGCGACGCTCGCGGCGGCGCCCTCTTGTCGGTCAAACACGTTACCGGCGTTCCGATCAAATTTATCGGCGTCAGCGAACACATGGACGGACTGGAGCCGTTCTACGCCGATCGCATGGCAGGCCGAATCCTCGGTATGGGCGACGTTCTCTCGATGGTTGATCTCGCGCAGCGGGAGTTCGACCAGGAAGAGGCGATGAAGGCCCAGAAGGCGCTCGAGGAGGGTAACTTTACCCTCGACGACTTCAAACGCCAGCTCGAACAAATCATGCGGCCCGGCCTGATGACCAAGATGCTCGGCTTGATGCCTGGCTTTGGCGAAATGGCCGGCATGCTGCAAAATTCCGATCACGAGAAAGAGATGCGGGGGCTGCGGGGCATTATCGACGCGATGACCCCCGAGGAACGCCGCAACCCCAAGGTCATCAACCCGCAGCGTCGCCAACGGATCGCGACCGGTTGCGGCAAATCGCCGCAAGACGTCAGCAACCTGCTAAAGCAGTTTGATGCGATGTCGTCGATGATGAAGGGGGCTTCGCCATCCGAGCTGATGGGCAAGATGCAGCGGGGCGACCTGATGGATCCGACCGGCAAGATGAAGAAAAACAAGGTCGGCACCGGCAAACGCCTGAGCACGAAAGAGCGCGCCGCCCAAAAGAAGGAACGCTCCAAGGCGCTCCGCAAACGAAAAAAACGCTAGAAGTCATTTTCAATACACACTTGAATCAATTCGCAATTGCACAGGAGTAATCGTTCGTGGCAGTACGAATTCGCATGAAGCGGATGGGTCGAACCCACCGCCCGTTTTACCGGATCTGCGCCATGGATGCCCGTTCGCCCCGCGATGGTAAGGCGATCGAGTATCTAGGCACCTACGATCCGTTCGTTTCGGAAAAAGACGCCCGCGTCGTGCTGAAGCGCGAACGGGTCGACTATTGGCTGGGTGTTGGCGCCCAAGCGTCGCCGAAAGTCGCCGTCTTGATCCGTAAGTACGGCACCGACGGAACGCACGTCGACGCCCAATCCGCTGCTCTCGAAAAGCTGCAGGCCACGGCCAAGTTCGTGCCGCCGAAGGTCGAGATCACCGAAAAGGCTCCGGAAGCTCCGGCTGCTGAAGAAGCGCCCGCCGAAGGGGAAGCTGCCGAAGCGTCGGCGGAAGCTCCGGCCGAAGAACCGGCCAAGGAAGAAGGCGGCGAGTAATTCGCCATGCGTTTCGACGTCCTGACTCTGTTTCCTGAGATCTTCGCCAGTTACCTGGGCCAAAGCCTGCTGGCGAAGGCGATCGAAGGAGACCTGGTCGAGGTCCATCCGCATGACATGCGGAAATGGGCCAACGACAAGCACAATCGCGTCGATGACCGACCTTTCGGCGGCGGCGCGGGAATGGTGATTCGAGCCGAACCGGTCGTCGAGTGCGTCGAAGCGGTTCAGTGTGAAGGAGTTCAGCCGGGTCGCTTGATCATGCTGACGCCTCAAGGAAGGCGGCTCGATCAGCGGCTGGTCGAAGAGTTGAGCCAAGAGAAGCGACTGCTGCTGCTATGCGGCCGCTACGAAGGGTTCGACCAACGGGTTAGCGATCTCCTGGAGCCAGAGGAGATCTCGCTTGGCGACTATGTCCTGAACGGGGGCGAAGTCGCCGCAATGGCGATCATCGACGCGGTGATCCGGCTCATCCCAGGGGTCCTGGGAGACGAGACGAGCAGCGTCGACGACAGCTTTAGCTCGGGCAACCGGCTGCTGGAGTTTCCGCAATACACGCGACCACGCGTCTATCGCGGCCTCGCGGCGCCAGACGTCCTGCTAAGCGGCGATCATGCCCAGATCGCCGCCTGGCGAAAAAAACAAAGCATCGAACGTACACAACGGCGGCGAGCCGATTTACTCGATCGCCAAGGCGAGTCAGAAGACGAATAATCGCTGGAAAGGAAAGTTACTATGAGCCAAGAACTGATGAACAAGGTCGAAGCCCCCTTCAAGAAGGCGGATGTCGACGAGTTCGAAATCGGCGACACCGTCGATGTCCACACCAAGATTCTCGAAGGCAACAAAGAACGGATCCAGGTTTACACCGGAACCGTGATCGCCCGTAGCGGCAGCGGCACCCGTGAGATGTTCACGGTTCGCCGGATCGTCGGCGGCGAAGGGGTCGAAAAGAAGTTTCCGATCCACAGCCCCAAGGTCGACAAGATCGTCTCAACCCGCAAGTCGGTCGTCCGCCGTGCGAAGCTGTACTACCTGCGCGATCGCGTTGGTAAGGCGACCCGCCTGGCCGAACGCCGCGCCTAAGCTCCGGTCCACTCCAGCGATTTGATTCAAGACCGCTCGGTCCAATTTGGGCCGAGCGGTTTTTGCATGCGCGGACCGTACACTGTTTTTGCGTGCTTTCTCTTGCTCGCCACGCCATAATCAAGCCGACCCGTTCGTCCAGATCCATACGATGTGAGTCCCCTGATGCTGTTTCGCTGGCTATCTCAATGGCGCAAGCCACAGTCGCTTGGCGCTCGCGGCGAAGCGGCCGCCGCTCGCTTTTTACGGCGACTCGGCTACAAGATCATCGCCCGCAGCGATCGCTCGAAGCTGGGAGAGATCGACATTGTCGCCGTCGATGGCCGCACGGTCGTCTTTGTCGAAGTGAAGACCCGCACGACCAGCGACTCCGCCCATCCGGCCGACGCGGTCGATGCCGTAAAACAGGCGAAGCTGACCCGACTTGGGCTCAGCTATCTCCGCCGTCACAACCTACTGGAATGCAAAGCCCGCTTCGATGTCGTAGCGATCACTTGGCCCGACGATCAGCGTCAGCCGACGATCGACCACATTCAAAATGCGTTCGAGCCGACCGGCGACTACCAGATGTTCTCCTGAAGCGCAGCGCCAGACTGCCTGTCGGCAATTTTCTCGATTTAACGAACAAAGTAATCGGGCATTTGGCGGAAAACCTCCTTTCGCAATCGCCCGGTGGCGAACTAGACTGCGAGTGGGACAGTCCTAGATTCCGCTTCGTAAACCACTTTGACCAATAGCGTTCCGCCGATGACCACCGCCTGGGTAGATCGTGCGATCTCTGCGATCGATCGCGACTTCAACCGCTCTGCCGACACCCATCTGATCCAAGTTCCTTGCCTGCAGTTGCCGAACATTTCGATCTACCTGAAGGACGAGTCGATCCATCCTTCCGGCAGCTTGAAACACCGGCTGGCCCGATCGCTGTTTTTGTACGGAATCTGCAACGGCTGGATTCGAGAAGGGACGCCGATCGTCGAGGCCTCTTCCGGCAGCACCGCGATCAGCGAAGCCTATTTCGCCCAGTTGCTGGACCTGCCGTTTCACACGGTCATCCCGGCCAACACGTCGCGCGAGAAGATCAAGAAGATCGAGTTCCTCGACGGGATCTGCCACCTGGTCGACGGCGGCGACATCTATTCGCACGCTGAGCGAATCGCCAAGGAGATCGGCGGACACTACATGGATCAGTTCACCTTCGCCGAGCGGGCCACCGACTGGCGGGCCAACAACAACATCGCCGAATCGATGTTCCGGCAGATGGAACTGGAAGCGGATCCGGTGCCCAAGTGGGTCGTCGTCTCGGCCGGAACCGGCGGCACGTCGGCAACGATCGGACGCTACATCCGCTACCAGAAGCTTTCGACGCAGCTCTGCGTCGCCGACCCCGAGAACTCGGTCTTCTACGACTTCTATCAAACTGGCGACCGCAGTGTGACCTCGAGCAAGCCGTCGCGGATCGAAGGGATCGGGCGTCCGCGGGTCGAAGCCTCGTTCCTACCGACCGTCGTCGACAAGATGATCAAAGTTGACGACGCCGCGTCACTGGCCTCGATCCGGCTGCTGGAATGCCTGCTCGATCGCAAGTGCGGCGGTTCGACCGGCACCAACTTCTGGGCGACCATGCAGATCGTCGCCCAGATGATCGAGCGCGGCGAATCAGGCAGCGTCGTCACGCTGATCTGCGATGGCGGCGAACGCTACCTGACGACCTACTACGACGACGCATGGGTCGCCGAGCAGGGTCTTGATCCAGCGCCCTACGAAGCGTGGCTCCACGGGTTTCTCGACACCGGCAAACCGCCCGCCCGCTTATAGCGAGCTGGTTGCCTGACGATAGCGGGCCGGGGTCAGCCCGGTCACTTCGCGGAACTTGCGTGTGAGCGCCGCTTGATCATAAAAGCCGGTATCGATCGCGATTTGTCCAACCGACAAGTCGGTTTCACGGAGCCGTTTGGCGGCGGCGTCGATCCGCAACTTGGTCAACAGCTGACGCGGCGACAGGCCGGTGATCTTGCTGATGCGGCGTTCGAATTGACTGGCCGACATCTTCGTCTGTTCGGCCAGCTCGCCAATCCGCAGCGGCTTGCTGTAGTCGCGATGCAGGGTATCGAGCGCCTCTTTGACGGCGCCCAACTCTTGGCCTTCATCGGCGCGGATTTCCAAGTCGCGCGAGATCGCCGCCAGCGCGATCACTTCGCCGGTTCGTGAATGAATCGGCGCCTTGTGCGTGACGAACCAACCGACGTCGCAGTCGGCGCGGGTGATCATCTCGAGACGATCTTCGATGTTGACGCCCCGTTCAAAGACCTCGTCATCCTGCTGCTCGTAACCGGCGGCCAACATCTCTGGAAAGACTTCGATGGCGCGGCGACCGAGCACGTCGCTGACCGTCTTCTTGAGCGTCGCATTGACCAACGCGTCATTGGCGGCGACGTAACGACGGTCGCGATCCTTGATACAAAACAAGACGTTTGGCAAAGAGCGAAACAACGTTTCCATCGTCTCGAGACCCGGCGATTCAGAAAAAATCTCGGTCCGCGACGAACTCGAGGCAACTCGATTCAAAGCTAGTCCCCTTCACGAATTAACGGTTTTCCGCCGAACCGCCTTTGTAGTTTTTCTGCACAGCAACAAATTGTAATCGCAAGACAGTTCGCGCGAAGAGACCTAGAATTGTAAAAAACCGGCTTTTCGCGCCCCCCCCCTCCTGCAGTGATGACATTTTCGACATGATTGTTGAACAATTTCACAACAGCCCCCCCAGCGAGTCATCTTTGGGTCATGAGATGTTAAATTCGACGATTGCCAACCGAACCGTCGAATTGGCCAAACGCTTGCTCTCCGCGGCAAACCGGAGCATGCGGAGCGGCGAAAAAAAGCAAAGCCAACAGCTTGCCCGCATGATGAACGACGCCGCCGGCAAGGCGTTTACCATGGCGATGGTCGACGAGAGCTTTCGCAGCGCCAAGCCGCACATCCAGGCTCGGCGTTGGCGGGGTCTCTTGCGCGACTTTGGGTTGCCGCAGTACTTCTCCTGGACTGATCGGATGTTGCTGCGCATCGCCAGCGCCGCCAGCGTCGTCGCTCCGCAGATCGTGATGCCGCTGATCGCCGCTCGGATGCGAGCCGACTCGTCCAACGTCATCCTGAACGGCGAGATGGACGAGCTGCGCCGGTATGTGCGTGGTCGCGTCTCGCAAGGTTTCTCGATCAACCTCAATCACCTGGGCGAAGCGGTTTTGGGAGAGGAAGAAGCCCAGAATCGTCTGCGGATTGCCCTCGAGTATCTGCAGCAGCCCGAGGTGAACTACTTGTCGGTCAAGATCTCGGCCGTCTTCAGCCAGATCAACTTGACCGCCTACGATCAGACGTTGACGGCGATCAAAGACCGCCTGCGAGTTATCTATCGCGCGGCGGCGCCAGATGGCAAATTCGTCAATCTCGACATGGAAGAATATCGCGATCTGCGTCTGACGCTCGAAGCGTTTCAGCAAGTCTTGGCGGAGCCGGAGTTCCTGCACTATTCGGCCGGCATCGTGCTGCAGGCCTACATTCCCGACTCATGGAACGCACTGCAGGAATTGGCCGCATGGGCCCAAGAACGAGTTGCCGCCGGCGGCGCCCAGGTCAAGGTTCGCCTGGTCAAAGGCGCCAACATGGCGATGGAAGATGTCGAAGCGGAGCTGCACGGCTGGCACTCGGCGCCCTATCGCACCAAAGCCGAAACCGACGCCAACTATCGCCGGATGATGGAGTTCTGCGTGCGGCCCGAGAATGCCGCGGTGCTGCGGGTTGGCGTTGCATCGCACAACTTGTTTGACGTGGCGCTCGCGTTGACGCTGCGTGAAGAGCTTGGGACTAGCGACGCTGTCGAAATCGAAATGCTGGAAGGCATGGCCAATCACCAGGCCCGGATCGTGAAAGAGCAAGCAGGCGGGCTGCTCCTTTACGCTCCGGCGGTGCAAGAGAAGGACTTCCAAAGTGCGATGGCCTACCTGGTGCGGCGGTTGGACGAGAACACGTCGCCGCAAAACTTTCTGCACGATTTGTTCGGCCTGACGCCGGATTCCGCTGCGTGGAAAGAGCAAGAGCGGCGGTTCCGCGAAGGTTGGGAGCATCGCCGTGATGTCACCAGTTTGTCGCGACGCCAACTCCCCTGCCCCGATCCCAA